>NC_019789.1:0-300000 GCF_000317835.1 Deinococcus peraridilitoris DSM 19664 | reverse complement strand
AAAGGCTCCCAAGCCTGCATGCAAAATCATGCCGAACGAACCGGTACGTGACCACACCACCAGGAGGGTGCCATGTACGTCCTCGGAATCGACATCGGCAAGCAAGAACTCCACGCCAGACTCCTCCAAACCAAGACGCCCAACGACCCGCAAACAGTCAACCGACCGCGGGTCTACTCACATCTTGCAGTTTAGATAAAAGTCGTCTGGAGCGCACTTTTGGCCCCATTGTGGGGTGTGAATCCAAAAGAGCTGCGTTCCAGACGACTCTATTCTGACATCCTTGCTTGCTTCACCCGCAAGCAGCACCTCGACTCCTTCCAGGTCTTCCTCGACCTCCTGCTCGAAGCCAAAGGCAGGCCGCTCCCTGTACAAGCCACCGTCAAGTCGCCCGCCGCCCTGAGCCGCTTCCTCAATCACTACGGCTGGTCCACCCGCTTGCTGGTTCGAGCGATGAGGCAGCACGCACACCAAACCCTGCTCGACTTCTGGCAGCACGCCCCACATCAACACCCAAGGTTGGAACTGCTGATCGACCTGACCAGCCTCGAAAAGACCGGCAAGTTCGAGGAGCTCGACGACTGGATGCACGTGTATAACAGCGTCCAAGGGGTACATCTGGTCGTGCTCTACCTGTGCTGCGGGCCACTCCGGCTGCCCTGGACCTTTCAGGTGTGGCGTGGCAAAGACACTCCTTCACCCGCCATGTTGGCGCTGAAACTGCTGCGTACCGTTCCCAAACAGTTGTTGAATTCAGGACGGCAGGCCCGTGTTCATGCTGACGGTGGGTTCGACAGCGCCGACTTCATCCACGGCGTCCTCGACCAGGGGCTTGATCTGATCGTGGGTGTGCGCAAAAACCGCAGGCTCGCAGATGGATGCAAAGTGGAAAACCTGACCGTGCGGGGCAGCATGGTGCAACTCCAAGGACTCCGGCAGCCAGTGTGCATTTCCTGGGTGTGGCTGTACCGGAATGACGAAAGCGAGCAGCGCTTCGTGATGCAGGGCCGCAAAATGGGTGGCGTTCACCTCGCTCGGGTCGGCAAGCGGAGGTGGAAAATCGAGGGTTTTTTCAAAACGATCAAGGGGAGGTTCGGGCTCTCTCGCTTTGCCCAGCACAGCAAGCGGGCAGGCGTCCTCATGGGCGTCCGTTCTGCCCAAGAAACAGGGGGTGCTGCGCTGGTGGTGCCTGTCCGGACTCGCTTTTCTACTGTGCCACCTTCAGGACCTCGACTTGCCACCCAAGCAGTCGGGAAGCTGGCCCGACTGGGGAAAGCTGGCTCAGCAACTGCGGGTGATGCTTGTCTTTGAGGTCCGACGTGTTGCCCTGCTGCTGGAACTCGATGCCGCTCACGACGCCCTTCTCGCCTCATCTCCCTGAACTGCAACATCTGAGAGGAGTGAACAGCACCAGTGAGTCGTCCCGGGATCGCCACGCGCCTCCCGTGTGTCGTCATGCCTCGGATATTCAGCAGTCGAACGCTGCTTGACGCGGGAAGTCCCCGGCGGCGAACCTGCCTGTCCTCCGGTGATTACGACCGTTGCGAACATCAATGTTCCTGAGCGTGCTGCAGGGCATTTCCGATCAGCAGCGTCACGTGATGGTCTGCCAGCCGGTAGTACACGGTTCGGCCCACCTTCCGGGAAGCCACGAGCCGGTGAGCGCGCAGCAGCCGCAGCTGATGGCTCGTGGCGGACTCGCTGATGCTCACGACGAGCGACAGGTCGTGCACGCACAATTCTTCCGCTGCAAGAACGGAAAGCATTCGCAGTCTGGTAGGGTCCGCCACGACTTTCAGCAAGGCGCTGGCGTCCTCGACACACGCGTCGTCCGGGAGAGCCTGGCGGGCGCGCGCGACGGCTTCAGGGTGTGTGCAGGCCGTCTCGCAGATCGTCTCGCCGGCAGGGTGTGCTGTGAAAGGCGTCGTCATAGGTCTCCAGTAGGTCGCCGTGAGGCGGAGGTGCAGCGTGACCTCATTGGGGTCCACCACGGAAGCGCAGCAGGCGCAGTGCGTTCGCGGTGACCAGGGCGGTGGCGCCCGTGTCACTGAGAATGGCGGGCCACAATCCGGTGATGCCGAGCAGGGTCGTGAAGAGGAACACCAGCTTGAGCCCGACGGCGAACGCGACGTTCTGCTTGATGTTGGTCATGGTGGCACGGGAAAGGCGCACCATGTCCGTGACGCCTTGCACGCGGTGATGCAGCAGCGCCGCGTCTGCGGTTTCGAGGGCGACGTCGGTGCCTCCCCCCATCGCGATGCCGACGTCCGAGGCAGCCAGTGCAGGTGCGTCGTTGATCCCGTCCCCGATCATGGCGACCTTTCCTTGTTGCCGGAACTGCTCGACAAGCCGGAGCTTGTCTTCGGGGAGCAGCTCTGCGTGCACGTCCACACCAAGGTCACGGGCGATGGCCCGGCCTGTGCGGGCATTATCGCCGGTCAGCATCACGGGATGCACGCCCAGCGCCTTGAGGTTTGTGACTGCGGCCCTGGCGTCGGCGCGCGGTTCGTCACGCAGGGCGATCAATCCCAGAGGTCCGTCGCTGTTCGTCAGCACCACGACGGTCTTGCCCTGCTCCTCGAGCGCCTGAAGGCGGGTCTGCACTTCGGGGGTGAGGCCGACGGTGTCATGCGCGTGGCGGGGTGAGCTCACGGCATACGGGTGTCCGTCGATGGTGGCAGTGACCGCTTTCCCGGGAAGCGCACGCGCGTGCGTGGCCATGGGCACGTCGAGGCCAGCTGCGGCCCCCATGATCGCCTTTGCCAGCGGGTGGTTCGAGCCCGCTTCGATGCTGGCAGCGAGGCGCAGCACCTCCTGCTCGTTGCCGAACAACGGCGTGATGTCCGTCACGCGCGGGCGCCCTTCAGTCAGCGTGCCGGTCTTGTCGAACGCGACGGTGTTCACGCTGCCGATACTTTCCAGGGCGGCGCCTCCCTTGATGAGCAGGCCGTGCCGGGCACCGGCGCTGAGGCCGCTGGTGATCGCTGCGGGCACACTCAGCACCAGGGCGCAAGGGCACCCGATCAGCAGGAGGGTGATACCGCGGTACAGCGCGTCAGGGAGGTATTCACCCATCAGCAGCATGGGGATCACGGCGGTGAGGGTCGCGATCAACACCACGAGCGGTGTGTACACGCGTGAAAAGCGGTCGATAAAGCGCGCCACGGGCGCTTTTCCGGCTTCAGCCTGCTCGACCAGGTGGATGATGCGGGCGATGGTGTTGTCCCGCGTTTCACGCTCCACCCGGACAGTGAGCACGCCGTCCGTGTTGATGCTGCCCGCGTACACGGTCTCACCGACGGTCTTGCTGACGGGAACGCTTTCCCCTGTCACGGGAGAATCGTCGAGGTGGCTGGTGCCTTCGGTGATGACGCCGTCAGCGGGCACGCGGTCGCCCGGCTGCACCTGAACGAGCGTTCCAATCTGGAGGGCGTCGACGGGCAGCTCGAAGACCTTGTTTTTCTTGAGGACGCGGGCCGTCTTGGGCGTGAGTTTGGCGAGGGCCTTGATGCCACTGCGGGCTTTGCCGACCGCGACGCCTTCGAGCAGGTCACCGACCGCGAAGAAGAACACGACCACCGCTCCTTCTGCGGCTTCACCGATCAGCAGTGCGCCCAGGGCAGCGAGGGTGACGAGGGTGTTGATGCTGAAGGGATCACCGGCGCGGGCGCCCGCGACCGCTTTCTTCGCGAGGGGCCAGGTGCCGAGCAGGGTGGCGGCGGCGTAACCCCAGGGAGCAAGGCGAGGTTCGATTTGGCTGAACAGGAATGCGAGGGCGAGCAGGGCACCGGTGGTCAGGACGAGTCGGCCCTGGCGGGTAGCGTACCAGGGGGTGGCTTCATGTTCGTGTCGTTCACCGTCATCGCCAAGCAGGGGTTTGGGGGTGTGGCCGAGGTCGCGCAGGGTCTTTTCGAGGGTTGAGCGGGGTGTCCGTGTTTCGTCGAGGGTGACCTTGAGGGTCTGGGTGGTGAGGTTGGTGCGGGCGCTTGTGGCGCCGGGGGTGCGTTGCAGCGCCCCTTCAATTTTGCGAACGCAGGTAGGGCAGTCCATACCTTCCACGAAGTATTCGAGCGTGGCAGGCTCGGTGTGGGAAGCAGTCGCGGCTCGGCTCATACTGCCAGTATATCTGAATAGATGCTCAGAGATAAGGAAAAACGGGCTGTACCATGATCGCTACCACGGCAACGTACGTCACGTCGTTCGCTGCTCCTCGAACTGCTGGCCCGTTGGAAAGCCGTTGACTGGAGTGCCCGCGAGGTCCGCTGGCGCTCACCGGCATACTCGTCGAACGGCCACACCAGCTGCGAAGCGGCGAAGCTGGCAGAATGCCCGCGGGTACACGGCCCAAACGGCGCTACGTCCGGAATCGAACGCATACCGCGCGGAAGTCCAGCGCGGCACCATCCGCGTCGGGCACTACCTCACTTTCACCTGGCAACCGCGCCATCTGGCCGAACGCTTCAAGGCCGCCGGCTTCCGCGAGCTCGGACTCGTTCTCAGACCTTCGGCCATCCGGCCCGTGGAATCACTTGCGGCTCATGACCACCGACCAGCAGCGCCCACAGGACGTCATCAACGCTGCGATCGTCAACGTCGCCTCAGCTGACCGGCGGCCAAGGCGACGTGTCTCACTCCACTACCGGTCCCAAGGGTTCACTCCAGATGGGCGAACGCACCTGGTGTGGTGCGTATCAGGGGAGAGCCCCGACGTCGTACCCGAATCCGGATGAATTCAGGAACAAGAGGGCGGAATGCGGGCCAGTGCCAAGGTTGGCGACCCGAATGTTGTCTGTTCAGTTTCCTCGCGGAGGAATCCGGATGTCGTCGAGAAACGCCAGGATCATGTCGGCAGGAAGAGGCCGTGAGAACAAAAATCCTTGTCCGAACGGACAGCCGAGCTGCAGGAGCGTTTCACGTTGCGCTTCGGACTCGACGCCTTCAGCAACGCACTCCAGCCGCAGGTGGCTGGTGAGGCGCATGATCACCTCCATGAACGCGCAATCGCCGGGCAAGATCTGCACGAAGGACTTGTCGATCTTCAGTTTGTCGACGCTGAGCCGGTGAAGGTAGCTCAGGCTGGAGTACCCGGTCCCAAAATCATCGAGCGACACCCGAGCGCCAAGGGTCCTCAGCGCGCATAAGGTGGCGTTTCCTTCGTCTGCGTCGGCGATCAGGGCACTCTCGGTCAACTCCAGCACCAGCGCTGAGCCCGAAACGCCCGTATCACGAAGTGCACAGCGGACAAGCTCTACGAAATCGCCATGCTGAAACTGCAGCGAGGAGACATTCACACTCACCGTGACATCATGTCCAGCCGCATGCCACTCACCCACACGCCGGAGCGCTTCACGCAGAACCCATGCGCCCACCTTGACGATCAAACTGCGCTGCTCGAGGACCGGAACGAACTCCGCCGGTGACACGGTCCCCAGTTCGGGCGAAGACCAGCGAAGCAATGCCTCCAGAGAACGCGTGCGTCCACTCACGAGGTCGACAATCGGCTGGTAATGCACGCTGAATTCACCGCGTTCGAGCGCTCCTGCGAGATGCGTTTCGAGCTGCAGTCGCCGGTGCGCGCCTGCTTCCAAGCGCTCCTCATAAGCGCGCCAGGCGTTGCGGCCGTGCTGTTTGACTTCCCGCATGGCCAGATCAGCCTGGTAGAACAGCATCCCTGCTCCGTCTGCAGCGCGCAAATCGAGCATCGCGATGCCGACACTTGCGCTCATGACCACAGCCCCGCCACCGAGCTCAAACGGACGCGCGAGCGCTTCCACCACGGTCGCAGCCACCCGCCTGGCTTCGTCGGGTCCTGCGCCGCGCAACAGCACTGTGAACTCGTCTCCAGCGACCCGTCCGACAATGTCGTCAGAATGCACGCACCCCTTCAGACGCTTGGCGGTTTCCCTCAAGGCCACGTCACCGGCCGCCTGCCCGAGACTGTGATTGATCAGCTTGAAGTGATCAAGATTCACCGCCAGCAGGGCCAGGGGTGTCGCGCGTGTGCGCGCTTCGATTGCCGCGTCACGGGCGTGCTGGGTCAGCGCGTCGCGATTCAGAGCGCCCGTCAGCGCGTCATGTCGCGCCTGCTGGACGAGCAGGCGCTGTAAGTGGCGTTCCTGCATCTGAGCGAAGGTCGTGCGAAGCAGTGCCAGCAAGGCAACGAGGATCACACCGATCGTCACGCCGATTCGGCGAAGCATGCCGTCATCGCCGGGACCGCTCACGAGTACGGCGATGACGGCAAGCAGACCGAGATGGGGCAGGATCGACAGGGTGTCCTTCGCGCGCTCCTGCCAGATATCGTGCCAGCCCCGCTGAGTTCGGTTTCGCTGCTGCGCGGCGACGGCTGCGAACGCGAACAAGGCGCCACTCAGGGACCACAGGGCGTTGGTGGGATGCGACCACGTGACCCCGTGCGTGAGGAGCAGATACTGGTAAGAGACGTCGGCGGCGACGTAGGCGGCGAGCGCGGCGGACACCAGCACAAACTCGCGCGAAGCGATGTTGCGCGGATACCACAGCAGCGTGCTGAAGAGCAGCGCAAAGGTCACCAGGTCTGCGGCCGGAAAAGCGATGGCGGCAACGAGTGCCGTCCATGACCGCGAGGCGTCATGCAACGCCTCGGCTGTGAAGAAGTGCCAGTAGGCGGTGGCTGCCGCCGTGGTGACCATCATGGTGTCGAGGGTGAAGCCCAGACGGCTGCCGGTGGTGCGCGAATGAGTGCGGTAACGGGCAAAACCGAAGCACACAAAGGGCAGGAAGAACAGAAACGCGGCGTCTGAGAAGGTCGGGCTGACGTTGCGCTGCAGCGTCCATTCGATCCAGCCACTCGCTGCCTGCGCCGCGACCCACACGCTCAGCATGAGTGCAAACACCTGCCAGGTACGGCGGGCCCGGCCGTCGAGCGAACGGCAGGTCCGCCAGGCCAGGATTGCGCCGGGCACGAACGCGAGCACGTACATGGAGTTTCCGAAGTGCACTTCGGCGAGCTGTCCTCGGGGAGCGAAAAGTGCCCACAAGAAATGCCCCGCGGCAACCAGCAAGGCAAACATTGGCAGAATCTGCCTGATTTGGTCGGGTCTCTCGGTCCTGCCCACCGGGTGAGGGGCAGGCAGGATGCTTGCTGACCGCCTGAAAACTGTCATCGGTCCTCCATGAGACGGAATGGATGCTTGGCATCTGAGGGTGCTCGCGATCGTCAAATTGCCCGGCACAAGTTCTTGCCTCAAGAACAAATCTTTGGTTGACTGTATCGCGCAGGAACTCACAGTTTTCTTACACTATTTGCTTTTTTTACAAATGTTGCCGCTGCACGAAACGCTGAGTCCCTCAACTCCTGTAAAAACTGGAGTGAACGGCCTCAACCCCTGGCCGATCAGTCGGAACTGGCATGAGCTGGACCGATGCAGGTTTCATGCCACATATGCGCCTCACGGGGATGAAGATTTAGTTAAGGTTAGGGCATGACCGCCGCCTCGTACCCCCGCAACGAAGTCCTTCAGCTTCTTTCGCGCCAACCGCTCGATTACGCCGGAGCCGTCCGGGCCCTCAGCCCTCGCTACGGCCCGGACGCCATCGAAGGCGCGATCTTCGAGTTGCTTCACGACGACTCGCTCACCGTCGAACGCGACGTTCTGCGTCCCACTTCCAGAGCGGCAACCCACATCACGCCTTGGGAGTACCAGGCGCAACAGGCGCAGTTCATTTTCCAGCTGGTGGAGAAACTGAACGCCGCCGCGGACGATGGTTGGGAACTCGTCAGCATCACCACAGAATCCGCAGGCGCCTTCGCGGCGCAAGTGCATGTCGCGCTCCTGAAACGACCGCGCGCAAAGTAGGGGTTATGCCGTTCCCCACGTGCCCGCAGTGCGGCTCAAGCACGGTTCGCAAGGCCGGTCTGAACCGGGTTGGCCGGCAGGTATACCGGTGCACGACCTGTCAGCGGCAGTTCAGCAATGCTCACGAGCATCGGTACGTCGATGCGGACACCCGCCGACTGATTGATAAGTTACGTCGAAGCGACCTGCCTCCCGCACAGATTGCCCGCTTGGCGCAGGTCAGTGAGGCCTGGCTCGAGTGGTACTACCGGACCAACCGGCCGTAAGTGTGGGGCTGGGCCCATTGAGCTGCGAATGCTGGTCCAAGCGGACGCCTGGATCCAGGAGGTGTTACGGCCGCGAGTCACTCGCCGGTGCTCGGTATGGAGCTGGCGCGTCCCGGGAGTTGCCCGTTGATCGAGACGCCTCACCGGGTGTCGGGTGAGTCGGCCATCGCACCGTCATGCACGGTGGTCGCGGTGGTCATCAGGGTGGCTTGAGCAGCACCACGTGGGCGGGACACCGCGCAGACAATGTCTGCGATGCTTCACAGAATCGTGGCGACCATCGTTTTATGGTCCCCGTCGCCAGCCAAGGTGGACCTGGGGTGACCCGATCACACTCAGGAGGCCCGGTCACCAGTCGCCGATCACCAGTCGGCGAGGTCGGCTTCGTAATCATCCGGGGTGATCTCCGCGTACCGGCGGGTGGTGCTGATGTCCGCGTGCCCCAGAAAAGCCGCGACTGCCCCAAGGTCCTTGCGGCGGCGGTACAGCTTGGTGCCCGCGAGTTTGCGCAGTGCGTGAAAGCCCCGAAAGTCCTGCCAAGTGAGTCCGGTCAGTTCGCTGGTGCCGTTCACGAACTTGCGCAGGTGATAGAGGGCGCCCGGCCGCGTGCGATACGGAAACAGAGTGCCTTGCAGCGCGGCAGGTTTAAGGGTCTGGGTTTCACGTTGGTGGCGGCTGAGGCTCTGATACAGCCGGTCGCTGAGGGGCACGCGGCGGGTCTTGCCGCCCTTGCCGGACCGCACGATCAGGCGACGTTCACCCAGCCGTACGTCACTCCACTGCACGTTGACCGCTTCATCGATGCGCAGACCCGCGTGCGCGCACAGCAGCAGCAGCACTTCCAGGTGGCCGGGCGGCGTGGCGCGGTCGAGCAGCTGGCGAAGTTGCGCGTCACGGTAGGGTGGGCGGTTGGTGAGGGCGTCCGCCGGGTCTTTCGGAAGACGCACTTCCTTAAACGGATCCGCTTCGGTCGCGCCGGCCCAGTTGAGTGCGCGGTACAGCGCGCGCGCGCCTTGCACGTAGAGCCGCACGGTGGCGGGTTTGAGGATCTGGCCGTCGTCGTGCGAGGTGGCGAGGAGGTTGACCCAGCGTTGCGGGGCGTGCCGATCCGGCTTGAGCAGGTTCCAGGCCTGCGTCCGGGCGTGCTCGAGGAACACGCGCACTCCCAGCCGGTAGTTGCGCAGGGTGTGTGGGCTGGCCTGACTTGCGCTGCGACCGCGCTGGATCAGGTAAGCCTCCACGACGGTCCAGAGGCCGGCGAGGTCTTTGTCACGGGCGGCCGTGACGGCGAAGCGGCGTTGTTCGTCGTCGTGCAGTGCGGTGAAGGCGTGAGCTCGGTCGACGGGGCCATGGCGGATGATGTCAAGCTCGAAACTGGGCAAGAGTTCTCCTGGCGTGCGTGGTGGTCGGGCCTGAAAATTCGGTGCTCTCAGAATCGCCGTGAAGGTGCCTCGAATTCGTTTTGAGGGTTGGCGTACCTGGGAAATTCAAAACGGCCCGCCCGTGATTCTTTTACGCTAATACACATTAGCGTAAAAGAATTATTCAACGCATGTACCTCAGGACACTCTTTTAGCCTTCAAGCAGCAACGCACCCGACTCGGTGTAGCCGGGAAAACGTGCCCGCTTTGCACTCTTCCTACTGACCGGAAAAAACCGGATACACTGTAAAAACTATGGTACGCAGTCAATTCGCGGTCTCGGTTCGAGAACACGGACGTTTGAACTTACCCAAGGAATTACGGGAAGCCTTAGGCGTAAAAGAAGGCGAGAATTTGATCTTCCGCGTAAAGGAGGATGGCAGCGCTGAAGTGGTCACACCTCAAACGCTCGCACGGCGAGGCCGAGGACTATTCACTTACCTCAAGCAGGTCGAGAGTGAAACTGATGACTTCATTGCCCAACGCCGTAAAGAGGCTGAACAGTGAAGGTCCTTGACGCTTCTGCTCTGCTGGCGTACATCTTCGGAGAACCCGGCGCTGAACAGGTCGAAGCAGAACTGTCAAAAGGCACCACCATTCACGCGGTGAACCTCGCTGAAGTGCTCTCCCGGCTGGCCGAACGTGGCAGCGCTCCCGAGGATTCCCTGCAGACCTTCACCGACGCCGGCATCATGAAGCTGCTCAAAGTGGACATCGGCACGGTCGAGGACGCCCTGAGTGCCGCCCGCCTCCGGCCCATCACGCGCCGCCAGGGACTTTCCCTTGGCGACCGGTACTGTCTGGCCCTCGCCCAACGCCTCAAAGTACCGGTGATGACGGCAGACCGAGCCTGGAATGACCTCAGCGTCGGGGTCACCGTGGAACTGGTACGCTGACCTCACCTCCTGGGCGGTCAAGCGACACGGAGAACAGCAGACGTCACGCGGGCGACAAGGACGAGATCGCTGCAGGGCCACCCAGGGGTAACGATGAACGATGCACGTCACCCGACCCGGCCCTGCAGCCTGGAATTTCGTTATCAACACCCAAACAATTTTGCCATCCTCACCTCCACGTCAAAAGACCTATCAGTTCAACCGGAGGGCCCGTGCGATCGGCTCACGAGTCACCCGCCAAGCGACTGGCAGGGCCGCGAGTACACCCATGAAAATACTCACCGCCAGCACGACCAGCAGGACGCCTGGGGTGGTCAGGGCCGCCGGAACACCAGTCCGCGCGATGGTGAACGCGCTGAGAGCGTGGCCGGCGAGCCAGCCGAGCAGCGCGCCGCCCAGCCCGCCCACGCCGGTGAGGAGCACACCATCCAGCAGCAGGAGACCCACCGCCTGCCCGGGCTGCAGGCCCAGCGCTCGAAGCACGGCGAGTTCGGCACGTCGCTCGAAACCCACCATGGTCATGGTGGTCAGGACGGTCAGGAACGCGACCAGCAATGCCACCCCCGATAGCGCCCACTGCATCAGGCGGGCACCACGCAGCAGGCGTGTCATGACATCACGCGCTTCCAGTTGCGTGTGCACCTCGGCGTCCACGTGCTTCGCGAGCGTTCTCGCCACGTCCCACACGTCTTGGTCCGGCCTGACCTCCACCGCCGCGAGGGAAATCAGGCCGCGCACTTCCAGAATCGCCTGCAATGATCGCAGGGGAATGATGATGAACGCGTCGGTTGCCGTGCCCGTTGGCGCGAGGACACCGACAATACGAACCTGATGTCTGCGGTTCAAAGGGATGACGTCCCCGTTCTGTACCATCAGCTGCCGGGCGACCTGAGCGCCGACCACCGCCACGGGCGCGTGTTCGTCCGCTGGGATCAGTTGACGTCCGCGCAGCACGCGCGCGTACGGGTACACCTGCTTGAAGCCAATCGCGGCGGGAACACCGTAGAGTGTCACTTCCAGACCGGCATGCCGGTGGCGCTGCAGGATGACCGGCGTGACGAACTGAAGGCCGAGTGCCGCGCGCTGCGCCTGGATTTGTTCCAGGAGCTGCTCGGGCATGGTTGGAGGGGGTGCGAGCGCCTGCAGCAACCCTCCCAACGAAACCTGCAGTTGCGGCCGGATGCTGTTGGTCTGTTCCTCGACGGCCTGTCGTAACCCCGCCCCAAGGGACAGGAAGACCGTCAAGCCCGCGGTGGCAACGCTGACGCACAGGGCAGTGACAACCGATCGTGCCGGACGCCGGGTCAGACCGCGCGCGGACAAGACCAGCAAGGTGCCCGCCGGCCTGAAACGTCGCAGGGGTGCCACGCGCCCTACCGTTCCTTGGCGGAAGAAGCGACGCGCTCAGCTTGCCGCGCCGCGACTTCAAAGCGGTTGTGGTGGTAACCGTGACGGGCGCTTTCCAGCAGGTACAGCATCACGAACCGCACGATCCCGTAACGTCGGAACTGCTCGAGGTGCGCGAGTTCGTGCGCGACCCACGCGTCACTCTGCAGAAATTCTTCCCGGGTGGCGCCACTCAGGTGAATGGTGCCTCCGAGGACCATCGCCACGCGCTTCACCCTGAGGTTACGCCGGGCGACGCGTGCCAGCCACGACCGCTCGATGATTCGCACCCCGTTCACTTTGACCTCACGGCACCAGCGTACCGAACACCGAGCCTGCAGTGCGCTTGTTCTGCCGGCCTGCGAAGCTACTGCTCCAGTCGGAAGACGCGTGAGCTTGATTCGCGCGTCTTCCGACCGGAAGTCCCGGTCAAGCCACCTGGGACGGTGAAACCGTGCTCACGCGTCCTGCGGAGATTCTCGGAGCTCCGCAGGCTGACCGGCCCATCCTGCTTTACTCGTCATCGCCCTGTTTACCGGTCATGCGGACCCGTTTCGGCTGGAAGCGCCCCAGCACCCGCACCAAACCCGTGGCTTCCTGAATACCCGCCACCGTGTGGATGTCCTTGTATGCCACGGGCCTAGGGTCTGTTGACCAAGTGGTAGCTTGATGCACTGTGCCGTCATGACCTGACCGACGAGCAGTGGAACCGCCTTGCACCCCTCCTGCCTCAACAACAGACCCGAGGGCGGCCCTACCACGACCACCGCACTGTTCTCAACGGAATCCTCTGGATCCTCGCAACCGGCGCACCATGGCGTGACCTGCCGGAACGCTACGGTAAGTGGAACAGCGTCTACGTCCGCTTTCGCCGCTGGACACTCACTGGAATCTGGCGCAGCCTGCTCCACCAACTCCAAGGAGAGGCTGACCTCCGAGGACAACTCGACTGGAGTCGGCACTTCGTCGACAGCACCGTGATCCGCCCGCACCAATGTGCCGCAGGCGCAAAAGGCGGACAGCAGCATCAAGCCCTGGGCCGTTCCCGAGGAGGCTTCAGCACAAAGTTGCACCTGCGTGCAGATGGACAAGGCAAACCCATCGCCTTTGTACTGTCAGGTGGAGAGCGCCATGAAGCGAAGTTCCTGGAGCCCTTGATGAACTTGGGCCGAATCAAGCGAGCGGCTCAAGGACGCCCGCGGTCACGGCCCCACGTAATCATCGGTGACAAGGGCTACAGCTATCCCAGCTTGCGCCGCCTTCTACGCCTGCGGCGTATTCGTGCGGTTATCCCCGCACGACGTGACCAAGGGAAGATTCGGCACTTCGACCACGCCGCATACCGCGACCGGAACAAGATCGAACGCCTGGTGAACCGTTTGAAACGCCATCGGCGTGTAGCAACGCGGTTCGACAAGCTGGCAGCGCAGTATGAGGGCTGGGTCACCTTGGCGAGCATGCTGGAGTAGCTTTCTGAGGGTGACACGGTATAACAAGCCAACGCTTACTTGAGCGTCAGAGGGGAGCAGTGGATGGCTTACCACATGGGAACAGAGTGCTTGATCTGCGAGGGATCACCGCTGTTCTTCCGCCGCGCCTCGGACAGTCATACTCTCTTTCTGTTTTGTCCGGAGTGCGACTCGGTGTGGCTTGATCCATCGCAGCTGTCGGCAGAGCAGGCTCGATTTCCGGAGTTTGAACACCGATGGGTGATTCCAGGCACGGAGTTCCGCATCAAGGGTGGAGGCGCGCGTTGGGCGTCGGGTGGGGAAATCGAGCAGGTGGGATGGGGGCACTTGGTTGTGGGGACGTTTGAGGAGTCAGAATTTTAGATCCAGGCTTCTTTTTACCCCTGGTCAACAGGCCCTAGTCCATCCCGCCGACCAGCCGCGTCACGCCCATTGCCGCGAGGTGCGCGTCTACCACTTCACGCGACAAGGTCCTTTCCGCCTGTCTGCGGCCCAACTGACCGTCTGCACCGTGACTGGTGCTTCAAGCGGAGCGCACTTTCCAAGCCTTCCACCAGCAGCGCTTCGGACGCCATCAACCCGGGAACGATGCCCAGCCGGCCCGCTTCGGCCGGGGTGGCGCCTTCGCGGTGCACGATGGTGTTGCCGTTCCGCCACGTGAGGTTATGCCCGTTCCACAGGGACTGCATGGCGGGCACGTCCACGGCGCGCGGCACCCGCGTGTGGGTGAGTTCATGACTGGCCTGCGCCAAACGGCCCGCGAGGGTCATGGTGTGCCAATATTCCTCACCCTTTGCGTCGAGGTCCAGCCAGGCGAGTCGCGCGGTGTCGACGCGCGACTCCTTCCAGTCCGCGCCCCAGGTGCGGGCGAAGTTTCATGGCGAGGTCGGCGTGGTAACTGGCGATCTGGCCGCCCACTTCGCGCGAACCGAAGTGCGTGAGGAGCGCGGAGTGCGGCGGATCGTCGTGTGCGGCGCGGGACACCCCGAAGTCAACGACGTAATTCCCACTACCTTGCGAGCCGAGCAGATGGAGCGGCGACCTGGTGCAGGTGTCGTAACTTCACCGGAAGCGATCACCTGGCGTGGGTGTCATCAAATATTTCGCGGTGCTCACCCAATCCGCAGTAGCCTTTCACGAAGCTGGTAAGACGCAGCGCCAGCGCGTTCAGGCACTCCGTCTGCTCGGATCCGACGGGAGTTTCACCGGCTTTGTTGGCGTTTGTGTTTTTCAATAAGCGGCTGAACGGCTTTGAGTGTGCCGAGCCCGAGGCGTTCCTGCACGACTTCCGGGTCCCCAGTGAGCTCGAGGATGCGCAGGCCGGCGTTGTTTCGTAACGCGCGCCAGCCGCGGGCGATGGTGCTGCGGGGCGAGCGGGAGTTGACGTTGGCGTGCCCACAGAGGCTGTAGAGGGCGTGGCGGAGTTCGTTGTCGTTTTCGAAGCTGAAGAGGCGTGCGTTTCCGTCACTCTGGAAGAGCGTGGGAGCGCGGACGTCGTGCAGGACGCCTCGTGACTGCGCCAGGGTTCTGAGCGCACCCAGCAGCTCTTGTGGTTCTTCAACGAGGCGTTTTTTGATGCTGAGGATCTCACCGTGCATCCTGATGTCACTCCAGCGCAGCGAGACGACTTCAGGTCCGGTGAGTCCGGCGTGCGCGCCGAGCAGGACCATCACTTTTCCTTCGGTGTCGGCGTGGGCGAGCAGGCGTATGAGTTCTTCAGGAGTGTAGGTGTCGCGGTGGGCTGCCGGGTCGTATCGGGGGTTGTCGAGGCGGTCGAACGGGTCAGGAACCGAGTGGCCGAGCCCGTGGAGAACGTTGTAAAAACTCCTCGCCTGGCTGAGGCGGTTGTTGAGGGTGTTGGCCTGGGTGTCGTAGCGACTTTTGAGGTACTGAAGGTAATCCTCGCCGGTCTTGGGGTCCGGGTGGAGCACGCTGCGGCCCTGGTCGCGGGCCCATTGAAGGTAGATGCGGATGCCGCTGCGGGTGTTGATGCGGGTTCCTCTGGCTTGGGGCAGGTGGGGTTCGAGCAGGTCGAGTACGGCGTTGAGGCCGTGTTCCTGGCTGAGGTGACGGCGGATCAGCTCAACGCGTTCTGGCAGGAATGACTGGGCTTCTTGCAGGGCGGTGTGGAAGGGTTCGGGCATGCAACTCCTGTAATGAAGGATAATTGTTTTTGAAAGACAATCATACCCCCTCCCCTGTTCGCTCCACCAAGACAACGCAGAACCGCAGGAATGGGCAGCAGGTGACACACCACCCGCTGCGTGATAAAAGTGCATGGTTCGGTAGCCTCCAGGGCGCCAACCTCTTGAGCTCAAGCCACTGCTCATGCGTACGGTAAGACATCTGGCGAATCTCATTGCCCGTCGCCTACTGCGACCGCAAAAGCTCAACGAGTAAGGCCCCCTGAGAAGCTGAATTTGGACCACATGGCTTCGGCTGAAAAGCGGCTGGCTTTCCCGATGTGACGTGATGGCTATACCGCTTAAACAATTATTCTTCGTTGACGCCGACTACACCGCCTCTCAAGTCAGGGCTACAGCGCGCCACGCTCCCACCCTCTCTGCCCAGACACCGCCCCACCCGCTCACGAGATGTCACTTCTTTGTCGGCACGGGGGGAATACACAGCTACAAACGCGCCTTCAGAAAAAGTAGGGCGTCACCCTGGGCGTTTGCGGACAGTGCTCGTCGTAGCGGACCAAAGGCCTTCGACTTCTCGCTGGTGTTGAAGGTGCACGCAAAGCAGAAACAGAAACGTGGGTCGGTTGATGGCTTGTAGCTCGCCTACTCGGTGGGTTTGCTTCATGCAGCCAAGCGAGACTTACCCTTGGATTTGCTATGACGGCTGCGCTGATTTCCTTTGGAGATGATGGCGTCGAGCTTCACTTGGTGCAAGTACTCGCGGGCGGCTTCACCAGGCAGCTGGTCGTGCTCCAGGTTTGACTTCAGGCGATGACGCGAGCGTACGCCGGTGAAGTGAGGGTAGCCCAAGGAGTGGCGTACCTCAGGGCTGAATGCTTGCGTTCGCGGTGATAGCAGTGAAGAAAGGGGGGCATGGCCTCGCGCGAGCCTGTACAGAATTTTGTGGATCTGGGGCAGGAACCGCATCTGACGAAAGGACGTGTCCATGCCAGCAGCAGAAACGAAGCTTGACCCGCAACTCCTCGACCAGCTGCTCGACGGTCGCCGCACCCCCGACAGCTTTGGCGAGTCGGGGGTGCGGCGACCGTCGAGCTGACACACCACCTCGGCCACGAGTCGGGCGGACGGGTGACCAACGAAACAAGAAACACCCCAAACGGAAAGTCGAAAAAGACCGTGCAGGCTGAGTTCGGCAGCGTCGAGATCGACGTTCCCGCAACCGTCGTGGTGCGTTCGAGCCCGCGATCTTACCCAAGCACCAACGGTGAACGGTGATTCGAGGGATTGGACGACAAGATCGTCGCTGTACGCCCACGGCATGACGAACCGGGACATCCAGAATCAGCTGCAAGACCTTTCAGGCATGGCGCTCGCGCCCGTTAGAGGCGGTCTATCCGAGTCTTTACCTCGACTGCTTGCACGTCAAAATCCGCAAAGACGGGCTGGTCGCTCCCCGAGCGGTCTACCCGGCCATCGGCGTGAACCTCGAAGGAACCAAAGAGGTGCTGGGCTTGTGGACCCTCAAACCCGAGGGAGCCAAGTTCTGGCTCTCGGTGCTGACCGAGCTCGAGAACCGGGGCGTGCGGGATGTGTTCATCGCTTGCGTGGACGGGCTGAAGGGCTTTCCCGAGGCGATCGAAGCCGTCTTCCCCAAGACGCAGGTGCAACTTTGCACCGTCCACATGGTCCATGGTCCGGCTCTCGCTGGCCTTCGTGAACTGGAAAGAACACAAAGCAGTCGCGGCCGATCTCAAACGATCTATGCCGCCTCGACCGTTGAGCAGGCCGAGCGCGCCCTCGTCGCGTTCCGAGAGAAGCACGATGCCAAATACCCGGCGGTTGGGGCAACGTGGCAGCGCCACTGGGCCAGGGTCACGCCGTTCTTTGCGTTTCCGCCGGAGATCAGGAAGGTGGTGTACACAACCAATGCGATTGAAATAGTCGAAACGCAATTGACAAAACGGAACCCTCGGGCGGTCCCGCGAGGTCGGCACCGCATACCGAATCTCAACATGCTCTTCCTCCACGATCACTCGGTCCACCAGCAACTCGACCAGCAGGCGCTTCCGGTCAAAATCAGCATGCTCCAACCCTTCGCGCACTGACGCGCAGAACCCTTCCAGCGAGTCCGTCAATTGTGCCAATTCCTGTCGCTGCGCGACTTGCACCTGCACCAGGCGCTGCTGAATCTCGATCTGCTCGCGTTTGCGGTCCAGTTCCATCCGCGCTCGTTCGAACTCGCCCAACTCGATCACCCTGGCCAGGTAAGCCTCCAGCAGGCGTTGCCGTTGGCCCTCAAGTCCTGACAATGCCGCACGCAAGTTCGCTTGCCTGGCTTGTAGCTCCTGCGGCAACCAGGCCCCACCGTGTCGCCGTTCCAGTGCCAGTTCGATCAAGTCTGGCTGCTTGAGTACTGCGCATAAATCCGCCCAGACGATCTCGTCCAATTGCTGGGCAGGCGTGTAGCGAGCGGTACAGATTTCCACACCGTTGCCTGCGGCGCGCAGGTAGTTGGTTTTCAGGCTGCACGCATAGTATGACTGGCCTGATTTGGTCGTCCGGCCTGGGCAGGAACACCGGCAGCGCCCACAGCTGACCAAGCCCCGCAGCAGGTAGGGGTGTTTGGTGTTGTTCCGCCTGGATCGTTGCTGATTCAGCGACAACTTACTCTGCACGCGATCAAACACCTCCTGCTCGACGATGGCCGGCACGGCAATAGGTACCCATTCTTCACGGGGCCGCTGACGGTGGCTCTGACCGGACTTTCCAACTGGCTTGAACGGCGACTTCCGTGAGCGTGCCGGGATGGCTTCCCAGCGATTGCCATAGGTGGTGCCGGTGTACACGGGATTGCACAGCACTTGCCGGACGGTGGACGGAACCCATAAGGCTTTGCCTTTCGGACTTTGAATGTTCGCGTGTTTGAGACGAGCAATGATCGCCAGGAAGGTGGCGCCTTCTTCAAGGTACCAGTCGTAGAGCTGCTGTACGAGTTCGGCTTCCGCCGGTTCCAGGCGCACGCCCGCAGGGTCGCGTGGGCAAGCAGGATCAACGCGGTAGCCAAAAGGAGGCTGGGTCCAGGGCAGTAACACGCCTGCTTTGAGTTTGGCAAGGCGACCGCGCCGCATCCGATCAGCAATGAGGCTGCGTTCGTACTCTGACACGGCACCACGAATCTGAAGGAGCAGTTGGTCATGCGGGTCCTGGCTCATGGGTCGTTCGATGAACTCTACGGTGCATCCACGCTTCTCGAACTCTTCGAGGAGCAGCATCTGATGGACGTACTTTCGTGCCAGGCGATCAGGAGCCGTGATGAGCACGAGGTCCACGTCGTGCTGTGTGACGCGGTCACGTAACCGATCGAGGCCAGGGCGGTTGAGGCGGGCGCCGCTCAGTCCATCGTCACGGAAGATGTGGTCGGCGTCGACATGGTGGCCGCGCTCGTTCGCTGTGTTCTGAAGGCGTTCGAGTTGCTGTTCAATGGTCTGCGTCTGGACTTGGCGGCTGCTTGACACTCGGGCGTACAGGGCTACTCGCATCATTGACCTCCCGTTGGGGAGGCTGGGTTGCCCACTGCGTCAGGAACTGATAGGCCCGGTCGAGTTTCCGCAGGTCGGGGTGCTCGACAATGGTCCGTTGGATCTGGATGGGCTGCTTGATCGACGCTTGGCGTGGCATAACCACCTCCTTGTGTCGATCTTCTTCTTGCCGGCTGCCAGGCGCGCAACTTGAGGCGGGCAGGCCGAACAAAACAGAAAATGTCGTTTGTAATCAGGCCATCGAGTCCTTGAATTTTCAGCTGCGCAAGGTCACCAAGACCAGGGGGTCGTTCCTGAATGAGGAAGCCGCGTTGAAGGTGTTGTACCTGGCGATCTTGCGGGCCACTGAGCGCTGGACGAGACCCTTGAACGACTGGCGCTCAGCGCTGAATATTTTTACCATCATGTTCGAAGGACGGGCTCCCCAGCGTCTATGAACGCTCCCGAGGTATGGAAACGAAAAGGGCTTAAACCGCCACTTTTGTGCGTTTGTGAATAAAAACGTGCAGGTTCAAACTCAGCCTCCTCCTGACATCGGCAGAGGCTCCTCCAATTTCATCAGCTGCTGGACGGACCCAAAGCCCTTCACCACGTACCCACGCGCGCCTAACTGCACGGCACTCACCGCGACCTCCGGGTTTGCCAGACCGCTCAGAACCACCACAGGTTTCCCAGCAGCCAATAACAGTGCTCGGGACAGCACTTCCAGACCGAAACCATCCGGAATATCCAGGTCCAAGAGCAGCACATCGAACGCTCCTCCCGGCCAACATCGAGCAGCTTCCGCAAAGGTCTGCACGTGCTCCACCTGCCAGTCCGCGCCCACCAATTCCAGCAACTCCACCAGCAGCAGCGCGTCGGCGTCGTGGTCCTCGATGAGTAAGACCCGCCTCACCCCTGCCGCCCGCCCGGCAGCAGCCCCTTCAAGATTGGGCCGCTCCGAATATCACTGAGCAGCGCCGCCTTGTGCTGAACACTCATGCCGCCCTTTTCTTTGGCAAAGTCAGTGAAAAGACCGTGCCCCCCCCTGGATTGCTCTTCAGGCCCAGGCGCCCACCGTGCCGCTCGACGATCTTCCGGGCAATGGACAGCCCGATCCCGCTGCCTTCGTACCTGTCGCGGGTGTGCAGCCGCTGGAAGATGGTGAAGATCCGGTCGAAATACTCCGTTTCAATGCCAATGCCATTGTCCCGCACGGTGATCCGGACGAAGTTCCCTTCGTCCTGCGCGTCCAGGTACACCTCAGGAGCCCGCCCGGGATCACGGAACTTCAGCGCGTTGCCCAGCAGGTTCTGGAAGAGCTGCCGCAACTGCGTTCCGTCCCCGATAACACTGGGAATCGAGCTGATATGCACGGTGGCGCCGGAGCGCTCGATCTGCGCCTGCAAGTCCTGCCTCACCTGCGCCAACACTTCCTGCATATCTACCACGTCTTGCCGGTGTGCGCCGGCGCCCACCCGAGAAAAGGCCAGCAGATCCTGCAGCAGCGTTCCCATCCGCGCGGTTGCTTCTCCGATCAGTCGGATGTATATGTCCGCTTTTTCATCCAGACGCCCCTGATACTTCAAGGCCAGCAGCTGCGAGAAACTGGTGATGGTGCGCAAGGGTTCTTGCAAATCGTGACTGGCCACATACGCGAACTGCTCCAGCTCCGCGTTGGAACGCACCAACTCCTCCGTCCGCGCGGCCAGAGCGACGATACCCTCGGCCCGCTCCAAGGCCAGGCCCAGGCTGCGCACCACCGTCTCCAGCACCGCGCGGTCCGCCTGAGCCCAGGTGCGCTGCGCGAACAGCACCGCGATGAACACCCCGGCAACTTCCCCTCGCCTCAGGACGGGCAGCGAAGCCACCGTACTGACATGCTCCACCATCTCCAGCGGAGTGTCGCTGCCTTGAGCGTACTGATCCTGATACAGCGCCTGACTGGTCGTCCAAGGCACGTCCACACTGGGCGTGACTCCCACCAGTGGTCCAGCATCAATGAATGCCTGGAGGTCCGGGTTACGAGTCTCACCGATCTGCACCCGGTTGCGCCACCGCTCTCCGTCCCGTTCGTAGTACAGCGCGTACCCGTCGCTGAGCAGCGACATCACCACTTCCTGCGCGCGCTTCACCAGGCCGTACTGATTTGCTTCTGTACTCAGGTCCCGCGTGAGGTTCGCGAAGCCTTCCAGAGCTCTGGTGCGTGCGTCCAGTTCAGCGTTCTGCTCCGCCAGGCGAGCTGCAACGTCCGCGCGCTCCAGCGCGAGGGTGAGGCCCCGCACCACGGCGCGCACCAGCGCCTTGTCGCTCTCGCTCCACCGCGCGACGTCACGCAACGCGAAGCCGAGGATGCCCCGCACTTCCTCCTGCACGATCAACGGCGCAGCGACAGTGGCCTGGTACTCGCCGCTGCGCTCCACCCGCTCCTCCTCAGGATTCCAGGCTTCGCGGAACACCAGCTGCCGAGCCTGCTGCGCGTCCCTGAGGATGGGTGTGTCCTCCGGAAAACCAGCCTGCAGCATCGCCAGCAACTCATCGGTCATGTCCTCGGTCCACACCCGGCCTTTCCACAAGCCGTCCTGGCGTTCGTAGTACGTTCCGCTGCTGTTTGGAAAGCGCGTCTGGAGCGCCTGCATGGCTTGCCGTGCCAGGGCGAGGACATCTGTTTGCGTCCCGACGGCTTCGCTGAACGCCACGAAGGCGTCCAGGGCGGCCCGCTCGGCTTCCAACGTCCGTGCGTGCTCAGCCCGTTCCAACGCGAGACCGAGGCTATTCACCGCGGTTTCCAAAATGGCTTTGTCCCCGCGAGTCCAGGGGCGACTGACGTTGAGTCCATAAGCGAAGATGCCGTGGCATTCGGTACCCACGAAAAGCGGCAGGGTCGCGGTGGACGCGATGGTCTCCGATCCTGGCACGTCGTGGTCGAGGGTGGGGTTGTAGCGGTCCTGATACAGCGGCTGGCCGGTTTCCCAGGGAAAGCGGAGGTTGTGGGTGGTGTCGTACGGCAACGCGGACGACAGTGACGCCTGCAGGGGGGCGTGCTCGGTGCCGCCGGCCTGGGACTTCGGCATCCACGATTCGCCTTCCAGCTGGTAGTACACCGCGAAGCCCTCGCCGATGAGCTCAGCGACAGCTTCCTGTGCCCGCCCGATGAGTGCCAACGCGTCTGTTTCAGGTGTGCGGGCCAGGATCGCGAAACGCTGCAAGGCTTTGGTTCGGGCGTCGAGTTCCACGTTCCGGGTTTCGAGTAAGCGGATGAATTCGGTGCGTTCAAGCGCGAGGTTCAGGCCGCGTGCCACCGCGTGCACCAGCGTCTTGTCCTGCTCCGCCCATCGCTGATTGTCCCGCAGCGCGAGCGCGAGAATGCCGCCCACCTCGCCCGCCATGAACAAGGGAACGTTGACAGCCGTGCCGTACTCCTCAGAGTGCTCCACCTCTTCGCGCGTCGCGTTCCAGCCATCCACGAACACGCTGTCCTGTACTCGCAGCACTTCGCGGATCAGTGGGGTTTCGGGAAGCCCGGCGGTGATCAAGGCGAGCAAGTCGCCACGCAGGTCATCACTCCACACCCGCGCCTTCCAGAGGTCACCTACACGCTCGTAGTAGGCGGCGCTGCCGTCCGGAAAGCGGCGGCGCAACACCTCGACCGCTTGCTGAGCCAGGGCGAGCACGTCCGAGTGGGCGCCGACCGCTTCGGTAAACGACACGAAGACTTCGTACGCGCGGGCATCGTGTTCAATGATGGCGGTGCGTTTCCGCACCTGCTCCTGTAAGTCGGTGGTGAGCTGCGCGCGTCCCAGGGCAACAGCGCACTGCGCGGCGAGGGTGCGCAGAAAGCGGGTTTCCGGTTCGGTGAAGTGATGGGGCTGCTGGAAGTCCAGGACGAGGACGCCCAATGGCTGGCCTTCCAGAAACATAGGAAGGATTGCACTCCCGACGGCCACCTTGCCTCCGGTACGCGCTTCCAGGTCAGGGTAGGTGGCGGTCAGCGTTTCACTGTGCTCAACCAGCCAAGGCTCACGCGTCCGGAGCACGGCGGTGGCCGGCGTCCGGTCGGAAAGCGGACCATCCTGCCAGACGCTCTTGATGCCCGCGTCCTGACCGTACTGGGCAGTCACGTTCAAGGCGTCACCCTGCACCAGCAGCACCATGCCCGCTGTGGCGCCCAGCACGGCCAGGGCGGGGCGCAAAATGAACTCGAAGATTTCTGCCTGCGTGCCTGTCGCCGCGAGTTGTTCCGTGACGTCCTGCAGCTGGGCGATCAGCTGATCAGCGCGTTGTTGCCCGGTGAGCTCGGACGAGGTGGGGGATGGAGGTACGGGCGAGTCAGGCATCAGTTCCTTGTCCGGCGTTCAGCGCCATGCGATCTTTTCAACTTCAGCTTGGAGGTCGCGGGCCGTGGCGCGGGTGTAGCGGGCGGTGGTGTCGAGGGAGTCGTGACCCATGATCTGCGCAAGGCGGTGCAGGGGGACGCGTTCAGCCATCATGTATCCGAAGCGGTGCCGCAAATCGTGGGGGCTGAGGTCGAGTCCGGCGAGGTGAGCGTATTTGCGGATCAGGTGATCGAGCGCGCGGGTGGAAAGGGAAGCCGATCGGCGGTCAGAGGGAAAAACGAAAACAGCGTTCTCGGGAAGGGTCGGGAGGTACGTGTGCAAGGTTTCACGAGCGGTGCTGTTGAGGGGAACGTCACGCACTTTGTTGCCTTTGCCGGTCACGGTGAGCTGGCCGCTGCGTTTCGTGAGGGTGACATCCCGGCGTTTGAGGCAACTGGTTTCGCTGACCCGCAGGCCGGTGTGCAGCATCAGCACGATGACGGTGCGGTCGCGGAGTTTACCGTGCTTGGTGACGGCGCGCACCAGGGCGTCTTCTTCTTTATCGGTCAGGCCGCGGGGTGCGGGGCTGCCAGACGCACGAAACGAACGGGACGAGCAGGATCGCGCTGGATGCGGTGTTGCCGCTCGGCCCAAGCGGTGAATCGTTTGATGCCGACCAACGCGCGGTTGACGCTGGCGGGTTTGAGGGCCAGTTCGCCTTGCAGGTGCGTTCTGAAGCGGGTGATCAGGGGTGTAGTGAGCTGCTCCGGGAGGAAGGAGTTTGAGCGAGCGTCGTCATGCCAAGCCGATTCACACCAGAAGGCGAAGTAGCGGAGGTCCGCGAGATACGCACGCAGGGTGGGGGCTGAGGTCTTCAACTTCCCGCAGTGCGCGTTCGAATTCAGCAAGGACGGCGTGCGCTTCAGGGGTGAGCGTACCGGTGGCACGTTTGAATGCCGCGCGTGTTTTGTTCTCAGTCATCCGTTCACCGTCCTCCAGGTCTATTCTTCGCCAATTATGGCCTGTCTTGTCTGTAATTTATGCTGAGAATATCAATTCCTTGACAAGGAGAGTCACGTGCCCACGTTGGACGAGACGGCCTACCCCAGGCTGAAAAGCCAGCCGATCGAAAAAGAGTTGCTTGAGATCTACACCCCCAGCCAGGAAGAGCTGGCGCTGGCCGAACGCGTCGCGCGGGAAGCAACAGCCAAATTCTGTTTCCTGGTGCTGCTCAAGACCTTCCAACGTCTGGGGTACTTTGTACAACTGCGCGACGTACCGGAAACAATCACCGAACAGATCAAACATTCCCTGGGCCTGCTGATCCTGCCTGTCCGACTCGCCGGGTACGATGAATCCGGCGCGCTCACGGCATAGCAAAATCGTTCGTGAGCACTTGGCCATCACGCCCTTTGCACAGGGCGGCCGGGAAGTAATGGCGCGCACCCTGCGGGAGTTGGCTTTCACAAAACAGGACTTGCGTGACCTGATCAATGGCGCCATCGAAACCCTGGTGAAAGAACGCTTCGAACTGCCCAGTTTTGGTGTGCTGGAAGAAGCAGCCGAGCGGGTTCGTGGCGAGACGCACCGGGCGTTGTTCGAGTTGGTCTTTGCGGCGCTGAGCGAGAAGGATCGAGGCACGCTGGGCCAACTCTTCGTGCAGCCTGGTCGGGACAGCGGGACCACGCTCTGGAACGACCTCAAGCGGGAACCTGGTCGGCCCACGCTGACCAAGCTCAAAGAGTGGCTGGTTCACCAGCAGTGGCTGGCCGGCTTGCAGGTCGGCGCGAATGTCGCGGCGCTGCTGTCCGAAGCGAAAGTGCTGCATTTTGCTGAAGAAACGAAGAGCTTGAACGCGTCGCGCATGCAGGAAGTCGAGCCCAGAAAGCGCTTCACCCTGGCTGCGTGCTTTCTGCACGTCCGGCATGCTGCGGCCCTCGACGGGCTCGCCGAGCTGTTCGTGCGGCGCATGGGGAACATCAGTCGGGACGCGCAGCTGGCCTTCGAGGCGGACCGGGAAGGTGCGCAGCAGCGGGTGAACGACCTGGTGCTGAAGCTCAAGGAAGTCGCGGTGGCTTACCAGCGGGAAGGCAGCGAGAAGGAACGGTTGGGGGTGGTGGGCCAGGCGCTGGGTGAGCCTGGCGCTGTGATCGAGGCCTGCGAGGCGCACGAGGCGTTGGTGCAGAACAGCAGTGCGCCGTTCGTCTGGCGTTGTTACGCCAGCTCCCGTTCAATGGTGCACGCGCTCTTCCGGACCCTGACGGTCAAGACCACCAGTTATAGGACGCCGGGGTGGAAGGAGCGTTGCAGTTCGTGCTGGAAACAGCGCATCTTCGGGCGGAGTCGTTGGTCCTGGTCGGACCGAACAAGGTGCCTGGCGCCGAACAACTCGATTTCGCCTGGATTCCCCAGGGATGGTGGCGACTGGTGACCGGGCAGGGCCGCCGGGACGCTCTGGTGAAGCAGCTCCACCGCCGGCATTTCGAGGCGTGCGTCATGCTGCAGGCTCGCGAGGACCTCAAAAGTGGTGACCTGTGCGTGCAGGGCGCACGGGACTACGCCGATTACCGCGAGCAGCTGGTGAGTGACCAGGAGTTTGAACGCCTGGTCGGGACGTTTTGCGAGGAGGCGGACTTGCCACGAGCGGGGGCGGCGTTTGTGGCGAGGACGAGAGCCTGGCTTGGGGAAGTTGCACAGCAGACTGACGCTTCATTTCCACACAACGAAGCTCTGCGCATCGAGAAGGGCGAACCGACACTCACCAAACCGAAGAAGAAGCTGCCGCACCCGAAGCTGGCATGGCTGGAGGCGGCCGTCAAGGCCCGGCTGGTGCAGAAGGACGTGGCGATTCTGGACGCCTTTGTTGCCGCAGCGAACGAAACAGGCCTGACGCGTCCCTTCGGTCCAGTCTCCGGCTTCGACTCGCGCCTGGAGGACGCTCAGGCCAGGTATGTCGCGGCGGTCTTCTGTTATGGCTGCAATCTGGGTCCCAGCCAGACTGCGCGGAGCCTGATCGGCACGGACCGCAAGCAACTGGAGTGGGTCAACCTGCGGCACATCACCGAGAAGTCGCTCGACGCGGCCATCACGTTGGTCATCAATGCCTACGCCCGGCTCGCTCTGCCAGGCGTGTGGGGGACGGGGAGCGCGCTTCAGCGGATGGAACGAAGTGGAACATGTACGAGCAGAATCTGCTGGCGGAGTACCACCTGCGCTACGGCGGGTACGGCGGCATCGGGTACTACCATGTGTCAGACCGCTACATCGCGCTGTACTCGCATTTCATTCCTTGCGGGGTGTACGAAGTCCGCTTCATCCTGGACGGCCTGCTCAGGAACGAAAGCGATCTGCAGCCGAACACGGTGCATGCCGACACTCACGGGCAGAGCACACCGGTGTTCGCTCTTGCTTACCTGTTGGGGATCGAGCTGATGCCGAGGATTCGGGACTGGAAGAACCTGGTGTTTTACCGCCCCTGCAAAGGGGTTAGGTATCAACACATCGACAGCCTATTTGGGGAAAGCATCGACTGGGCGCTGATCGAGGAGCACTACGATGACCTGCTGCGGGTATGCGTCAGCATCAAGGCGGGCCGGATTTTTCCCTCGACTGTGCTGAAGAGGCTGGGCAGCGCGGGTCGGAAACGCAACAAGCTCTACGTGGCCTTTCGGGAGCTTGGCCGGGCAGTCCGGACAGCCTCCCTGCTGCGTTATCTGGCCAACGCTGAACTGCGCGCCACCATCCAGGCGCCCGTGAATAAGAGCGAGCAGTTCAATGCCTTCAAGGACTGGGTTTCCTTTGGTGGGGACGTGATTTCCAGCAACGACCGCGACGAACAGCGTAAGCGGGTGAAGTACAACCAGCTGGCGGCCAACTGCGTCATCTTCCACACCGCCTGCTTGCTGACGGAGATTGTCAAAGAGCTGCTGGCTGAGGGGTACGAAGTGCCACTGGAAGCTTTGGCTGGTGTGAGCCCGTATCTGACGGAGCATATCAACCGCTACGTGGACTACACGTTGAACCTTGACCGCGTGCTGGCTCCGGATTATGCCTTCAGGCTACCCTGAATTCACAAGCGTCACAAAAGTGTAGGCTCAGCCTCTTTTCGTTTCCAAACCTCCTCCCCGTCCACAAAATTCTGAACACCTCCGTGTCAAAGCGTACCTCCGCGACAGCTCATGCAAATCATTGCGGCGCGTCCAGACCGTCCCACCGGGCGCGCCGGACCTGATCCGACAACGCTAAGAGCTCCAGCACATCCTGAACGGCCTCTCGTTTGGCGTCCTTGAACGGGCGTTGCCACTCATCGGTATAACGTCGGACACTCTGCTCGACGTACCGAGTGTAGATCACGCTGGAGGAAATATGCGCGTGGCGCAGATGCCTCTGCACCTCGTAAATGTCACGGCTGACCTTGTACAGGCGGGTACCGCTGGTGAGACGCAAGCCGTGCACCTGCTGCAACCCGTACTCCACGCCGGCGCGCGCCCCGAGCGAACGCAGCTTGCGCTCCATAGTCAGAGTAGTCCATCACCGCAAACATCATATGTATTGTATCTTGGCCAAGTGACTCCACAGCCTGCCAAGCCCCGACCGCACCACGAGCGGTTGGTGGAGGAACTCACCGGGCGAATCGCAAGCGGGCAGCTCCCACCTGGAACCCTGCTTCCGTCGGAAATACAACTCGCGGCAGAGTTCGGCGTGAGTCGCATCGTCATCCGCGAAACCGTGAAAGTGCTTGTCACAAAAGGGCTTTTGGACGTTCGGCAGGGACGCGGCACAACGGTCCGCCCAGAATCCGCGTGGAACGTGCTCGACCCAATGGTCCTCCGGTTCAAGCAGCAAGACGGCGACACCAGCAGACTCTATGGTGAGCTACTTGAGGCGCGTGGAATCTTCGAAGTGCAAATTGTCGCTCTCGCCGCAACGCGAATCAGTGACGGGGAACTGAGCCTGCTCAGCATGCACCTTCGCCGGATGGATACCGTTACCGGTGACGTAGACGCGTACCACGCCGCCGACGCGGAGTTTCACTTGATGATCATCCGCGCCGCCCAAAACCGCGTCCTGGCCGCACTCATCGAACCCGTACGCGCCCTCCTCGAAGAGGCGCTGCGGGACACGGTCGCTCTCCCCGGATCAGCGCACCGCGCCCAGGTTCTGCACTGGAACATCTTCCGGGCTTTGGAGCGCCACGATCGGTCGGCCGCAACCGAAGCCATGCACGGGCACCTCGACCAGGCCGCCAAGGATTTGATGACGGTATCCGCAAAGAAATCAGGCAAGCGTGAGCCGCGCCAACCAAGCCCACACCACGTTCGCTCGGAGGACGCTCTCCAGGATTCCCTGGCCATTTCAGGCCAGTCACTCCCGGGCGTGCCTTCCTTGCACACGACCCTCCACAACGACGCTGACGAGGTGAAACAATGACAACGGTCCCCACTGATGACGCTTTCGCTGAACTGCATTCACGTCTCGGTGCGAAGCTGAGCCGCGCTCCTGGAGACTTGAACGCCCACGGATACGACGAGGGCGGCTCGCTTCAGCACTACCCGCCTCACGCTGTGGTGTTCGCAGAGAACGAACAGGACGTTGTGGATACCCTTGCCTTTGCCGCTCGGCATGGCGTCCCGGTGACACCTTGGGCGGCAGGAAGCGGCCTGGAAGGCAACGCACTCCCCGTACGTGGGGGCATCAGCTTGGACGTGACCAGGATGAACCGGGTGCTGCGCCTTGACCCTGACAACTTCAGCGCAACGGTCGAGCCCGGCGTGCTGTATCCGGAACTGTCTCGCCTGGCGCGACCCCATGGTCTGTTCTTCGCGGTCGACCCGGGGGCGGAAGCTTCGCTGGGTGGGATGGCCGCTACTGGTGCCAGTGGCACTGGCGCGGTCCGGTACGGCACGATGCGGGACAACGTCCTGGAAATGCGTGTCGCCCTGACCGATGGTCGAGTCATTCGAGTTGGCAGTCGTGCACGAAAGTCCTCCGCTGGGTACGACTTGAAGAATCTCTTCGTGGGTTCGGAAGGAACCCTGGGCGTCATCACGCAACTCACCGTAAAACTACACCCACTTCCTGCCACGCTCGCGAGCCTTCGTGCGAGTTTTCCGACGGTCGAATCCGCAGTGCAAGCGGCAGTGCTCGTGATGGGCGCTGGAGTGCGCCCGGAACGCCTGGAGTTGGTGGACGCCAACACCGTCCAAGCAGTGAATGCGTACAAGAACACCCGTTACGACGAAACGCCCACCTTGTGGATTGAACTCTCAGGACGCGACGAGACGGATCTTCAAACCCAGCTGAATCTCGTGATGGACCTGTGCGGTGAAACCGACGGGTACGGCTTTGAACGGGCCACGACGGAAGGTGAGCGGCTCGCCTTGTGGACGGCCAGGCATCATGCGTATTACGCGATTCGCGCCTTGTTCCCAGGTCACCGGATTCAAAGCACCGACGTGTGCGTTCCCATTGCGGAACTCCCCGGCGCCATTCGAGAAACTCAGCGGTTGTTGGATGCACACGACATTCACGGGCCTATTCTCGGTCACGTCGGGGATGGCAACTACCACGTCTCGCTTCACGCGCCCGGCGATGACACGGCCGCTTGGGCCCGCACGCAGGAGGTGCTCAAGGGCATGGTCGCGTACGCCCATGGGGTCGGCGGAACCTGCACGGGGGAGCACGCGGTCGGGTTGAACAAGCGCAAGTACATGCGTGCGGAACACGGCGAAGCGCTCGACGTCATGCGGTCCATCAAGCAGCTCCTCGACCCCCAAGGCATCCTCAACCCCGGCAAGATCTTCCCCGATGAATGACTCCAACAAGTTGTGGGTCACTGCAGCGGCAGGTAAGGAGGCGAAATGAAACTCGTCAAAATCGAAATGAACGGCACGCCGTGCTGGGCGGCAGAACGGGACGGCCGCTATCTGGCTCTGCAAGGCACCTTGGACGGCTGGCTCAGTGGGGGGGGCCTGCCGGAGGTGACGCCGGAGGAGGTCCGTGGACCCCAGCTCGCACCGATCGACAGTCAGGAGGTTTGGGCGTCCGGGGTGACGTACCGCCGCAGCCGCGAGGCCCGCAAGGTCGAGTCCCGTGGCGCGGACGTATATGACCGCGTGTACGACGCGCAACGCCCCGAGTTGTTCTTCAAGGCAACGGCGTCACGCACCGCAGCACCCGGCACGCCCGTGGGCATTCGCCGTGATTCCCGCTGGAACGTCCCTGAGCCGGAACTTGCCCTGATCCTGAACGCCCGCGGTGAGATCGTTGCGTTCACGATTGGCAACGACATGTCCAGCCGTGACATTGAAGGCGAGAATCCACTGTACCTGCCCCAAGCGAAAGTGTACGACCGTTGCCTCGCGCTCGGTCCGCACCTGGTCACCACCGACGAAGTGCCAGACGTCACGCGCCTTACAATCCGCATGAGCATTGAGCGCGCCGGGCAGGACGTCTTCACCGGTGAGACCAGTACAGGGCAGCTCAACCGTTCCATCGAGGAACTCGCGTCGTACTTATGGCGTTCACAACGCTTCGCGCATGGCGCGGTGCTCCTGACTGGCACCGGAATCGTGCCTCCTGAGGCGTTCACCCTGGCCGCGGGTGACGTGGTCGGAATCGAGATTGAGCACATCGGCGTGCTCCAAAACCCTGTCATGGAGGTTTAACGTGACTGAGCAACTGCAACCCGTCCTGATCAATGGTGCCTGGCGCGACGCGACTCGACCCTCAGCCAGCTTCACTGCCAGCAACCCCACCACCGGCGAGAATCTCTCTGACACGTATCCCGTCTCCGAAGTGGAGGATGTCGAAGCGGCCCTGCAGGCTTCCTGGGAAGCCGCGGAGTTGCTTCGGAGCCTGCCGGCGGAGACGCGCGCTGCGTTCCTCGAACGGTATGCGGAGCGGATTGAGCAGTACCGCGAAGACTTGGCGGAGGTGGCCGAACTGGAAACCGGGCTGCCAGCCAAGGGGCGTTACATGAACACCGAGATTCCCCGCACCGTGAACCAGCTGAGACGCGCGGCGCGCGCGGTGCGCGAACGCACGTGGACGCGACCCACCATTGACACACAACACAACCTGCGTGCCATGTTCGGCCCACTGCACGGTGTGGTCGTCGTGTTCGGACCGAACAATTTCCCGTTTGCGTTTAACGGCGTGGCAGGAGGTGACTTCGCCGCAGCGATCGCCGCCGGAAATCCCGTGATTGCCAAAGCCCACCCGGCTCACCCGACCACCTCACGCCTGCTGGCAGGGCATGCCTTGCAGGCTGCCGTGCAAACCGGGTTTCCCGCTGCGGCCGTGCAGATGCTGTACCACCTACCCAACGAACTGGGTGTCCAGCTGGTCTCGGATCGTCGGGTGGCCGCGATTGGATTCACCGGGTCGCGCGGTGGTGGGCTGGCACTCAAGGCCGCCGCCGACAAAGCCGGGAAACCGTTCTACGCAGAGATGTCCAGCGTGAATCCGGTCTTCGTGTTGCCAGGCGCCCTCAAGGCGCGCGCCGAAGGCATCGCTGACGAGTTCTTCACTTCGTGCACCGTCGGGACCGGACAGTTTTGCACCAACCCCGGGCTGGTCATCATGATCGACGGCCCGGAAGCGCAGGCGTTCATGCGGGAAGCCACGCAACGCTTCGAAGCCGCTCCTGCCGGCGTGCTGCTTACCCGCGAAGCCCCACGGCAACTCGAACGCGGCGTCGCGCACCTCACCGCCGCTGGCGCGCGCGTCGTCACGGGCGGGAAATCCATTGAGCCAGGCTTCCGCTTCGAAAATACGCTTCTGAGCGTCTCCGGCGCGGCGTTCCTCAAAGCCCCGGAGGAACTCCAAACCGAACTGTTCGGCCCGACCAGCCTGCTCGTCCTTGCCCGCGATGAACAGGAATTGTGGCGCGCAGCGGAAGTCCTCGAAGGAAACCTTACTGGAACGATCTACAGCGGCGACGGGGACGAACCACTATACGCGCAAGTCGCGCCGAAAGTGCGCCGGAAGGTCGGGCGACTCCTGAACGACAAGATGCCCACCGGTGTCGCGGTAAGTTCTGCCATGAACCACGGTGGCCCTTACCCCGCCACTTCCCATCCCGGTTTCACCAGCGTCGGCCTGCCTGCCGCCATCACGCGCTTCGCGGCGCTGTACAGCTTCGACAACGTTCGCGATCACCGCCTTCCACCCGAACTTCAGGATGCCAACCTGCTGGGCATCTGGCGCTTGGTGGATGACGAGTGGACGCGTGACGCGCTGCGCCCAGCGCAGGGCGCAGCAATGTGACCAACTCGTTCCGGCTTGTGCTGGCGAAGTGATCACGCCTGGCGAAGCACGCCCGCCGCGCTCTGGGAAGGACAAGGAGGCTGAATATGATGGACGACACACCACACCCTGACGACCTCCTGAACGTGCAGACCAAAGCAGCCGGGCCCGCCGGAAACCTGCCGTTCACGCCGGAAATGCTGCTCAGCCGTCCGAGCGGCGACGTGTTCGCCCTCAGCCAGAATGCCGGGATGGGCTGGAATCCCGCGCAACTGAACCGGCGGGAAATCCTGATCCTGTCCACCCAGGGTGGGATCCGGCAGCCGGACGGGACTCCCATCGCCTTGGGCTATCACACGGGCCATTGGGAAGTTGGACTGCTGATGCAGGCTGCCGCCGAGGAAATCGCCAGCCGGGGCGGCCTGCCTTTCGCCGGGTACGTCTCCGATCCGTGCGATGGCCGTACTCAAGGCACCACCGGAATGATGGACTCACTGCCGTACCGCAATGACGCCGCGCTCGTCCTGCGTCGGCTCATTCGGTCCCTGCCGAACCGGCGCGGCGTCCTCGGCGTCGCGACGTGCGACAAGGGGCTGCCCGCGATGCTGATGGCGCTCGCGGCATTCCCCGACCTCGCAACCGTGATTGTTCCTGGTGGAGTTACGCTGCCCGCAGATGGTGGTGAGGACGCCGGTAAGGTGCAAACCCTGGGCGCACGGTACGCGCACGGACTCATCACTTTGAAGGAAGCGGCTGAGGCAGGCTGTCGAGCGTGCGCGACACCAGGTGGAGGTTGCCAGTTTCTCGGTACGGCGGCCACCACGCAGGTGGTGGCTGAGGCACTGGGACTCTCCGTTCCTCACGCGGCGCTCGCGCCTTCCGGGCAACCCATCTGGAAAGAGATGGCGCAGCGATCCGCACGCTCGGTTCTTGACCTCGACTCGTGGGGGATTACCACCCGGGACATCCTCACCGATGAGGCCATCGAGAATGCCATGACGGTACACGCGGCGTTTGGGGGTTCGACCAACCTCTTGTTGCACATTCCCGCCATTGCGCATGCCGCTCGGTTGCGTCGCCCCAGCGTGGACGACTGGGCGCGGGTGAACCGCGCCACGCCACGCCTCGTGAACGTCTTGCCAAACGGGCCGGACGACTACCCGACTGTGCTGGCCTTCACCGCGGGTGGGGTTCCGGAAGTCATGCTGCACTTGCGGCGGCTTGGGCTGCTCCACGAGGGTTGCCTGACGGTGACCGGCAAGACGCTCGGGGAGAACCTCGACGCGTGGGAACATTCTGAGCGGCGGGTGCGCTTGCGGGCGTTGATGTGGGACCGCGACGGCGTCGATCCTGATAACGTGATCCTCCCGCCAGACCGCGCGCGCGCGCGGGGCCTGACGAGTACCGTGTGCTTCCCCACTGGAAACGTCGCGCCGCAGGGCTCGGTGATCAAGAGCACCGCGATCGACGCGTCGGTCGTGGACGCCGACGGCGTGTACCGCAAGGTCGGCCCGGCGCGTGTGTTCACCACGGAACGCGCGGCGATTGAGGCGATCAAAGGGAAAGGTCCTCAGGCCGTGCAGGCCGGTGACATCCTGGTGCTGATCTGTCGCGGGCCAATGGGAGCCGGCATGGAGGAGATTTACCAGATCACGTCCGCGCTCAAGTACCTGCCGTGGGGGAAACAGGTGGCGGTGATTACCGACGCGCGGTTCTCGGGCGTGTCGACGGGGGCGTGCATTGGGCATGTGGGCCCGGAGGCGTTGGCTGGTGGGCCCGTGGGGAAACTCCTCGACGGGGACCTGATCGAAATTCAAGTTGACCGGAACCACCTGGTGGGAAGCGTGAACCTGGTGGGACGCGGCGAAACCGTGTGGGGTGCGGAGGAGGGTGAGCGCGTACTCGCGGCACGCGCTCCGAGGCTGGATTTGCAGGCCGACCCGGCCCTGCCGGATGACACGCGGCTGTGGGCGGCCCTCCAGAACGCCAGTGGTGGGACGTGGGGTGGGTGCGTCTACGACGTTGATTCGATTACCGCGTTCTTTGGCGGATAGAGAGGGACGGCAGGGACCGCGCACACGTTTCTCCGCGCGGTCCCTGCCGTCCCTGTGCGATGAGCCACTTCACGGTTTCCCCGTATGACTGCAGCACGATCGTGGGTTCGACTGGCTGGAGGCGCTCGTGGTCGTGGGTACCGTGCGTGAGTGCCACCGAGCGCCTCCCGGCCGCTCGTGCCATTTGCACGTCGTGTGGTGTATCCCCGATCATTACACAATTCACGGGCTGAGCGTGCAGGCACTCCGCGGTGAGGAATCCCAAGGCCGGGTGGGGTTTGGGCAGCGGCACCATATCCGATCCAACCACTACCGGAAAGAAGTGGGCGATGCCTGCTGTTTCGAGCATGGCAAGGGCCACCGTCTGAACCTTATTTGTGGCGACCGCCAGCGCGAAGGCGGCGCCGCGCAGTTCATTCAGGCCGCTTTTCACCCCTGGGGTACAGGAGCGCCTCGGCGCGGGGCGTGACGTGCAGTTTGTACAGGCGGCGGTAGTCAGCCACGGCTTCCTCGACTTCCTGTGAGTCCACGCCGACGTTCAGGAGCGTCGCGAGGAGATTCGGCAGGCGCGTGCCCACCAGGGCGCGGACCCGTGCGGGGGAAACGTCTGGGTGGCCGCGGGCAGCGAGGATTTGGCGGAACACCCGCGCAACGGCCGGCGGCGTGTCCATCAAGGTGCCGTCGAGGTCGAAGAGAACGGCGCTCAGGGGAGGCACGGGCGCACCAGAACACGCCGGTTTTTCCAGGTTTTGCGTCGCCAGGGGTGTGGTGTCGAGCGGCTGACCGACCGGGTTGCCGTGTTCTTCTTGTGGTCCGACAAGTCGCTCCAAATGTCTGATAATTGACAAGCCTCGCCGCCTCGGTTACATTGTCGAGCAATCAACAATCTCACCGGGTGCAAGGCTGCACCCCGTGTTAACCCTGGTCGGCCGCCACCCATAGCTGGATGCATATGAGCGCGCCAAGGAGGACGAAGCCAAGATGACGAGCACTGCTCCTCGAATGAGAAAACGTTGTTCCGCAAATCGGGCTGACGAAGCGCGAGCAGTCGGGGCGCCCACGGAATGAAGCGGGCCGAAGCACTGCTGTTCCGCTTCCTGGAATTTTTGATCGTTCTGCTGTTGATTGGCATGGTCGGCATGGTGTTCACGAACGTCGTGCTGCGGTATGCATTCAATACCGGCCTGCTGATCTCCGAGGAACTCTCACGCTTCTTCTTCGTCTGGCTGACCTTTATCGGCGCGGTCATCGTGTCCCGCGAACACGGACACCTCGGGGTGGACATGCTGGTCAGCAAATTCAGCCTCAACGGGCGTCGGATTGCTATGATCATCACCGACCTGCTGATTCTGTTCACCACCTGGGTGCTGTTCGACGGAACCTTGCGGCAGCACGGCATCAACGCGACCACGACCTCTCCCGTCAGCGGAATGAACATGGGCGTGGTGTACGGCATCGTGTACTTCAGCGCGGTCGGCATTGGATTGATCACCCTCGCGCGGCTGTACCGGGCCCTCACTGGCAAGCTCAGCGCAGCTGAACTGGACCGTTTCGCGGGCCGAGTGGACGAGGACGTCACCCACACCGCCAAGGGGCACCTGGAATGACCATCGCCGTGTTCCTCACCGCTTTGATCGGGTCAATGGCCATTGGCGTACCCATCGCGTTCGCGCTGCTCCTCACCGGAATTGCCTTGATGTGGTACATGGGGCTGTTCGACACACAGATCATCGCGCAGAACATGGTGCTGGGCGCGGACAGCTTCCAACTGCTGGCCATCCCGTTCTTCCTGCTGGCGGGTGAATTGATGAACGCTGGCGGGCTCTCCAAGCGCATCATCAACTTCGCGCTGGCGTGGGTGGGGCACCTGCACGGCGGCATCGGATACGTCGCGATTTTCGCGGCATTGATCATGGCGTCACTGTCCGGTTCCGCCGCGGCCGACAGCGCGGCCCTCGCGGCCATCCTGATTCCGATGATGCGCGAAGCCGGGTACAACATGCCACGCTCGGCAGGCCTGATTTCTGCCGGCGGCATTATCGCGCCCGTCATTCCGCCCTCCATCGCGTTCATCGTGTTCGGCGTGGCCGCCAACTTGTCCATCACCAAGCTATTCATGGCTGGAATTGTGCCCGGCGTGCTGATGGGCGTTTCCCTCGTGGTCGCCTGGGCCATCGTGTCCCGCCGAACGACGTCCATGACCGTCCTGCCGAAGCAAAACATGCAAGTGCGCATGAAATCCCTGCTGGACGGCTTCTTCGCGCTGGTGATGCCCATCGCGGTTCTCGGCGGCATCCGCTTTGGCATCGTGACGCCCACTGAGGCCGGCGTGCTCGCCGCCGTCTACGCGTTTGTCATTGGCACCTTCGTGTACCGTGAACTCAAGCCGCGACACATGTACGCTGTGCTGCTCACCGCTGCCAAAACAACGGCGATGGTGATGTTCCTGATCGCTGCCGCGGTGGTCTCCGCGTGGCTGATTACCCAGGCGAACATTCCCTCTGAGATCCTCAAGGTCCTCGCCCCGTTCACCGAACACCCCACCTTGCTGCTGCTCGTAATCCTGGTGTTGGTCTTGGTGGTGGGCACCGCGCTAGACTTCACTCCAACCGTTCTGATCCTCACGCCCGTCTTGATGCCCGTCATCAAGCAGGTTGGCATCGACCCCATCTACTTCGGAGTACTGTTCATCATGGCCAACGCGATCGGACTCCTCACGCCGCCCGTCGGGGTGGTACTGAACGTCGTCAGTGGGGTCGGTAAGGTCTCCATGACCAGCGTTATCAAAGGCGTCACCCCCTTCCTGGTCGCGCAAACCCTCGTGATCGTCCTGCTCATCCTGTTTCCGCAACTCGTCCTCGTCCCTCTTGAGTGGCTGTCCAGCAGGCGTTAGGTGCGCCCGCTTCAGTCGCTCGCGAAAGGAGAAAGTATGAAGAAGTTCGCGATCCTCGCCCCCGTCACCCTCGCCCTGCTCAGTGTCAGCGCCCACGCGCAAATTCAGAACCGAACGATCCGCGTGTCCAACGGGGTGAACGACACCCACCCGGTCGCGACGGGCGTGAAGGCCATGGCAGAATGCGCCGCCAACCGTTCTGACGGCAAACTCAAGATTCAAGGCTTCTGGAGCGCCGCGCTGGGTGATGACGTCGCTGCCACCAACGCCTTGCGTTCCGGTACCCTGGAAATGGTCATCCCATCCAGTTCCGCGCTCGTCGGCATGCAGTCAGCCCTCGGCGTGTTCGACCTTCCCTTCTTGTTCAACAACGAGAAGGAAGCTGACGCAGTGCTTGACGGTGCGTTCGGCCGCAACATCTCGAACAAAATGACGAGCCTCGGCCTCGTCAACCTTGCCTACTGGGAGAACGGCTTCCGCAGCGTCACGAATTCCAAACGTCCTATCAACAAGATGGAGGACCTCGCGGGCCTCAAGATCCGCGTGATCCCCAACCCCATCTACCTGGAAACGTTCAAGGCGCTGAAGACCAACCCGGTGCCCATGCCCTTCAGTGAAGTCGTCCCGGCCCTCGAAACCGGTGCGATCGACGGTCAGGAGAACCCGCCGGTGACCATCGAGACGTCCAAGATGTACGAGGTGCAGGACTATCTGTCCTTTAGTCGTCACATCTACACGCCCTTTATGGTGATGTACTCCAAGAAGCTGTGGGATCGCCTCTCCAAGGAAGAGCAGAAGATCATCAGCGATTGCGCCGTCGTCGGTCGTGACGCTCAGCGCAAAGCGTCCCGCACTCGCACGGATGAGGCCGTCGCCGCCCTGAAATCGCACGGCATGAAGGTCAACGAGATCGCGCCGGCAGAAATCGCCAAGATGCGCGCCGCCGTGAAGCCAGTGTACGAGCAGCAAGCCAAAACCATCGGCCAAACCAACATCGACCAAATCCAGAAGGTCCTCGAAGGCCTGCGCAAGTAACGCCCGCCCTGGGACCATGAGTTGCTCATGGTCCCAGGGTTTTGACAGCAAGGGAAAGACGGTGACCCACCCAACGATGAGCGCGCCACCCACACTCACCAAACCCCGCGTGCACAAGGAACTGGTGGACCGTCTTGCCCGCCGGATCGTGGGTGGGGAATTCACGCCTCACCGGGACTTCCCCACCGAGCAGATGCTGTGCCAGGAGTACGGCGTGAGCCGCAGCGCCGTTCGTGAAGCCATCCGGGTCCTCGCGACGCGCGGAATGCTCGAAAGCCGCCCGCGCGTCGGAACCCGTGTCCTCGATCAGGAACAATGGAATTTCCTTGACCCTCACGTCTTGGAGTGGATCGACCAGACGACCGGCTGGTACCGCTTCATCGACGACTTGATGGACGTCCGGCTGGTCGTCGAGCCAATGGCGGCGGAACTCGCCGCACGTCGAGCCACCGCGGCAGAAGTCGCGATGATCGAAGCGGCCTTCCTGCGAATGGCGCACAACCTCGGGGCGGCGCCTGAAGAAGCCACGCGAGGCGACGTGGCATTTCACATCGCCATCCTGCGCGCCAGCCACAACGTCATCTACGCCCAGCTCGCGAACTCATTCGAAGTCGCGCTGACCAAGCAGATTCTCCTTGCCAACAACTACAACTCCCACAAGCAGTCAACCCAAGAGCACCTCGCGGTCCTCGACGCCATCCGCCTTCGCCAACCGGACGAAGCGCGACGCTTGATGACGCAGATGCTCCTCGTCGGGCAGCGCAACTTGAAACGCGTTCGAGGCGAACAAGCGCGCGACGAGTCCCCCGTCGCTTACTGACCAGCCGTCAGACCACCGAGAGTTGCTTGACGCCAGAAATTCGCATGGCGCCAAGCAACTCCGCGTGCATTGATGCAATCCCGGAGGCCATGTGAAAATCACTGCACTTGAATTGTTTACCGTCCCTCCACGCTGGCTCTTCTTGAAAATCACCACCGACGAGGGTTTGGTTGGTTGGGGTGAACCCATCGTGGAAGGCCGGGCGGGAACCGTGAAAGCTGCCGTTGAGGAGCTCAGCGAGTACTTGATCGGACAAGACGCGAGTCGAATCGAGGACCTCTGGCAGACGCTCTACCGCGGCGGCTTCTACCGAGGTGGGCCTATTCTCAGCAGCGCCATTTCAGGCATCGAAATGGCCTTGTGGGACATCAAAGGCAAAGCCCTCGGCGTGCCCGTCTACGAACTGCTCGGCGGTGCCGTACGCGACCGGATGCGGGTGTACGCCTGGATTGGCGGGGACAACCCGCGAATCGTGGTGGAAGAAGCCAAACGGCTGATCGACCATGGCTTTACCGCCGTGAAGATGAACGGCACCGAGCGCATGGGCTGGATTGACTCGCCCTCGCGCGTCGCGGAAGCCGTGGAGCGCGTTGCGCTCGTGCGAGAAACGTTCGGGCCGGAAGTGGCGATTGGTGTGGACTTCCACGGGCGTGTGCACAAAGCCATGGCCAAGGTCCTCGCGCGGGAACTCGACCAGTTCGGCTTGATGTTCATCGAAGAACCCGTCCTCGCAGAGAACCTCGAAGCACTGCGCGACATCGTGCAACACACCAGCACCCCCATTGCAACGGGTGAACGGATGTACACCCGCTGGGATTTCAAACGCGCCTTGCAAGAAGGGTACGTGGACATCGTCCAGCCTGACGTGGCCCACACCGGCGGCATCTTCGAGACCCGCAAGATCGCTGCGATGGCCGAAGCCTACGACGTCGCGGTGGCCATTCACTGCCCCCTGGGGCCAATCGCGCTTGCCGCGTCCCTGCAAGTTGATTTCTGCACGCCAAACGCGTTCATTCAAGAGCAAAGCCTCGGCATTCACTACAACCAGGGCACCGACCTGCTGGACTACCTCAGCGACCCCGGCGTGTTCCACTACCAACGTGGGTACGTGGAGCGCCTCAAGCGGCCAGGCCTTGGCATTGAAGTGAACGAGGAGAAAGTCCGTGAAATGGCCCAAGTTGGCCATCAGTGGCGCAACCCGATCTGGCGGTACGAGGACGGCAGCATCGCTGAATGGTAAGTGCAAGCCGCCGCCTTACTCTGCCACCCATTGAAAAGGAGTTCTGCTTGATTGCCCTTCTCGATTCCGGAACCACCCGAACGCGGCTCCGCCTGTGGGATCAAAATCACGTCGTATGGCACGGCGAACGCCAAGTCGGTTCCGCGGACGTCGCGCGCGCTGGAGTCAACCATCAACTTCGAGCAGCCATCGCTGAATTGCTGAGTGAAGCACGCCGTACCGGCTCGATCACCACCATCATCGCGTCCGGGATGATCTCCAGCAACGTCGGGCTGCTTGAAGTTCCACAACTCCACGCACCCCTCACCTACGAAGCGCTCGCCACGAGCCTGATGCTTCATCATTTCACTGACCTCGGGGAGGTGCTCTTCGTCCCGGGCGTCCGCACCCTCCCGTCCACACTGTCTTTGGATGACCTCGCGCAAGCGGATGTCATGCGAGGCGAAGAAACGGAGGTGGTTGGCCTCAGGCGCCTCCTGAGCCTCTCCGGCAACGTGACCTTCATGCATTACGGCTCGCACCACAAGCTCGTCTGGACTGACGATCAAGGAATTCACGCCAGCCGCACCAACCTGAACGGTGAACTGCTGGCCGCCATCTCCATGCACACGATTCTCCGCAGCAGCGTGCCACCCCTGGACACCTTCCATGAAGTGAATGACCACTGGTGGCACCAAGGGCTGAACGCCAGCGTGCAGCATGGCTTCAGCCGGGCTTGCTTTATGGTGCGGCTCGCCGACCAGTTCCTCAAGGCCACCCCTCAGGACGCCGCCAGCTTCCTGCTGGGCGCGATCGCGAGCCTCGACCTGTCCCTCCTGATGGGCCAGCCGCACTTGGTGCTGTACGGACGCTCCACCATGACCCTTCCCATGCAGCGCTACCTTCAAGCGCGCGGTCAGCAAGTCGACGTCGCGGACGAAACGACAACCCAGCAGGCGGCCATCGCCGGAGCCCTGCACTTACACGAGCAATACACGTCCCGCAAGGAGTAAGCGTGCTCGAATTGATTGAGCAACACCGATTGATTGCCATTCTCCGCGGCGTACCCCCACAACACGCCCCCAAGCTGGCCGAGCACCTGCACGGCGCCGGGGTGCGCCTGCTCGAAGTGGCCCTCAGCGACGCATTCGGCGTGCCCGCCCTGCAGGCCATCCAACAGCACTTCGGCCACGACCTGCACCTCGGCGCTGGGACCATCACCACCCCCGAGCGCGCCGAAGCTGCCCGGCAAGCCGGCGCGACGTACATCCTCACCCCGCACCTGATTCCCGACGTGAACACGTACGCCCGCCAGCACCAGCTCGGCCTGATCAGCGGTGCCACCACCCCAACCGAAATCCAGCAAGCCCGCGCCCAGGGCAGTGAAGTCGTCAAGCTTTTCCCCGCTGGGAATCTGGGGGCGGGGTACGTGAAGAGCCTCCTTGGGCCTTACCCGGACCTCCCGATTCTCGCCGTCGGCGCGATCACCGAGGACAACTTGCAGGACTTTATGAAAGCCGGCGTGGTTGGTGTTGGCTTGGGAAGTTACCTCACCAGCACAGACTGGTCACGTCCGGACTACTCCCTCCTTCAAAAACGTGCCCGCCGGGTCCTTCAGCAGCTGCACGGCTGAACCTGAGAAGGGAGAATTTCACCTTGACGGCACCCGGTCCAAACGAGCGAACACGCATGACACGAAAAGTCTCCGTCACGGATTGCGACTATGCCGCACTTGTCCTTGAGCGGCAAGCGGTGGAAACGGCCAGCGTGACCTTCCACCCGACCCCGTTCCGCCCCGAAGAAGCCGTCATCGCCAATTGCTTTGATGCGCAAGGCTTCCTCACCAGGCGAGTCCTCTCAGCCCTGCCCAACCTGCGCGTCGTCGCCCGCTCCGGCATTGATGTAGACACCACCGACGTGGACGCCGCCACTGAGCTTGGCATCACCGTTTGCAACGTCGCGGATTACAGCGTCGAGGAAGTCAGCGATCACGCCACCGCGTTGCTCCTGAACTTGACGCGCGGCGTGACACGGCTCGACTGGGACGTACGCGACGGACAGTGGGACTTCAAGCAAACCCAGCGCCTTCACCGCTCACCGGGCCAAACCTCGGTCTGGTCGGCTACGGACACCTTGGTCAAGCCACCGCCCGTAAAGGCCAAGGACTCGGCTGGCACGCCATAGCTTACGATGCATCCGCTGAGCCCGGCAGCCGTGGTGCTGGTGGAGTGAAGATGGTTACGCTGAGCGTTGCGAGCTGAAGCGGACTTGATCTCCCTGCACGTTCCTGACCAGCCGGAAACACCCCCTGATCGACGCGGCCGCGCTGCGGCGAACGAAACCCAGAGCGGTCCTGCTCAACACCGCCTCAGGCGGCATTCTCAACACGCAAGCACGCCTCACCGCCCTTCACGAAGGCTCGATCAGCGGGACTGGACGTGGCCGAGCAGGAGCCGCTTCCCCAGCTCACCCCCGGACCACGCGGACCACCTGCGTCGTCACGCCGCACGTCGCGTGGTACTCCGAAAAGGCCCTGTTTGATTTGAAAGTCAAATGCGCACAGCAAGTCGTCGCCGTCCTGCAAGGCGTGGCTTCGAGATACGGCCTGAAAGCGCAAGTGATTGGTGCAACCATGAACGTGCAAGGCACCCTTGCCCACGTCACCGGAAAGCAGCATGACCGCAGCGAACCCATTTCCCGCTTCCCCGAAAGAGGTTGAGCTTGAATACTGAACGCATGATCGAGACGCTGCGCAAGGCACGCGTCGTCGGAATCCTCCGAGCCGACGACGCCCAAAGCGCCAGGCTTGCCGCTCACGCCGCCGTCAGGGGCGGCCTCACGTCCATCGAGCTGACCTTCACCACCCCGGGCGCCGCCGAAGCCATCCGCTCATTGCGCACCGAGCTGCCTGCAGGCATCTCCATTGGTGCTGGCACCATCATGACCCCGCAAGACGCAAACGACGCCGTCGAAGCCGGCGCGGAATTCCTGGTCAGCCCCCACTTGGACGCGGAGGTCGCCGCTACCGCCCGGCAAGCTCAAGTCATGTACATCCCCGGCACGCTCACACCCACCGAGATCGTGAGCGCCATACGCTGGGGTGCGCCAATCGTGAAGATCTTTCCAGCCGGCTCCGCTGGCGGCACGCAATACCTGCGTGACCTGCTTGGCCCACTTCCACAACTCAAAGCATTGGTCACTGGAGGCATCAAGCCCACCGAGGTTCCCGGTTACCTCCACGCTGGTGCACTCGCGGTTGGTCTTGGGTCGAATCTGTTCCCTCGCGAAGCCCTCCGCGCTCACGACGCCCACGCGATAGAGCACGCGACCCGCGCTGCACTGCATGAATCGGGATTGGCAGGAGGCACGTGCTCGACTTGATTGCGGTCGGCGAATGCATGGTCGAGTTGTGGTCCGACCAGCCGTTGAGTGAAACGCCCACACTGAATGTCGCTTACGGGGGTGACGTCCTCAACAGTCTCGTCACCGCGAGCCGGCTCGGTGCGCAGGTGGGTCTCGTCACGCGAGTCGGCACGGACCCCTTTGGTCCTGGTTTGCTGCGCGCGTGGCAGGCTGAAGGAATCGACGTGCGGTCCGCCCCGTTGGTTCCGGGTGAAAACGGAGTGTACTTCATCAGCGTACAAGCGGACGGAGAACGCGAATTCACGTATCGGCGCACCGGCAGCGCCGCGAGTGCCATGCGCCCTGAAGACCTCAATCCCACGTACCTGGAGAGCGCACGAATCGTGCTGCTGTCCGGCATCACCCAAGCCATTTCCGACACCGCCGAAGCCACCACGATGGAGGCAGCCCGTGTGGCCAGGGCGGCAGGAGTGCAGGTGGCCTACGACCCGAACTACCGAGCGAACCTCTGGGCGAAGCGTGGCGGACTTGCCGCGGCCCAGCGCGCGGCACAGTCACTTCTTCCCCTGGTCGACATCCTGCTGCCCAGTCACCCTGCCGATCACGGCCTGGTTAACGCAAGCCCAGGCGAGGACACCCTCGAACGGTACCTCAACTGTGCGCCGCTCGTCGCCGTGAAGCGCGGCGAGGAAGGCGTCACCCTTGCCGAAGGTGAATGCGTCACCCACGTGCCCGCCGTACCCGCCGCGCACGTGCGCGATACCACCGGCGCCGGCGACGCCTGGAATGGCGCGTTCCTGTACGCCCTGACCCAGCAGCGAGGATTGCTGGAGGCCGCCCGGCTCGCCAACTCGGTCGCAAGCCAGACCCTCGCGTACCGTGGTGCGATCCCGCCACGGTCACCATGATCGACCTCGCCGAACACTTTGCGGACGCGTCAACGCGCCGCGGCCAGCGGTGCCGAGCGGTGCTTGAGGCGCGGTTCAACGTCGTAATGCCGGTCGTGATGGTCGCGGGTGTCGGCATGATCCTCGTGAACGACATGCACATTGACCAGCACACCATCGCGCGTCAGTATGTACGGCCTGTGGCGTGTCCCCGCCATGGCGCTCGACACCCTGCCTGGCACAACCGTCGCTGCTGCCAGCGCTGCACGCCTGCACTTACTCGGCGTGTACGTGTCCACCGTGGCGATCATGGCTTACACCATGCGGCTGCGCACACCGCAACAAGCCAGCGTCACCCGCCGTTCCAACGTGGTCGCCGCGGCCATCGGGAACAACGGTAATTTCAGCATGCTGATCAGCCTCTTCGCGCCCGGGCCAGCTGGCCATTCGCGTCCGTCACGACGACGCTCAATGTCTCATCGACGAGCGTACCCGCGTCCTCCTCGGAGCCGACGAAGAACGCACGGTCGGCCCCTCACCCACGACACCCATGTTTGACGACACCCAGCGGTATGTGTATGGAGCGGTACCACCGGCGACGTGCACGCTCGCTTCAATGTCGTGATGATCGACGATGTTCATGCTGACCGTGGGGTAGGCGCCGCCTCGACGGCAGGAACGTACACGACCTTGGAATTCACGGTCTGGCCGTTGACAACCGAGGTGTACACGTACTGTATGCTCACGCCCGCTCGCTGCTGGAGACCATCAGCCAGGACCCGCTTCTTTGGTCGTCCTCTCGATTCCGACCAGCATTCCCGATGATTCTCCACGCAGAACCGGCCGAAGTGCGGCCGCAAGAAATCAGCAGTCACCCTCATGTAATCCAGCAGGAAGCACGGAAAGCCCCTGCGTAGGGCGCCCACAGACGACCGGGCCAGGTCAGCCTGGAGACCCGGGCAGGCGATCGGCCGAGGCGCTCAGTGCAGCGCATGCTCGGGGAGTCATGAATGTTCGCGGGGTGGACGTGAGAGCTTCCCGGCGATCACGGCGTGCCGTGCACCCGTGGTGTGCGGTAGGGTGTTCGGCCAGCCTTGATAGGCGTAGTAACCGAGAATCCCGAAGGCAGCGGCTTCGCGCGCGCTGGAGTTCCAGCCGCGCTCTTCGAAGGTCAGCACAGGAATGGGTGCGAGGGCGTCGCGCAGCTGACCCATCAAGGTCGGATTGTACGCCCCGCCGCCCGCGACGATGATCTCGTCGAGTCCCCGTGGAAGCACGAAGTGGTGGTAGGCGTCGGCGATGCTGGCGGCACTGAAGGCCGTGACGGTCGCGGCGATATCGCGCGCATCGAGCTCAAATACGCCCGGCAGGCGTTGCAGGTTCCAGCGTTCACGTCCCGTGCTTTTGGGCGGAGCGAGTTGCAGGTAAGGTTCGCGCAGCCAGGTCTGGACGAGCGTGTCGGCCACGCGACCACTGGCGGCCATCTTTCCGCTGTCATCGTAGCGCCGCTCGAACAACTCGGCCGCTTCGTCGATCAATGCGTTCGCGGGTCCGGTATCGAAAGCCAGCACGCCGTGCGCGTCGAGGCCCGGGAGGTACGTCAGGTTACTGATCCCCCCAAGATTGTGGATGGCGCGTCGCACGCCGTGTTCGGCGTACAGAATGCGGTCCGCGAATGGCACGAGAGGCGCGGCTTGCCCGCCGGCCGCCAGGTCGGGCGGGCGGAAGTCGGACAGCACGGGTTTCCCGGTGCGCTCGGCGATCAGGGAAGCTTCACCGATCTGCAGGGTCGAACGGGTGTGCCAGCCGTGCTGCTCGTCGAGGTGCGGGATGTGATGTATGGTCTGTCCGTGACTGGCGATCAGATCAGCGTCCGGTGAGAGTTCCGCGGCGGCGTCCGCGAGTGTTTCGCCCAGCCAGAAGTGCAGTTGGGTGATTTCGCTGGTGTTGGCGTTATTGCGGCTGGCACGCAGCAGGGCGTCACGCAAATCGTCCCGAAAGGGCGTGTAGCGGTGCGCGAGGATGCGGGCGCGTGGCGCGGGTCCGTGCAGTTCGGCGGGAGAGCCGGCTTCACCGACGGCCGGCCAACCGGGGAGTTCGAGCAGTACGGCGTCGATGCCGTCAACGCTGGTGCCGTTCATCAGGCCGAGCAGGCGGGGTGCGCGCGTCACGGGCGAACACCTTGCATCTCGATGATGAAGTCGTACTTGTCGCCGTGGTGATGCGCGGTCGTGAATTCGAGTGGAGTGCCGTCCGCGAGGTAAGTGACGCGTTGCGTGAACAGGGCAGGCGCGCCGACGTGCATGCCGAGCAGTGACGCTTCGTAGCCCCGCAGGGCGACCGCGCGGATGCGCTGCAAGGCCCGCACGGGGTGCACACCGTGGGCCCGCAGGGCGGCGTAGAGCGAATCGCCGAGGTTTTCGAGTGGGGGGAGGTGATGGCTGGCGAGGGTGGCGCATTCCACGGCGACGGGTTCAGCATTGGCATACCGCACCCGGATGAGGCGGGCGACGCGGATGTCCGGAGCGAGACCGAGCGCCATGGCTTCCTGCGGAGTTGGCCGGCCAAGCTGTCGCTGCACCCATCTGGAGGAGGGCGTGAGTCCGCGGGCGCGCATGTCATCACTGAAGCCGGTCAGGCTGGCGAGGGGTTGTTCGATGCGCTTGGCGGGGAAGGTACCCAAGCCGCGTTTCCGTACGATGTCACCGTGAGTTTCGAGCAGGCTGAGGGCGCGGCGGACCGTGATGCGGGAAATCCCGAGTTTCTGCGCCAGCTGGCGCTCCGAGGGAAGCGCGGCGTTTTCGCTCCATTCGCCGCGCTGGAGGGCGTCACGCAGGAGGTTGCCGATTTGAATGTACTGCGGGGTACGGAGCTGGGGATCCGGTTTGCGGCTGGGCATGTGGTAGCGCCCTCCGGGGCGTTGGGGTGAATCCACACTGAGGTGCTGAATCTTTGAGCCCAAATGTACACCACTTGAATACCACTATCCATCCCATTACACTTTTGAAGAACCATTCACAGCACACCCCCTCACCCCAGAACAGGAGGCACAGATGAAGTACCTCACCGTTTCACTTTTGTCCGCCACCCTCGGCCTCGGCGCCGCTTGCGCCCAGCCGGTCGATCGTGGTGGCACCCTGCAACTCGCCGTCGATCAGTCTCCCGTGGGTCTTGATCCGCACCTCGCTACGGCCTTCTCCACCTTCGCCATCACCGGGCAAGTGTACGAAGGCCTGCTCGAAGTCGATGCCAAGCTGAAACTTCGCCCGCTGCTGGCCAGCAAGCACATCAAAAGCGACGACGGCCTGACGTACACCTTCACCTTGCGTCAAGGCGTCAAATTTCATAACGGCAATCCGCTCACCGCGGAAGACGTGGTCTACACCATGGACCGCATCAAGGACCCCAAACTCGCCTCGCCGCTCGCCAGCCGCCTCAGCGCGGTGAAGGACATCAGGGCCAGCGGTCCGAACGAAGTGACGTTCGTCCTCAGCAAACCCTTCGCCCCGTTCCTCAGCGAAGTGGCCACCATCGGCATCGTCGACAAGGAGTACGTCAGCGGTGGCGGCGATCTGCAACGCAAAGCCGTCGGGACCGGCCCGTTCCGCCTGCAGGAGTGGGTCCCGGACACGTACGTGCAGCTGGAGAAGAATCCCAGCTACTGGGTGAAGAACCAGCCCTACCTCGACGCGCTCAAGTACAACATCGTCCCGGACGCCTCCACCCGTCAGCTCGGCTTGCAAAGCGGCACGTACCACTTCCTGCCCACCATTGACGCCAGTCTGGCCGTCAACCTCAAAAACACGCCCAGCGTGCAGCTGCTCAAATCCCAGGACCTCGCGTACAACCTGCTCGGGATGAACACCACCCGCAAACCCTTCAACGATCCGCGGGTCCGCGAAGCCCTCAATTACGCCGTCAACCGTCCTGAGCTGGTGGAAGCGGTGTATTTCGGTGACGCCGTTCCGGCCGGGCCGATTCCCGCCGCGCTGAATACCCTCGCCACGCCCACGAGCAACTTCGGCTGCTACAGTTACAATCCCGCGCGCGCCAGGCAACTGCTGCGTGACGCCGGCTACCCCAACGGCGTGAACTTCGACCTGCTGACATTCTCTACCATCAAAACCGTCGCGGACACCGCTCAGGTCCTGCAAGCCCAGCTCGCCAAAGCCGGCTTCAACGCGAAGATCGACGTGCAGGAATTCGGGAATTTCGTGCAGAACTGGCGAAACTCCAACTTCGATGCCTTCGTCTCCCTGAACGGTGGCAGCGTCGATCCGGACGGACACCTGTACCGCCACCTCATTTCCGGCGGCTCCACCAACGTCTTCAAGTACAGTGACGCCACCGTCGATAAGCTGCTCGAGCAGGGACGCACGTCGAGCAGCAGCGCCAACCGCCTGCGCACGTACGCGCAGCTGCAGAAGATTCTGGCGTGCCGTGGGCCCATCGCTTTCCTCGCGCACGGCACCCTCTACTCTGCCGCGCGTCAGAACGTGAAAGGCTTCACGCCCAACCCCACGCGGTCACTGTCCTCTTTCAAGACCACCTGGCTGGACCAGTAAGCACCCGGACCTGCGCCCGCGTCACGGACCGGGCGCATTTCGCAGGCTCTCCCAGGCGCCGACGCGCCGGAAATCACGAGTCGACATGCTGACTTACCTGATCAAACGCCTGCTGGATCTCCTGATCGTGCTGTTCGGCGTCTCCATCCTGGTCTTTTTGATGATCCGCCTGATTCCCGGAGACGCGGTGCAGATCATGCTGGGCGCGAATATCGAAGTCACGCCCGAACAGATCGCCCAACTGCGCGCCCGGCTCGGACTTGACCGTCCCATCCTGCTGCAGTACTGGAGTTGGCTGGGCAACGCGCTGCGCGGCGACCTCGGGGAGAGCGTCTGGACGGGCGCGCCGATCAGCCGGGAAATCCTGGGGCGTCTGCCCGTCACGCTGGAACTCACGCTGCTGCCGCTGCTGCTCGCAACGCTCCTCGCGGTGCCGCTGGGCATCCTGACGGCCGCGTGGCGCAACTCGACCCTCGAGCGCGTCATTCGCTTCGTCACGATCGCCGGCATCACCACCCCGGCCTTCTGGCTCGGCACACTCTTCATTTACATCGCTTTCGTGCTCGCTCCCGGTTGGCCGACCATCGGGTACGTCCCCTTCAGCCAGGATCCCCTCGGTCACTTCTCACGCCTGATCCTGCCCACCATCGCACTCGCCTTGCCAATGCTCGCCGGGCTGGTGCGCATCCTGCGGTCCTCGCTGCTGGAAGTGCTCGGGCAGGACTTCATCCGCACGGCGCGCTCCAAAGGCCTCCCGGAACGCCGGGTGCTGTACAAGCACGCGCTGCGCAACGCCCTGGTGCCGCTGCTGACCGTCCTGGGCATTCAGGCCGGGTACCTGTTCGGCGGCGCCATCGTGATCGAGCAGGTGTTCGCCATTCCCGGGTTCGGTCGTTTGATCGTCGGTGCGATCAACGAGCGCAATTACGCCCTGGTGCAGGGCGCCATCCTGGTGGTCACGGCAGGTTTCGTGGTGATCAACTTCTTCGTTGACTTGCTGTACTCGGTGGTGGATCCCCGGGTGGAGTACGCGTGAGCGCGCCGCAACCACACGTGCTCCCGGACCGCGCGCCCCGCCGTACATCACCCGGCCTGCTGGCGCGCGTGACGCGCAACCCGCTGGGACTGCTCGGCCTGCTGCTGACCCTGGGCGTGCTGCTGCTCGCCCTTGGCGCCCCCCTGCTCAGTCCGGTCGGGCCACTCGACCAGCAGATCCTCGAGCGCTTCAAGCCTCCCAGCGTCAGCCACCCGCTGGGCACCGACCAGTTCGGACGCGATACGCTCGCGCGCATCCTGTACGGGTACCGCGCTTCACTCAGCGTCGCGGTTGCCGCGGTGACCATCGCCCTGCTCGTCGGTGGCTCGCTCGGCGTGATCGCGGCGTTCATGGGAGGCTGGCTTGACCGGCTGATCATGCGGGTCATGGACGTCCTGCTCGCCTTCCCGGTGATTCTGCTGGCCATTGGCATCGTCGCGGTGCTCGGTCAGGGTCAGTTCAACACGGCCCTGGCGATTGGCGTGGTGTACATTCCCACCTTCGCCCGCTTGTTGCGTGGGCCCGCGCTGGTGCTCAAGGCAAGCGATTACGTCAGTGCCGCCCAGGCCCTCGGGGCTCGTGATGCCCGAATCATCTTCCGTCACATCCTGCCGAACATCACCGCGGTCGTGCTGGTCCAGACGTCCCTGGCGCTTTCCACCGCCATTCTGGTGGAAGCCTCGCTGTCCTTCCTCGGGCTGGGCACCCAACCGCCCCATCCCAGTCTGGGCTTGATGCTCTCCGAGTCACGCACGTTCCTGACCTTGCAGCCCTGGCCGGCCGTGTTCAGCGGACTGGCAATCCTGCTTGCTTCACTGGGTTTCAACCTGCTGGGCGACAGCCTGCGTGACATTCTCGATCCGCGCCTGCGCGGCCGCGACTGAGCTCCTGAAGGAGCCACGCTGTGGCTCCTTCGCTGGTGCGGGTCGGGCTTCCCCGGCCGGCGGACACCCAACATAAAACCAACCGGCTCCCACCCAACCAGGCGGCTCACTGCGCTCAGCACCGCACCCGTCAGGCGGGCTGCGCTTCGCTCGTCGCGTGACGTTTGTACTCCTGCTCGAGCTCCCACGCCGTCAGTTCCTGCCAGCGCCACCCCGCACCCGCCGCGATCGCGAGGGTCACCAGCCCACCAAACACCGTCGCGCGCACCACGCCCAGAAAGTGAGACGCCACGCCGCTCTCCAGCGCCCCGATCTCATTGCTGGTCCCGATGAACACCAGACTCACCGCGCCGACACGGCCGCGCATGTCATCCGGCGTGCGGGTCCGCACGATCGCCCGGCGAATCAGCATGTTCACGCCGTCGAAGGCGCCGCTGAATGCCAGCGCCAGCCACGACAGCCAGAACACGCGCGATACGGCGAACACGATCATCGCGACACCGAACAGCGCGACGCTCAGCACCAGCCAGCGGCCGGTGTGCCGCAACGGCGGAAAGCGCGTCATCCACAGCATCACCACGAGCGCCCCGACCGACGGTGCGGCCAGCAGTACCCCCAGGCCGCTCGGTCCGACCGCTAGGAGGTCCGTGGCGAAGATCGGCAGCAGCGCGATGGCCCCACCGAAGAGCACTGCGAGCAGATCGAGCGCCATCGACCCGAACAGCACCTGATCACGCACGACGAACCGCAAGCCTGCCCCGATGCTCGCGCGAACCCCATCCCGACCGGCAGGTGCGGCGGGCGGAATGCGCGGAATGCGCCACAACGCCAGCCACGACACGCCATACAGCGCGGCCATCAGCAGGTAGGTGCTGCTCGCCCCGAATTGCGCGAGGATCACCCCACCCAGGATCGGCCCGAGAATGCCCGCTGCCTGGCCGACACTGCCGAGCCACGCGGAGGCATTCACGTACGCGCCAGGCGGCACGATTCGCGTCTCGAAGGCGCTGGAGGCCGGATCGCCGAATCCACGCGCGAACCCCATCAGGATGACAAGCGCGAACAGCAGGACCACGCTCGTGGCAGAGCCAGAAAGCGAGAGTACCGCGAACGCCAGGCCGCTCAGGACCAACAGGGCGCGCGTGACGAGCAGGATACGGCGCCGGTCGAGCCGGTCGGCGTAATGTCCGCCGAGCAGCGCGAGACTCAGGGTGGGCAGGGCGGTGGCGAGCCCCAGCAGACCAAGTGCGAGCGCACTGCCCGTGAGCTGGTACACCTGGTACCCGATCACCACGGAGAAGGCCTGTCCGGCGAAGGACGCGCTGGCGGAAGACGCGATCAGCCGCTGGAAGTCCGCGAAACGAAGGGCCGCGAAGGCGTCAGGTGAGGCGGTGGGTGGGGTCATGGAAAGGAACCCCGGAAGTGTAGCGCAAGGGCGAAGCCCGAGCGTGCTCCGAAACGGTCAGGCGGAAACGTCGGCCCTGCACGCTGGGAATTTCGGGTGCGCAGCGAATTCGAGTTGCAGGCGTTCGGGTTGTACCCGGGCCGGGTACGTGATGGCGGGGCAGCCAGAATACACTTGCACCGGATTCGGTTTGGCACGCGTGGCTGCAGTACCTGCACGTAAAGCCACAACTGACGCAACGTTTCCCGGGTGGCTTTGCCGGACTACGACAGCAGCAGGTCGCGCAGCACGACGGCAGGAGAGCGTGCGCAACGCCACGCCCGCGGATGGTCCTGCGTCTTGACCCCGCGCTACCAAACGGAAATCATGGCGCCATGCTGACCCTCACGGAATTACGCGAACGCCTGCGGATCCTCTGCGACATCGACGCCATCTCCGGCGATGAACGCCCCATGCTGCGCTATCTGCGCCAGCAGCTTCAAGGTCGCGTGGATGACTTCAGCATCGACGTCGCCGGGAATGCCTACGCCGTGAAACGCGCTGCCGAACCCGGTCCGACGGTTCTGATCGCCGCGCACACGGACGAGATCGGTTTGATGGTCAAAAGCATCGAACCGGGCGGCTTCGTGCGCTTCGAGAAGATCGGCGGGGTGATTGACAGCCTGCTGCCCGCCCGGATGGTCCGGGTGAAAGGCGTGCAGGGCGTGATTGGCGTGAAAGCCGGGCACTATCAGACGGAACACGAACGCACGCAAGGACACACAGCCAGTAATCTGTACCTTGATTTGGGGTGTGCGAGTGCCGCGGAAGTCGCCGCACTCGGCGTGCGTGTCGGTGATCCGATCGCGTTCGTGAGTCCGCTGTTGGAAGTCGGCGCTCAGCAGCATCTGGTGGCGGGGAAAGCGGTGGATAACCGCGTGGGGTGCGCGTTGCTGCTGGAGCTGGCGTTGCGCTTCACTCCAGAGGCAGGGACGGTGGTGCTGGCCTTCACTTCCCAGGAGGAAGTCGGGCTGAAAGGCGCGAAACTCGCCGCGGAACGCTTTCGTCCGGACCTGGCGCTGGCGCTGGATACCATGCCGACCGGGGACACGCCGGACATGAGTGAGCACCGCGATCTGAACGTCCGCCTGGGAAGCGGGCCGGCGTTGCAGGTCATGGCAGGCGCGGGGGGCCGGGCGAACCTGCTGCATCCGGGCGTGAAGGATTTTCTGTTGAACGTCGCGCAGCAGCGGCAGGTGCCCCTACAGGTGTGCACCTTCAGTGGCGGGTCGAATGACTCGGCGTCGATGGCGTGGGCGGCGCTCGGCGTCGCGGCGGGCTCCTTGACGATTCCTCGGCGGTACTCGCACTCCCCGGTGGAACTGCTGGATTTGCGCGACGCGCTGGGCGCGCTGAGCATCCTGTCGGGCGTGCTGGAATGCTTGCCTGACCTGCCGGACTTCTCGTTTCTGGCCCGTGACACGTAGCAACTCCAGAAGTCACGTTAGGAAGACAGCATACATTTTAGCTCCTGCCCGACCTGCAATCACTGAGTTGCGTTCGTTGTTAGGGATATTTTGGAGTGCTTCCAAAATGGCCTCAGCCATACCGGCAACGTGACCCTGATAACACTGGCAGAGCGTCCGTTCGAACTCGTCACGGGGTGTGTCTGCTCCGTAGACGAGGCACAGTACGTGGACGGACGCACAACACAATTTCCTACTCATCAAAATTCAGAGCGCTCCCCGCAAGCATGAGGTTAGACACCCTCTTTTTCGCGCTAGGGAGCGCTCTTTCACCTATCCGGGAGAAGTATCTGAGTTTAGCGACAGGTATCAATTACTTTGATGTTGATGGATTTGCTTTGCACGACTTGTTGCGCAGCATTTAACATCTCGTAAGTTGCGGTAACATTTGAACCCTGCGGTAAGTCTTTGCACGAATTGCTGGTCAACCACTGGTAAACAAACTCACTGCTGTTCACGTCCTGTCGGGTTCCAGGATAGATCCGGTTGCCAATCTTGAACTGCGCTCCCACCACGTCTGCCTGGACGTTTGGATTTGCGACCTCCGAGACGAACAGGACACTATCCGCCGGGCGCACAATTGAAACTTGTTCCTCAGAGAAGGTCACCCTGTACGAGCCGGGCTCATAACTCGGGCGGCAGGCTGACAAAGTGAGGATTAAGCATCCAGCTAATACGATTCGTTTCATCTGCGGTCCACTCCTTCTACTAGGGGATAATCCGCACTCCATTAACAGTTTTTGTTATAAGTGCACAGATACCCATATCCGTAGGCCCACCATACAGCTTCTCCCACATCGATAAGGCCAGCACCGTTCACATTGCCATCTGTCGTATTCCGCTTGACTGTCTGATTCAGAATATCCAGAGCATTCTTTCGGCTCATATTCGGAAATCGCTGTTTCATCATAGCCATCGTTCCTGAAATGAAGGGGGCAGCGGCTGAGGTCCCGTTGTACGTCTCAACTGCGCCAGCTCGATCACTGCATCGGGTGGCTGTGGAATAGCATGAAGCCCAGCCCAGAGGGCTCGGACCAACGTTGAGCACTTCGGCGGGCGCCCAGATGTCAACAGCAGGGCCAAAATTGGAGTAAGAGGCTCTGGTGTTGTTCCATGTCGTAGCTCCAACCCCAATCACGGTTGGCCAAACTGCTGGCACCGGGTATAAAAACCATGGATATCTGTTGTTATCGGTATAACGATTGTCGTTTCCCATTGCTGCGACATTGATGACCCGAGCGTTGTCCGAGCGCTGCAGGGCAGCACCGAGGTAGGTGTTTGGGACTCCGGCTCCGCCAGGGGTTAAGGTGCTGAACGACATATTGATGACGTCGGCACCCCACGCTACGGCAGTGTCAACAGCCCAGCCTGCGTCATAGTAGCTGAGGAGATTGCCGACGCCACGACCAATCCGGAATAGGAATGGGGTAGCATCTGGGGCGATGCCTGATGTGCCGTAGTGGTTGTTCTGGGCAGCGAGTGCGACAGCCGCCGCACCATGTCCGTGCCAGGAAACGCCGTTAGCATTCACATCACCAGTACTGTCAGCTGATACGTCATAATCTCTCTGTCCGAAGTCATACTCGTACACGAAGCGCCAGCCTCCGTACGTGATGGGGTCGTAAGCAGTCATGTCCCAGTCCCGTGGAGTAAAGCCCGTGTCGATGATGGCCACATTCACGCCTGCACCTGAAGCGCCCGACTTCTCCCAAGCAGGGAGTACGTTCCCGGTGCTCGGACCATTCCACCAATCATTTTTTGGCTGCATAAATGAGGTGCTGGACGAGCGGTGTTCAAGCGCACTACCGCTGGCTGTGGCATGCATGACGTAGTTCACGCCGGTACTGACATCCACACCGTTCTCGTAGTCGAGCGCCAGGCTGTACAGGTTCGCCGTTGCTTGATCGGGAACTTCTACTTTCCCTTTGATGCCACGCTTGGCCAGCTTCTCGGCGAGCACGTCGAGAGCGACGGGTGGCGCTTTTATTGAACCCGGCATTGGTTGGAGGTCATCAGCTTGCTTGGCAGCTCTACGTAACGCACACGTTGCCATGCGGCAGCAAGCCTCGCCTTCAACTCCTTCACCGTTCTGGCGCAGAAGTTACCCAGCACGTTGCGTTTTACGTACGCCCACACCAACTCGATCGGGTTCAACTCAGGGGCATACGGCGGCAAATACACCAAGGATAGGCGCTCTTTGCTGTCCACGAACGCCTGAACCTGTTTGGCTCCGTGAATGCCTGCATTGTCCAGCACGACGATGACCTGACCTTTGACCTTGCTCAATAGGTGCGTGAAAAAGCGGATGACGTCACTGCTGCACATGGCGCCCTTCTTGGTGTTCTGGAAAAAGTGCCCTCCAGAGGTGATGGCTCCGATGGTGGAGAGCTTGTCCCAGTTCGCTGGTAACCGCACCAGGGGGGTTACACCTCGGGTGCTCCAAGTGCGTCGTCTCACCCCCTTCATTGCGAAGCCCACCTCGTCGAGGTAGACCAGTGTTGCGCCCTCAGCCACCTTTTTTTTCCAACTCCGGGTGGACTTGTTCCACCCAGGTCATGATCCGCTGATCGTTGCGCTCGACTGCACGCCCATCGGGTTTCTGTGGAGTGAACCCCAAGGCGTGCAGCAGTTTCCGGACATGGTCCCGGTGATACCAGACGTTCAGATTCCGGCCGATCAGTTCTCGCACGCGGGGCGTGGTCCAGGTGTCATCAGGAAAGCCATGCGCCAGCGGTCCTTCTCGCAGCAGTGTCCGCACCTGGTCGTGCTGCTCCTGGGTCAGGAAGGGTGTGCGTCCTTGGGCCACCGTGGCTTGAAGGGTACCGTTTTTCTTGAGGCGTTCCTTCCAGCTGGAGACGGTTTTGACCGAGACACCGAAGTGTTCAGCGATTTCTTTGTATGTGGCGGTGCTTGCTTGCAGCCATTCCAGGGCCGCCAGTCGTCGCTCTTCGAGCTGTACGCGGCTGTATTTGCTGGGTTGCCAACTGGCCATCCCCACAGCTTATCCCGCAAAGCTATGCCGGTATCAATAACGTTCAAATGAGCGGGTCTGCAAGTCGCGGCCCTTTGAGTCGCAGGACCTCTCGGATTTTGCGCATGCTGACTCGCTTTCGTGGCATACCTCAACTGTGGGGTTGAGAAGCCGGGAGTCTCGCATCGCCGGGTAGGGTGATCGGCACCGTTTTCGTGTATCGAATTGAACCAGTTTTGTGTATCGCTTTCGAGCGTCATCGCGTATCGACTTCGACCAGCTTCCTGTCTCGAAATCAGCCGAAATACGCAGCCAGCACGTGCGTGGCGTCGGTGCGCTGTTTGCCTCGCAGACGAAGTAGGCCCTGGTCACGCAAGCGGGTGAGCATTTTATCCAGCAGGACATGTTCGTGGCCACCAGCAATCAAGCGGGCTCTGAACTCAGTCAGGACGGTGTGGTCGAAGCCAGGGTCGGTGAGCTCCAGGCCGAGTGCGTACTTCCAGTCCACACGTGCACGGACTTGATGGGCGGCTTCGCGGTCGGTGAGGTGTTCGAGGAACTGAAAGACCGTGACCAGCGCGAGTCGCCATGGAGGCAGGGCGGGGTGCCCGAGGGGCGGGAACAGGGCCGCGAAGTCCTCGTCGGCGTAGAGGATACCGAGCTCGTCACGCATCTGGAGGTACAGGTGACCTTTGGGGAAGGCAGCGCGTGCAACACCGGCGGAATCTTCGGGGACAGCACCAATGGGCTCAGCCCGTAACATTCTTCAGTGTGCGCCCAAGCGCCTCACGCCCGCCTGAGGACTTCGCCAACGGAATCCGACAGTGACGTCAGGCCAAGTTGAGCAAGCTGATCGCCCTTAGCGCATACATAACACAGCTCTTCACGCGTTCTTAACGTGCGTGGTTTTGCCGGATGTGCGGCCCGCGTAGAAGTCCGACCGCTTAAAGTCCGGAAGAGGTGAATATGAGAATTAAATGTATGTTCTTGTTGACCGTCACCGCCCTTCTTGCTGGTTGTGGCCAACAAGTTCCGACCCCAGCATCGTCCATCGCGTCGGCCGCTTCGTCAGCGAGCGGCGCACCGACCGCGCAAATCGCGGTCATTCCGGTATTTCCTACCTCAACCAAGACAGGGTCTGCTCAGCAAGCCCTCTCCACGCAAAACAGCAGCGCCGTACAAACGGCGTTTGCTGACGCCAAAGCCGTCACGCCAGGCCAGCCCTGGAAGATCAAAGGGGCGAAGAGCCCCGGCAAAGGCGCGGACGGCTACACCCTGCCTTTCTACGACTTCTATGGCGTCAGCTTCGGCTACCTTACGTTCGCTGATCGCGACGGTCACACCAAACCGGCAGACTTGATTGCCACGGCTCAACGCGACACAACGGCTGACCCCAGTTCACCCGAAACATGGCAAGTCGGCACCCTCCTTACCGGCGCCAACACGTCCCGCTCGGTGATCGGCACCTTCGAACACGGCGTTCCCGTGCTCGACACCCTCTTCGGCGAAGCAGGCAAGGTCGCCGGATTCAAAATGGCTGAGGTCGATCAGTACGTCATGCCAACCGAGGGCATCTACTGGGCCAAGATGAAGGACGGCCGTTTTTACGACCTCAAGATGCGCGCGTACGTTTCGAGTGAGCAGGTGCAGGCCAAACGCACAGAGTACGACCTGATGGTGCAACGTTTCGTCGACAACCGCGAGCTCACGCGCGCCAAAGACGAGGACAAGTGGAAAAAGGCCAGTGCCGACAATTTCGTGCAGATTGCCGACGCCGGCACCGTGACGGCCACGGCCACCGCTCAAAGCAACAACACCGTCACGTCGCAGTCATACAGCTTCACTTGCGGCAGGCGCACCGCGCTGTTCTGGTCATGGGAAGCCTGCGACAATCAAGCCTCCACCTTCCGCGGCGACATGACCGAATACATGGACATGTCCAGGGCGTCTTACAAAGGTGACACGAAGACTTACACCAATCCGAATGGCTGGGGTGGGACGTTTATCGGAGGTTACTACTACGACGAGCAACGCAACCGCGCAGATGGCCAACCCGAGGGTTGCGGTCCTGTTTCGGTCGCGACGGTCCTGAAGTGGTACCGGGACATGAAGCCGTACGCCTGGAACCGCCTGCCGTACTACGCCAATCCCATGGATGCCGGAACAGATGGGTACACCAGCACCGTGGAGCAACTCGTCGTCGACATGCTCACTTGGGTTCCGGCCGGGGGTGGCGTGCGCAACACCGAGCACAAAGACTTCATTTATGGCGCAAACGCGTACCTCAATCGTCGCTCGCCCGCCTCGCTCCTTTCGTTCGGGGGCACGTACGGGCAACCCAGCCTGAATTGGGAAGCTCAGGCGGACATCTACAAGGATAAGTTCAGCAAGAACGAGCCGGTCATCATGATGCACGGCAGCAATGCGGTCAAGCACTTCGGCATCGTCCAGAAGTTCGAAAAAGGCAGTTGGACTGACCTGATGGTCTTCGTGCCGAGCTGGTACAACTCTTGGTTCAATCAATCCTCGACTTGGTACGCCTACCTGACCGGCGCCTATGCCGTGTATTATTGACAGGATGCTGACATGAAAAAGCTCTCCTTGCTCGCGTTCCTTTTCCCTGTACTGGCCGCTTGCGCCATTGGGAAATCGGAGGGGCCACCTGTAATGCGGATCGTTAACAGCAATCAACAGACGACCCAAAGCACGCGCGTCGCCCTGTACTTGAATGGTGTGCAGCAGCCTTCATTGGTGGTGCCCCCTCAGAAGAACGTTTTCAAGAACCTTCCGGCTGGGCAAGTCGCCTGCATCATTGTGGAGGAAACGACTTTAGGTTACCGCTTTACCGTGAAATCCCATCGTAACTCCACAGTTCCTTACGTCTTCGAATTGAATGCGGACGGACAGATGGTCACAGAGTTTTCTCAAGGCTATGAATTGAACGGTGCAACCCCAACCACCAGTTGCCCTTAACGGGCCGCGACTTGCAGACCCGCTCATTTGAACGTTAGTAGCGCTACTCACCTTTTCGGTATGGGGGAATTTGCCGTGCTGAACAGCTTTTTGTCGATTCCAGCTGCTTGACGCTAAACACACGACTTCGCACCTGGCCGTACAGTGCTGTTCAGACAGTTATTCCGAAAAGCCGCGCCGGGGGGCTGTTGGGTGGAACCAGACCAGCCCCACTGTGAGCGGTCGGCGTGTGAGGGAGAAGACAGGGCATGTCAGATACGCTCCTTCCCCTGGAAAACTTTGCCTGCCCCGCACCGCACTGTGACCTCCGAGGCCAACCAGGGCAAGGCAACCTGCGCGTTCGTAAGCTCTACTGTGACGGGCAGCGCCGCCTGCTGAAGTGCCGTGCTTGTGGCACTGAGTTCAGTAGACCTCTTGCGAAAGTGGAGGGTTAAGGTCATGGTGTGGAGCAAGACCGCCTGACCCGCACACTGAAGATGAACCGCAAGCAGTTCCGCCGACGCACCGGAATTTACCCCGAAACCTTCGCCGAGATGGAAGCGGTGCTCGCGGAACGGGAAGCACAAAAAAAGAAAGCTGGCCGCCCAGCCGCGCTCAGCGTGGCTGAACAACTTCTGATGACCCTGGAATTCTGGCGCGAGTACCGCACCTTCGCGCACCTCGGCGACGACTGGGGTGTCCACGAGACGACCGTGCACCGCACGGTGGAACGTGTCGAAGCGGCCCTGATCGCCAGTGAGCAGTTCCAGATGCCCAAAAAGCGCGTGTTTCAGGAGGCACAGACGGTCTACAGCATCGTGGTCGTGGACGCTTCTGAGGTGCCCTGCGAGCGGCCCAAAAAAAGCAGTGCTGCTGGTACAGCGGCAAGAAGAAGCAGCACACCCTGAAATTTCAGGTGCTGATGTGCACGGTGACTCATCGCATTCTGGGCACGGCCACGAGTGCCGGGGCAATTCATGACCTGAAGCTCTTTCGTCAGTCTGGAATGCGTTTTCCTCACGACACAACCCTGATTGGGGATGCAGGGTATCAGGGCCTCTGGAGAAGCCACGGGCACGCCATCACGACCCACAAGGCGACACGAGCGTCGCCCCTCTCTGCCGAACAGCGTCAAGAAAACCGTGTGCTGGCGCATACCCGCCAAGGGATAGAACACGTCATCCGCCGCATGAAGGTCTTTCGCGTGCTCAAGGGCATATATCGTGGATTTGCAAGGGTTTTGTGGAAGGTCAGTTGAGTCTGGCCCCTCAGTACCCCACATCTTGAGCTGAGTGCTGTATTGGAGCGGGAAAAGGTTGCATGACGAGGCTCAGGAGGATGGTTCGATCACTCGTTCCCCAGCGCAAAGCGGCAGCAAGGCGTTCCAAGCCGTACTTGACGAGACTCACCGCCCGGCGTCCGTGCTTTTTGCGCTTGATGGGCCGCTGCTCGTGGCACCATGTACCGATCCGCAAGCACCAAGCCATCGCCAGCGTCACTACGCCGACCAGCCGCTCCAACCGAGCGGGTTTGGTCATCGCACTCGCCTCAAGGTCGAACCCCCTCGATTTCTGCGCGCTGAAGGTGCTTTCTACCGACCACCTCAAGTGGTACACGCCTCTGGTCTCGTCGATTTTCAGGTCGGTGGCCAGGGCGAGCAGTTCACCCTCGGGCGTGCGCGTCACCACCAGTTGCATGACCTGACCGTAGATATTGGCTTTCTCCAGCAGGCCGACCACCTGTCCCGGCTCGACGTACGCCCATCCCTCATCGAGCCGCAAATCATCCACGCGGCTGTCGCCTCGAATGCGCAAACAGCGTTTCACACCCCGACGCCTGAGAAAGGCAAACCACTCCCGCCCCACGAACTCTCGATCAGCGACCAGAACGCGCCATTGCTTCGCAGGCAGCACCTTCAGCAGTCGAGCGACCAGACGCTCGCGTGTCCTGGTGTCGCTGCTGCCCCCATGGGGCAGGGCCGTCCACACCAGCGGTAATGTGAAGCCTTCAAGCACCACGCCGAGCACAAGGACGTTCAAGTCGGCTTCGCCGTACTCCCAGTTCGTACGGTCCATCGTCATGACGAGCTTGTCATCAGGGAGGAGCGGCAAGAGCAGCTTCAAAAAAACGTCCTGATCGAGCTGAGGGTCGTGTAGGCAGCGCTCGACGCGGCGCAGCTTGACTGAACTGCTGGCGTGTCCGGGCAGATGAAGTGCGAGCCGAGCGTGCTTGGTCGAACGCGCTTGGATCAGAGCGGTGACGACGTCGGCGAGGCGTTGCAGGGTGTCTCGGCGCAGAAAGGGCAAATGGTGTTTGAACACCTCGCCGAGCTTGGTAGGATCAGTCAGAGCGGCTTCTTGGAGCGACACACTCCCTTGATGCCGCTCTTTTTGCGTTTATGCCGCGATCAAATCGCCCTTCTGGACGTTACCCACTCCGAGTTGTGGGGTACTGAGGTCTGGCCCACTGTTCTTCGAATTTCTGAGGCGAAACGTACCCCAGGCTTGAATGACGGCGTTCACGGTTGTAGAAGGCTTCTACCCACTCGAATACCAGCGTTCTGGTCCACTGCCGGGTTCCCTGGGCTACATCCAAGTCGAGTTCCATCTTCAAGGTCGAGAAAAAGCTCTCCAGCGCGGCATTATCCCAGCACTCCCCCTTGCGACTCATACTCTGCACCGCATTCAGACGCTCCAGCACCTCCTGGTACGTCCCAGACGCATATTGCACCCCTTGGTCCGAATGATGCAGCATCCCTTCCCCCGGCTGCCGAGCCTGCTCCGCCAGCTCCAAGGCGGCCAATACCAGCTCGGTGTGCAACGTTTCCCGCATGGCCCACCGATGACCTTCCTGGAGAAGAGATCCATCACCACGGCCAGGTACAGCCAGCCCTCACGCGTCGGTAAATACGTGATGTCCGTGCACCACTTCTGATTCGGCGCCGCAGCCGTGAAGTCGCGCTCCAGCAGATTCTCGGCTACAGGATGGCGATGCTTGGAATTGGTCGTCGTGCGGAATTTTCGCTTACGCCGCACTTTGAGACCAGCGGACTTCATCAACCGGGTGACACGTGCCCGGCTGACATGCTTCCCCTGCTCCCGCAACTCGACTTGCACCCTGGGTGAACCGTACGTCTCTCGGCTCTGCCGGTGAATGCTGCTGATCGACTCGGTCAACGCCCGATCCTCGCGTGTACGGTCACTTTCTGGCCTTCCCCGCCAGGCGAAATAGCCACTCACGCTGACCTCCAGAACCCGGCACATCAGCTCCAGGGGAAACTGATCGCGGTGTTCCTGGATGAAGCGATAGATTAGCGGTTTTCCTTCGCGAAGAAGCGGGCAGGCGTCCTCATGGGCGTCCGTTCTGCCCAAGATAGGCCACGGCTTTTTTCAGGACATCACGTTCCTGCCGCGCAATCTCAAGCTCACGTTCGAGCTGGGCGATGCGGAGTTCCTGCGCGGAGCGGGCTGGAACGCCCCGGCCGGTGAAGCTGGGTTTCCCTGACGCTTCGCGCGCCTCGTGCTGTCGCTTCCAACGGACCAGCAGGTAATCGGCGATTCCCAGGTCGCGGGCGACCTCAGCGCAGCTCTTCCCGCTGCTGAGGACCAGCCGGACGGCTTCCTGCTTGAACTCCGCGCTGTGAGTGACACTTTGTCTTGGCATCTCAGTCCCCATTCTGGCTGAGACTTAACTCCCCCTCCACCAAACCCTAGCAAGACCAATCGACATCGATGTCGCCGGTTCGCTCTCCGGGTTCAGCTCATTGCCGCGCTCTGCAATCTTACCCGCGCCCGTCCTAAATGACTTTCGCAGATACTGTGTTTGCCTACGTGCGTCAAGGGCAGGGTGAGCTGGCCAGCTCACCCTGCCCTTGACGCACGTAGCCCTGAGCATAAGGAATCCCGGAGCGGAGTACTGCGAAGCAGATCCGCAGCAATTTGCGAGCAAGAGCAATCAAAGCGACCTTCTTCGGCTTTCCAGCCTTCACCAGACGACGGTAGAAGTCACCTTGCGGCGTCTGCATCCGTGACGCGCTCACCGCGCACATGTACAACCCGCGCCGCAAACGAGCATTGCCGATCTTTGAGATGCGGCTCTTCCCAACCATCGTGCCTGACTGCCTCAGGACGGGCGACAAACCCGCGAAAGCCGCCCACTGCCTGGAGTGCTCCATCTTGTCAAGGTGAGCTGTCTCCGTCAGCAGAATCGCCGCGGTCAGCCGGCCGACGCCGGGAACACTACAGAGCAGGGCAATTTGTTCGCGAATCCCGTCGATGCTGTCCGTACAGGTTCTGATCGCCGCATCAACGATGTGCAGCTGGAGGTCGAGGAGTGTGAGGCGCTCTTCTCCCAGGCTGGTGATGAAGGTGTCCGTGGTGTGGCGGTGGCAAAAGGCGTGTAAGCGGTTGCTTTCCAGCGTGCGGAGTTCGAGCAGGACGTCCCGCTCGTGCAGCAGGTCGCGCAGTTGCTGCACGTCCGCTGGCGTGGGGTGCCAGGGAGCCGGGTGCATGGTGGCGCCGTAGCGAGCGATGATCTCGGCATCCATGGTGTCGGTCTTGCCGCGCCTGAGGGTGCTTTTAGCGAAGAACTTGATTTGGGCGGGGTTGACGACGCATACGGTATAACCCTGGTCGTGAAGGGTGACGGCGACGCGCTCCCAGTACACGCCGGTGGCTTCCATGACCACTCGGCTGTCCTCAGGCGCCACGTGGAGACTGGCGAGCCAGGTGCGTGGCCTGCGGGTGTGTTTGGGTAGACCCGCGGTCGGTTGACTGTTTGCGGGTCGTTGGGCGTCTTGGTTTGGAGGAGTCTGGCGTGGAGTTCTTGCTTGCCGATGTCGATTCCGAGGACGTACATGGCACCCTCCTGGTGGTGTGGTCACGTACCGGTTCGTTCGGCATGATTTTGCATGCAGGCTTGGGAGCCTTTGGTACTGTTCTGCCTGAGCGAAGGGTCCCGAGCCAGCCAGGATTTGCGTAGCGACCTTGGGGGTCCAAGAAGTCTTCAGGCTTGTCGGCTCGGGAGGTCGTGACAAGCCGAGCATGCCTCTACCCGGCTCAACATGCAAAGAGGTCTAGTGAACGAAAAGGCACACCCCTGTGGAACACTCGGGCTACCGAAGACCAGTTGGTAAGCGCTGTGGAGCACTTGGGCGCCGGGAATGCCCTGAAGACCACCGCGAAGTTGACCAAACTGAGCCGCCCGACTGTCCGTCGTCTGGCAATCCTGACCGGGGTTCACGCCCAGGGCATTCATGACCAGCAGGCCAGAGACCTCCAGCTCAGCGCATGGCAGGCCGATGAGCGCTACGGCTTCGCTGAATGCAAGGATCAGCAGCTGTGGGAAGCGACTGTGATTGAGCCCAGGAGTAGGTTTCTCGTGCAAAGCGAGCTTGGTCAGCGGAACGAAGACCTCGGACGGAGGCTGCTGCTGGGTGCCCGGCAACGACTGGCTAACCCGCATGACCTGGTGCTGTTCACCGATGGCTGGGCCGTGTACGAGTCGCTGTTCCCGGAGGTGTTCGGGGTGCCGTACCGACCACCACGGAAGGGATCGTACGGGCGCTTCAAGAAGGTACGCTTCCGAGTGCCTCGTATTCCGAGTGCCTCGTACCCTTGCCCACATGCTGATCGTGAAACGGCGGGAAGGTCGACGGGTGGTGGAAGTACTCCAGCGCGTTGCTCACGGGAACTGGCCGAGGGTGAATGCGGAGGTCGAGAAGCTTGGGTACCAGACACCGAACATTTCGCCAGTGGAACGCCAGAACGGCACCGCCAGACGAATGAACGCCCACGAAGCCAGGAGGAGCCTAGCCTTTGCTCGTACGTGGTTGATGCGCCGAGCGCTGAGTCAGCTGTGCATGGGCATTTACAACTGGTGCAACGAACAGCGAGCACTGCGCATCAAGCTGCCGAGCCACAGGGACGGCGGCTGTATCAGCAGCGTACCCCTGCCATGGCGATTGGACTCAGCGCATTGGTGTGGTCAGTGGGTGACCTACTCCGCTTTCCGCTCTACCAGCGGTGATTGAGCTTCAGAGCAATGCTGGTCAGAAGCAAGGGCGTAAGGATCGGAGTTGTCGGTTCGAGACGGCCAGCTCCGGTTCTTTGGCAGACGATGAACCCCTGGCGTGCAGCACGCCTGGACTCACGAACAGCCCTTTCTCCGTCCAAAACACCTTGATCCGCTTGTTCTGAAAGTAGCCTGGCGTCGGGCGCAGAGGAATCATCCACAGGGAATCCTCGGGCAATGAATCGTCCACAACGCACCCGAAGATAATTGTCGAAGCGGCTGTTGGGCGAGAGACCCTCCCCCCGAACGGTAACGGCTTCAACGCGAAGTGCTCGGAGCGAGAAGGTGGAGTGAGTGGAAGGCGCACTCCAAGTTCGTATCACGGTCGTTCGAGGCCAGACCCACCAGGTGGCAGCGAGTACGAGCACAGTCAGCCCTATGCCAGAGGCGATCAGCAAAATGCGTACACCCAACACATCAATACTTTATTGTCAGCAACCGTTCAGCAGTTGCACACGTGAAGCACGGTGTGAATCAGCGCTCCCACACGCCGACCGCTCACAGTGGGGCTGGTCTGGTTCCACCCAACAGCCCATCCAGGTCACCTGTGACTACCAGCTTGACCCGCGCGGCGTACGCGTCTGTCCCTCCGTCCACACCTTCGACGGTGAACCACGCTCTCTGCCCGTCCGGCCAGACGAACGGTTCGTCGAGCGAGCAGTGTACCCCACGCCCATCCTTGATTTCCTGAAGCCGGACGTGCACCTCAAGACGAGCAGTGAGACCGAGGTCCCTCAAATACCCGTGCAGCTTGGCCTGCCCGACGTCACGAACCTGCCAGAAGGTGGGGAGGTCTGCACCGCCTGGGAAGACCATGAAGGACGTCGACACGCCCCATCTTCGCACCGATGGAGTTCTCCGCTCCCTCGGAATGCCCTTGTTCGCGACGCCTTACCTGCCAAGGACAACACGTAGGGCCGCGATGAATTCCTCGTAGACATCGGACAGTTCTTCGTCATCCCACCTGGAGATGTACTCGACTCTCTCTGTCGAAAGTGGTTTAAGGTGGGGGCATGAACGTCAAAGGTCTGGTTTTCGTAGCGCTACTCCTGGGGTCAGTTGCCACCGCGCAGACCGTGAACACCCAGGGGACCATCACCGGTGTGGATGTCCTCAATGAAGTTAATTGCCCGGAAAGCGTAACGCGCTTTCACAAGGTTCTCGTGCGGTGCGGCATCAGCACGCTACGCCAGCCCGACGTTGAGAAATTCATCATTCCGGTGCTGGCCCCAGCCGACGTAGCCTTCTACAGTTCCGCTGAAGCAAGCAGCCAGTGGAACGTCACGATATCAGAGTCGAAAACGTTCGTGATCTGGCACGATGCAGGTGCGGTCGTCACGCAAGGCTGCGTCCTTCCCGACGTGACTGGTCTTATTGCGCCGCTGTGCCGACCGAACATGAGGTACATCAGCCGTACACCAATGTCGCCTAGTCCCTGCTGGCCTGTTTCTTTGGGGGCAAAGCCTCCGAGAGAATGCCGCCCCGAAAACGAACGCTGAGCCTACCAAGTGCTTCTGCACCCCTGAGGGTGCATTGGATTTTTCATGCTTCAATTCAACACCCGTCATCGCGAAAACCTGGAAGTGGTCTAAAGGAAGGAAGGCTGTTCCGAACGGAGCCACCGATGAACGCCGGAGAATTCTATCGCCGGTACGCTCCCATCCTCACTCGCAGCGCGTTCCGTCACCCTCAACCGCAGTGCGCACCGCCAGCGGTACACCAGACGTCCAAGGCGAGCGTGGTACACGGCATGATGGGCGCAGCGAAAAGCGGACGAGACTGCCACGAGGAAGAAACTGGCGGGGTCTCCTTCTTCATGCCGGGGCAGTTTCGTGTACACAATGGTGTCCTGAAACGCGATAAGAAAACGCTCCGTACTCAAACGGAGCGTTTTTGTTCTTCGCCGTGTTATTGAACGGTGACCGCACCCGCACTTTGAACAGAGATATTCAGTTGCTCAGGCAGCAGGTGGCTTTTGGCCAGCGTGGAGTTCCTGGAATCGTACCCGTACGCGAAGACTAAAGCATTGTAGGTCGTGCCGGGAGTCAAAGCCGGACTGACGGTACTTGTAAAAGGCAATTTGGTTGCCTCACCGCTGACGCCAGTGCCGGCAATGCCTTGTCCGGTGGTCTGGTCATACACGCCACCAGCCACCCAGACAGCCCCGCTTGGCGCGGTAGCATTCAGGCTCACGCTTGTACTCGTCAGTGTTATCGATGGGTTCGTGACGCGGCCGAGTGTCTTGGTGGCGTCGATGCTGAAGGTCTTGGTGTACGCCTTACCACCAATGGTGGCGGTGGCACTGTACTGACCGGTCACTGGCACCGCATTGGCGTTCAACCCGGAGCCTCCGGTGGAAGCGAAGATTTTGCTGTCCAAAGCATTCCCGGCGTTGAAGCCGGTAGGACCAGTGATCACCGCTGGGGTGTCGGTGGTGACGGTCGTGCCGTCGGCATTGCGGAAGAACAGGCGGATGTACGTGCGCAGGTTAGGGCTGGTCGAGTCGTTGATTGTTCCACCACGCGCATCGAGGCCGTATGTGGCAATGTTGACGGTGGTGGATTTTCCGTCGATCGCCGCGGTGATGGTCACGGGAGTGGTGAGGTCCGTGAGGTGCCGTGCAGTGATCTTACCGTTTGCATCGACGCTCACCAGGGCCGGGTTGCTGGAGGCCCACGCAACGTTTTTGCCTGTGATGGTCGTCCCATTGGCATCTTTGGCGGTCGCCTGAAGTTGCAGGGTGGTGTCGGTTTGTACGGGTCCGTTGCCTGCGCCGCTGATACTCACGCTGTTGACCGTCGGTGCGGGAGGCGTTTGTCCTCCGCAGGCGGCGAGCAGGACGGTCAGGGGCAGAACTGTGAACAATGAGTTTTGGCGCATGAATCTCCTTTAAGGCCTGACGTCACTGTCGGCGGGATAAGTCACGTTAGGAAGGCGGGACACAATTGACACCTATGCTGTCCAGGTCATCCCCATTTCATCCAGGGCATCCGGATCACGCAAGGGGCGCATCACCCCCGCTGCAACGTCATCGGGCACCTCGAAGCGATACCGGCCCAGCATGTTGACGTGTGCAAACTTCAGCGGCGATAACCGTGCAACGTCCTCCTCGATCACGTCCTCACCAAGGCCCTCCAGCCACTCCAGGATCGCTGCGGTGTACCGGGTGTTCCACAAGACAATCGCGTTCACCACAAAGCCCAGTGCGCCCAGCACGTCTTCCTGCCCCTCCCGATACCGTTCCCGTACCTCCCCACGCCGACCGTGAAAGACCGCGCGGGCCAGGCTATGCCGGCTCTCTCCGCGATTCAGCTGCGTCTGGATACGGCGCCGGTAGCCTTCGTCATACAGGTAATTCAGCAGGTACAGCGTCTTCGAGATGCGCCCTAACTCCGCGACAGCTTTCCCCAATCCTGAAAGACTGCTGCCCCTCGACAGCACCCGCATCACGTCCGGCGCCTTCACTTTGCCCAGCTTCAACGACGCGGCCAGTCGCAGTAAATCCGGCCATTCCTGCGCAATCAGACCCATGTTGATGTGATGACGTGCTACCCCCTGAAGCTCGCCATAATCCGCTTCGCGGTCCATGCGCCAGTACCGCGTACCCTGCAAATCCGCCAGACGTGGCGAAAACCGGTAACCCAGCAGGTGAAACAACCCAAAGACGATATCGCTGTATCCCGCGGTGTCCGACATCAGCTCCTTGGGGTGCAGGGCGGTCTGGTGTTCCAGCAGGCCAGCCAGGATGTGCAGGGAGTCGCGCAACGTTCCGGGCACGACGATGCCATGAAAAGCCGTGAACTGGTCGCTGACGAAGGTGTAGTACGTGATGCCGCGCTGAGCACCGAAATACTTGCGGTTGAACCCAGCGTTCATCGTCTTGACCGGCACTACGAAGCGCAGTCCATCCGCGCTGGCCACGTCCCCACCACCCCAGCGGCCGGCCAGGGGCAGGTCCAGCTGCGCGTCCACGAGCTTCGCGTTGGCTCGCACCAACGTGTCAGCACGCAGGTAGTTCTGTTGCACCCACGATAGCCGCCCCAGATTGAGGTCCGGGTGATCCGGACGCATGACGGCTTTCAAGCCAATATTGCAGGCCTGCGCGACCAGCACCGCGCACAGACTGAGTGTCAGTCCCCTGGAAGGCTCTTTGCCATCTGCGCGGACAATCTCGTCAAGACAACCCGTCCAGGCATTCATTTCCAGCAGCAACTCGGCAATGTCGATGTCCGGCAGGCGCGCTTCCACCTGCGTTTGCAGCAGACGCAATGATGGCGCGTCCAGAAGTGCGGAAAGGGGCGTCAGGATCAGCGCGGATTGCCCGTCCACCTGTTCGATTCGCACCGCTGGATTCTCGTTCAGCCCAGCAGCAGTGGTCCTGAAGGCGGTATCGAGCTCACCGGCCAACCGATCAAGTTCCGGTTGAGCTTCCAGCGATCAGCCCAGGTCACGGGCGACGTCATCCTTCACCGCGTCCCACTCGGCGCCTTGCAGCAACTGGGCACGGGGATCACCGAAGCGCAGGCTCTTTGGGGCGAAGATACTTCGGCGCTTCAGCGCCAGGTGCAGTTGCCGTGCGGCGCACAGGACATACGCGCGGCGGTTCACGTCATCCCCTGGGAACACACTGGCCTTCCATGAAGCGGGCACGAACGTGCGCGGCGCTTTGTTCCAGTTGCGTCGCTTTGCCCCATCGGCTTTGGTCAGGAAGCGCAACGCGTCCAAAATAGGCTGGTCTCGGTCGACCCCGTCGAACTCGATGGTGGCGGCCAGCGGAATCAGGAATCGTCCCACTGTGGTCGCCGCGTGCAGCCAGGTTTCACTCTCTTCGTCATCCGCGTTGCTGGCGAGTTCTGACACCGAACCGACCGCTTCGGCCAGCTTGCCTTCGTCGATCAGCTTGAAGACCGCTGTGCGCAGTTGGCCATCGGGAACGGAGCGGTCCAGGATCAGCCGTGCGGCGTCACGCAGCAGCAAGGCAGCGGCGTCGAGGTCTTTCAGTGTACGGAGGCGCTCGTTCGTGCGTTTCCGTGCGACGGACAAGCCCTGTTGCTGCATCAAGGCTTCGAAGAGCTCCAGGGCATCATCGGTGGCGCGCCGTTCCAGATGCTGGGTAAAGGCGAGTAGGGTGGCGAGGCGACGGTCACGTCCGAAGTTGGCAATGGAAAAGGCAAACAGCGTCAGACCTTGTCGGGCCAGCACCGCAATGCGCGAGGCAGGCAGATCCGAGAGATCAATGCGGCTGACTCCCAGCGCCCGGATGGTGTGCAGGCGGTCGAGGGCGCCCAGCAGACCGGGAGCGGTGACGCGTGTCGGAGCAGCCCGCATCCGTTCGAGCGGGGTGAGTTTCTGTCCATCTGGAACGATGAGCAGGTCTTCGAGCGATTGGGCTTGCTGGTTGTTCAGTCGGGCGCTGAGTTTCCTGGACAGGGCCGTGGCGTTGCGCTGCCGGACTTTCTGGACCAGGCGTTCGAGGGTGGTGACGCCGGGCAACACCATGTGTCGGCGAGTGAGGTGCTGGGTGGCGAAGTCGAGCAGTTGAGCGGGCTTGTCGTCGGAGATCAGGTGACGGGCGAGCAGCAGGCGGGCAAGGCGAACCACTTCGTAGCCCTGAAACTCGCGGTACTGAAGGTGTTTGCGGATCTGGGCTTGGTGTTCGAAACGTGTTGGGCGGCGATCCAGGTACTGGCTGAGCACACTGGTATGTTTGAGGCCGAGCTGCCGGGCCAGGGTGCGAACGACAATGGCGGGGACGTCGACCGGATGTTCAAGGAAGGTACCGAGGAATTTGAGTGTGCAGAGCTGGATGGCGAAACCCAGCCGGGTATGGTCACGGCGGAGGTTAGCGATGACAGCGAGGTCTTTTGGGGTCAGGCGGAAGTAGTTGTAGAGCTGCTGGGGGGTGGGGTCGCCGTTGTATTTGCCGTAGGCGTCACGCTGGGCGCGCGTGAGGAAGGTGTCGGGCACAACGGAGCGTACCAAGAGCACTTCAGCTGACCGTAATTGTGTCCCGCCTTCCTAACGTGACTTATCCCGCCGACAGTGACGTCAGGCCGACCAGCACAGCATTCGCTTTCAGGAGTGCGTCCAGTCGCACGTAGTGCTGCTTGACGAACGACAGCCGTCCCAACGTCAACGCTGGAATATTCGAGCGGGCCACCGCTTTGAGCCCGATATTGCACGCCTCAGCCACCAACACCGCGCAAATACTGGTGGCAATATCCCCACGTCTCGGCGCGCCGTCCACCGCTTCGACCATGGCGTCGATGAACGGGGCGAACGAGTTAGTTTCCAGCAGCAGCTCGGACAGGTCGATGACCGGCAACCGGACATCTGTCTGGCGTTCCAACAACCGGTAGGACTCGGTGTCCGGCATTTTATCCAGTGGGGTGAGCACGACCACGTCGTGCTCAACACGAACAAAGGCGTTGTCTGGAAGACGTGCCAGCATCGCCCGATACGTGCCGTCCACTTCGGATGCGAGGGCCTGCACGTACACCTTGGGGTCGTCAGGAAGATCCAGGGCCCGCAGCACCTCACTCTTGGTGGCGTCCCAGGCTTCACCCTGCAACAGCTGCGAACGCGGATCGCCATACTTCCCGCTGCGGATCACGAAGACTTCCCGCCGTTTGAGTGCTTCGTGCAGTCCATGTGCAACGCAAAGCTGGTAGACCCGCTTGTCCGGGTCGCGCTGCCCGAACGGGAACACCACTGTTTCCCAGGCTTTGGGCACAAAGGACCGGGGCGCCCGGGACCATACTGGAGCAGCAGCTGACAGGAATTCAAGGGCATCCAGCAAGGGTTTCGTGCCTGCGGTCCCACCGAACTTCACGGCCTCGATCAAGGCGGGGAAGAACTGTCGGACGCTGTGCAGGGCGTACATCCAGCGTTCCGTGTCCTGATCGCTGACGTCACTGGCCAATTCCGTCACTCGGGCGATGGCCAGCGTAAGCTGATCGGCGCCGAAGGTGACTTTGAGGCGCTGCCGAAGCTGCCCTTCAGGGATTTCTTCGTTCAGCACGACCCGCATTGCGTCGCGTAACAGCAGGGCTGCCCCATCGAGGTCCTTGAGGTACCGCAGGCGTTCCTGGCGGCGTTTCCGTTCCCCTTTGAGGCCAAGGTCGTTCATGTGAGCATCGAAAATGTCGAGCACGTCGTCGGTGGCGTGAAGCTCCAGGTGCTGCAACGTCGCCAGCAGGATGGCGTAGCGACGTGGCATGGCCATGCGGGACAGTGTGGAGGTCCAGTGGATCAGGCCGTCTCGTTGCAGCACACCCAGCCGCCCAGATGGAAGGTCAGTCAGGTCGATGTCCGAGAGGCCAAGCTTGCGGATGGCCTGCAAGCGGTCGAGCGCGGTCCTGATGCCTTTCCCCGAGACAAGCGTGGGGCCGGCACGCAGTTTTTCGTATGGCGAGAAGCGTTCTTTGTGGGCCACGACCAGCAGGTCGTCGAGCGTACGTTGCTGGGCGGGCGTAAGCCGACGGGCGAGTTGCACGAAAGTTTGCTGGGTGACACGTTCGCGAACGGCAACGATCAGCTTGGCGAGGGTGGTGGCTCCGGGCAAAACAATCTTGCGCTGCACGAGCTTTTTGGTGACGTGGTCGAAGAGGACGATGGGGCGTTCGCTGCTGAGACGCAGGGTCGAGTAGAGCCAGCGTGTCAGATGCAGCCATTCGGTTCGGTCGAAGTCCTTGTACCCGAGTTCATCCTTGATTTTCGCCTGGTGATCGAAGCGGGTCGGCCGTCGTGACAGGTAACGCGGAAGAACCTGCCTGGGGTTGCTGATGCCCAGTTGCTGAGCAAGAACGTTGAGGACAACGTCCGGGACAGCGGTGGGATCGACAAGGAAGGTGCCCAGATGGAGGAGGGTGGCGCGCTGGACGGTGTAACCGAGCCGAGTGTGATCATGCCGGAAGTCATGCTTCAGCCTGGCCAGCTCGGCGTCTTGGAGGTGAAAGGGGTCGCCAAGGACCAGGGCTGTGAGGTTGGGAGCGTATTGTCCGTACCGCGCGAGGTGCATGTCTGAGAGGAACTCGAAAGGCATCGGCTACGGTAGCAGTGTCTGTGCCCCGGGATAAGCTTTCGCCTGGACAGCAAATGTGTCTTCGATTTCTAACGTGACTTCTGGAGTTGTTACCTGTCACGGGCCTTTCTGGCGGAAGGTTGAGGGGGACGTGAAGCCGCCTGCTTTCCTCACGAGGAGCAGCGGGTAAGGTGAAGCATGTCACTCCTGCCCGTGGCTGTTCTGACCGGTGTGCTGCTGTGCGCCTGCGCTCCACCGGCCGTCGCGTTCAATCCACAACAATTGCCTGCCGCGAGTGATTTCGGACCGCGGAACGCTCCGCTGGAATGGTGGTACGTCTCCGGGTACCTGCCTGAAAGCGAACTGGCGTTCCACTGGGCGCAATTCAAGGTGAACTTCCGTGGCGTGCCGTTCTTCACCTCCCATGTGGCCGTCACGGATCTGCGAAACAACACCCTCACGTTCACCGAGCAGACCAGCGGACCCAGCGAATTCTCTTTCCCACCGCTCAAGGTGCAGCAAGGCGAATGGAAACTTCAGCAGGACGCGGAGAGCTACACGCTGAATGCCGGACCATTGCAGCTCAACCTCACACCCCGCAAGCCGGCAGTGCTGCACCCACCCGGGTATTCGGGCACACCGGAAACCGGGCAGATGTACTACCAGAGCGTCACGCGTCTGGACGTGACCGGAGTGGTGAATGGACGTGAAGCCCGGGGTGAGGCGTGGTTCGATCACCAGTGGGGGGACCAGCTGCCTTCACGCAGCGTCACCTGGGACTGGTTCGGTCTGCAGCTCTCCAACGGAGCGGACCTGATGGTGTACCGGGTCAAGAACGCCCGCGGTGACGTGGTGCAACTGGCTGGCTCGTGGGTGGACGCGCAGGGCGTGGCGCGTGAAGTGCGGAACTTGCGTGCGGTCCCGCTGGAGGCGTGGCGTGCTCCAAGTGGTCGGTCGTACGTGCTGTCGTGGGAGCTGCAGGCAGCGGAATTCCATTTACGGGTGGATCCCGTCAGGCGCGAGCAGGAACTGCTGTCCGGTACGACCTTCGTGGCGTACTGGGAAGGTCCGGTGCGTGCTGAGGGAAGCTGGGGTGCCGAGCGCGTCCGAGCGCAAGGCATGGCGGAGTTCGTTGCTGGGCCGCTGTTCTGAAGTGCTCGGGTAACCGGAAGGCTGCTTCTTCTCGCAGCGGACTTCACGTGTTCGTCCGTGCGGCGACGACGAGATCAGCGCCGTGCTGTAAGGGGAGCCGTCTCGTCCCACGGCTGCCAGGCGGGATCATACAGCTCGTTGCGTTGGTACGCACCCGGGAGTCGGGGTCCTCGACGCCCGGCTCGTACCACAGACGCTCCGCAGACGTCTCGCCATGAATGCGTTCGCTCAACCTGGGGGTAAGACAAGATTTTGAAGTTTTTGTACGCTCAGCCGTTTCTATGGTCGCCACACTCGAAGGCGTGTTGCTTGTGGAAGCGCGGGTGCTGACCCAGCCCATCGTCTCAAAATCCGCCCTGAGGGCGGCAGCGTCTGCCCTACCCCTCTTTCCAAGAGCAAGCACACCTCGGTTGTCAGCCCTTCCTCAGGCTCCGCATTACTGATGACCGATGATGGGATGCGGCACGTACGGCTCTTCCAGATAAGCGACTTCTTCCGCTGCCAGCTTGACCGACAACGCGCCGACGGCATCCTCCAGGTGGGAAATCTTCGTCGCCCCGATGATCGGCGCGGTCACCGGCCGCTTCTGTAACAGCCACGCCAGCGCGATATGAGCGCGCGGCACCCGATGTTTCTGGGCGAGTTCAGCGACGCGCTCCACAACTTGACGATCTGTGTCTGCGGTCGCGTCGTACTTGCTTTTCGCTATCGTGTCCGTTTCGGACCGCAGGGTGCGTTCCGAGCCCCAGTCACGGGTCAGCCTGCCGGACGCCAACGGGCTGTATGGAATGACACCGATGCCCTCCGCGCGGCAGAGTGGCAGCATCTCCCGTTCCTCTTCGCGGTAGATCAGGTTCAGATGGTTCTGCATGGAAACAAAGCGCGTCCAGCCATGCTTTTCCGCCACGTGCAACGCCCGCTGGAACTGCCAGGCCCACATGGCCGAAGCGCCGATGTAGCGGGCTTTTCCCGCTTTCACCACGTCATGCAGTGCTTCCATCGTCTCCTCGATGGGCGTGGCGTCATCCCAACGGTGAATCTGGTAGAGGTCCACGTAATCCGTCCCGAGCCGTTTCAGACTGTGGTCGATCTCGCTCAGGATGGCTTTGCGTGAAAGCCCACCACCGTTGGGTCCTTCATGCATCTTGCCGTGCAGCTTGGTGGCAATCACCACTTCATCGCGCTTGGCGAAGTCCTTCAAGGCGCGCCCGAGAATCTCCTCACTCCGCCCGATCGAGTAGACGTTGGCGGTGTCGAAAAAATTGATGCCCAACTCCAGGGCTTTCTGAATGACCGGGCGGCTGTCTTCCTCGTTCAGCACCCACTGGTGAATCCAGCGTTCCTTGTCCCCAAAGCCCATGCAGCCCAGGCAGATTCGGGAGACGTCCAGCCCAGTGCTTCCCAGTTTCGTGTATTCCATGCGGCCTTCCTCTCTTTCCAGTCTTTCCAGCGTCGGCGTCGAGACCAATTGACAACTCAGCGTGTGGCAGGGAGCCCTAAACGGCAACGGGACGGTTTCAACGTGCGGTGGCTCTATGCCTCGTCAAGGCGTTCGGCTTCTCAGGGTCCTGTGTGTCTCCTGGCTTGGCGTCAGCTCCTGGCGCCAGGAGTAGTCGCCGGTCAGTCCAATGTGCTCCCAGCCGAGCGGCGAGACGTGTGCCAGTCGTTCATCTGGCACGTCCTGGCCCTCCAACCGCAACACCTCGACGGCCCGCCCCAAGTACACCGTATTCCAGGCGAAATTGGTGGCCACGACAAGGTTCAGGCGATTGGCCCGATTGCTCTACGTCTCGAATGACCGGTCCCGCATCTCCCCACTGCGATGGAAGTCAACCGCGCGCTTCAACGCGTGCAGCGATTCCCCCTTGTTCAACCCTTGTTCAGTCCCGCCACCACCCGACACTGCGGCCACACAGCCTTCGCATCACACGAACCAGGTGCGATCAGGGAGGATCCTTATGGCGAGCGAAAGGTATGAGCGTGTGTGGGTTTCAGCAACACGACGGCACGTGTGGGTGCACCGGCTTGTGGCAGAGCAGGTGCTCGGGCGGCCGCTGCGGCCCGGCGAGGTCGTGCATCACGTCAACGGTGACAAACTCGACCACCGCCCGGAAAACCTGCGGGTCATGACGGGCCGGCGGCAGCACATGCTTCTCGGGCACCTCGAGCGCCGCGCAGCCCGCGGGCAACGCCCGCTGTTCGACCCTGACACCTTCCGCAGCAGCTGAAATAGGGCCTGTGTGGCCGCAGCCTGGCGCGCCAGTGCTCGCGTTAAAGCTCGTCGCGGGTGGGTTCGGGAGGAACAAGTCGTTTGCCGGAGTGACGACGCGCCAACCTTGAGATTTGCCACTGTGTCATACCGGACGTCAGGTGATCTGCACTTCCAGACTCGGTCATCCGCGGGGTGCGCATGACACCTTCGCAGATCTGCGAGAATTCCGGGGTGAAACCGTCATGATCACCCTGAGTTTCACTGGACGACCGTTGGTGCCAAGCGACCTGCCCGCCGGCATGCCGTGGCTCGCTCCCTGTCGTGAACGCGCAGGGACGGGCCCGGCAAGCGTTGATTCGCAAGCTGAGGGGGGCGGCGTGGTGCTCCTGCATGCCCGCTGACGTGACCCACAAGGTCGTTCCCGCTTCGGCGGCTGTCATCGGTGCGCTCGCCTTCGTACTGATGGGCGGCGTGCAGGCCCTGTACGGTCCCTCCCTTCCCGGTTTCAGTCAACATTTCGGTCTGCCCGTAAGTACGGTGGGGCTGGTCATCAGCGCGCATGGCCTCGGCGCGCTCGCTGGAGTGCTCGGTACCATACCGCTTACCGCTCACCCCGCGGGGCGTTACAGGACCGGCGCGGCCGTCGTCCTGCTGGCGGTGGGAGCCCTGACGTTGGCGTTGACGACCGTGTGGCCCGTGGCTTTGCTCGGCGCGCTGACGGTTGGGATGGGGTACGGCGTCCTGACGGTCGGACTCAACAGCCTGTTCGCGGTGAGCTTCGGACAGCGCAGTGCGGCGATGGTCAATCTCCTCAACGCCGTGTTTGGGATGGGTGCCATTCTGGGTCCCCTGCTGGTCGGAAGGGCCGGCGGGAACGTCAGTGGGCCCTTTTTTATCGTTGCACTGGGAGCTGGGCTGCTCGCCCCCTTCGCGTTCTCCCTCGATGACCGGCTCCCTGTACCCGCTGCCAGGCAAGAAGCTTCAATCGACCAGGGAAGAAGCCTGCTGGTGGGTTTTCTGGTGCTGTTGGCATTGGGCGTGGGCCTCGAAGCGAGCAGCAGCGGATGGAACGCCACCTACCTGGTGGCTTTGGGGCATACCCCGGCGACGGCTGCGAGTTTCACCTCGCTGTTCTATCTGGCGTTCACCGCGGCGCGTCTGGCCGCGGTACCGCTGAGCCTGCGCCTGTCGTCGTCCACTTTGGTGACAGCGTCGCTCACACTGGCCGCGGTTCTCCTGCTGCTCGCCCAGATGCCGGCGCTCGCACCGTACATGCTCGCCATGCTGGGAGGATCGGTGGCGCTGCTCTTCCCCAACACCTTCACCTGGTTGGCACGCACTTTGCCGGCGGCCCGAGGTGGAACGGCGCTGATGGTTGCCGGCGCTTTGCTCGGCGGCGCGCTGTTTCCGGCGTTGATCGGTCAGGCTGTGGCCGCGTTTGGTGAGCGCGTTCTCCCGAACGCCATGCTGGCCCTGACAGTGCTGGCATTGATCCTGGCGGTGTGGCTCCTCAGAATGTCGAGGGATCTCAGGAGGCGCCGGTAGGACGAACACAAGTGTGCGGACACACCCGCGTGTCGCGCCTGCCCGGAGCAAGTGACCCGGCCTCTCCACAACGTGGCAGTAGGCCTGAAGTGACAGCTGACCAGACTGGGTGTGTTTCTGTGGGTCCAGGCTGCCTGGATCGAACACCGCCGGAATACACTTGACGACGATGAAGCATTCACGGAACTGGGCGGGCAACTATACCTACCAAGCAGCACGCTGGCACGCACCGGAAACCACCGCGGAGCTTCAGGAGATCATCCGTCGCTCCAGTCACCTCCGCGTACTCGCAACACGTCATTCGTTCAACGATCTTGCTGACACCCCGAGCGATCTGCTGACCCTCGAGCATTTTGACCGGATCGTCGAGCTGGACACCGCGCAGCGGACGGTCACCGTGGAAGCAGGGGTCCGGTACGGTGAGCTGTGCAGCTTCTTGCATCACCACGGCTTCGCCCTTCATAATCTGGCGTCGCTTCCGCACATTTCCGTGGTGGGTGCCTGCACGACCGCGACGCACGGTTCGGGTGATCGGCATGGCAATCTCGCCACGGCCGTCACGGCCATCGAATTCATCAACGCCGAGGGCGCGGTCATGGTGGCTTCTCGCACCTCGCACCGTGAACATTTCGCGGGAATGGTCGTCGCGCTGGGTGCTCTGGGTGTCATCACCAGACTGACCCTCGAGGTGCTCCCTGCTTACGCGGTACAGCAGGACGTCTACGAGAATTTACGGTTGGCGCAACTGGCAGAGCACTTCGACGCCATTACGGGAGGTGCGGACAGCGTCAGCTTGTTCACGGACTGGCAGCACCAGCGCTTCCATCAGGTCTGGCTCAAACGCCGGCTCGCGGGTGACGTCATTTTCACGACTCCCGCGGTCTGGTTCGGCGCGACGGCCGCCACGAAAGAGCTTCATCCGATTCCAGCCATGTCTGCTGTCAACTGCACGCCGCAATTGGGCGTTTCCGGTCCGTGGCATGAACGCCTGCCTCATTTCCGCCTTGAGCACACTCCCAGCGTCGGCTCGGAATTGCAGAGTGAGTACTTCGTGCCGCGATCACGAGCAGTGGAAGCCCTGCAGGCCGTGTTCACCCTGCGAGAAGTGCTCGCGCCGGTGTTGCTGGTGTCCGAGATCCGCACCGTCGCTGCGGACGACTTGTGGATGAGCCCCTGTTATCAGCAGGACAGTATCGGCATTCACTTCACGTGGCAGCCTGACTGGACGAGGGTCCGTGAAGTCCTGCTCCTCGTCGAAGCGCAACTGGCGCCGTTCAATGCCCGGCCACACTGGGGCAAGCTGTTCAGGATGCCCCCCGAGCGACTGCACACCCTGTACGAAAAACGGCAGGACTTCCAGCGACTCCTGCGGTCTTACGATCCGCAAGGAAAGTTCAGCAATCCCTTCGTGAACGCGTACATCTTCAACAGCTGATTCAGGGTTCCCTCGGAAGGGTGCACGGGCCCCTGCAGCCAGCACCGAGCGCAGGTCGTGCCGATCCGAGATGCGCTGGTACGCCCGGGCAGCAGCACGAACACCGGAAGTCGTTGTGGCTGCGCGGCGGCGGAGATGGGCGCACCCGTACCGCGTGTAAATTCTGCGAAGCCCTGCTCGCTCCAAGGAAGGATTCGCAACGCTTTGCAGTGAGGTGTGGATTGCAGCGTCGTGATGAGTTGCTCCAGGTCAGGGTCATCTCGAATAACGCACGCGAGGTACGCGAAGCGATCCGGGAAGCGCAAAGCTGCCGCTTACGCGAGTGGAAACACATGCCTGAATACCCCGTTGGGTAGTGCATACCCGGGAAGGATGCGTGGCCGCTCGTCGAATTTCAGTATTCGTCGTTCAGAACCTGCGCCAGGAAATCACTTGTTCTTCGAGGGTCATGGTGGTGTTCGTCGTGAAAGCTCCGGTGAGGAAAGCAGACCAGCTTGGCTGGATTGAGTTGGGACAGAGACAATCGGGGCGCGCTCAGAATCAGGGAACCGCCGAAGCTCAATTCGGCGCAGAGGCTGATCGTCGGTCGTCATCACGTGGGGTGCGGGTGACAAAGCGCTGCATCCAGCCCAGCAGCGCTTCATTCTGCGCCTGCCGGACCCACAGCGGTCCCTTGAGCGAGCCCGCGTGTGCGCTTTTCGGCAGGCGGACCATCTCGACCGGGCAACCAACGGCCTTGAGCGCGGTGTAGAACTGCTCGCTTTGCTCGGGTGGGCAACGTCGGTCTTCCTCACCTTGAATCAACAGGGTGGGTGTGGTGCAGCGGTGTGCGTAGGTAAGCGGAGAAGACTTGTGGTACACCTCGGGAATTTCGTGTGGTAAACCGCCCATCTGCCGCACGGCGAACCAGGGAATGTCGCTCACCCCAAAAAAACTCGTCCAGTTCGTCACGGGATTCTCCGGAACGGCAGCCTTGAAGCGGGTCGTCTGACCGACAATCCAGCAGCTGAGGTTCCCACCACCCGAGAGACCACAGCATCCCAGTTGCTGCGCATCCGTGTGACCTTGCGCGATGGCGAAATCCACGCCGGACATCAAATCCTGGTAATCAAGGTTGCCCCAGTCGCCGATGATGCGGGTGGAGAAGGCGTCTCCATAACCGGTCGAACCGCGCTGGTTGATGATCAGCACCGCGTAGCCCGCTCCGGTGAGCATCTGAAAGTCAAACGAGAAGATATGCCCGAAAGCGGAGTGCGGTCCACCGTGAATGTACAGCACGGTGGGATGTGGCGCACTCCCGCCGGGCGGTGTTAACAGCCATCCTTCCAGCGGTGTGCCGTCCACTGCCGGGAAGCCGAGGTGAACGACTTCAGGCTGGGCGCGCGCGCCCAGCAGGTCGTGGTTGAGGTGGGTGAGGGGCGTTTCGCGGGCGTTGTCGAGTTGCAGGATGGACAGGTCTGTTGGGCAGTGCAGCGTGCTGGTGCACAGCAGCAAAAACTCATCGCTGACACTGAGCGGCCAGCAGGCCCGCTCTCCGGCCACCACGGGCGTGCAGTGCTCAGGGCCGGACAGGGCAATCTCGTAAGGGTGAATGCTGCCACCGTCCTGCACTCCCCAGTACGCCAGGTGGCCATCCGGGTGCAGCTGAAGTTCGGGCGGGTTGTCCAGCATGGCGGGCATGTCGGGTTGCAGATTGCCGTGCAGCCCGAGGTGCAGGCTGCCGGTACGGCATTCGGGATGGCCGCCCGCAAGCGGAATGATCCACAGATCACTTTTTGAACCGATCAGGCGGCCCTTGGGCGTGCCGACGAAAGCGACCGAGTGTCCGTCCCGGGTAAAGGCGGCTGTCTGTACGCTTCCCCAACCGTCGAGCACCGCGCGCTCCTCCCCGCTGAGGCTGACGCTGCGCAGGTCCGCCTGGTCCGCTGACAGGATGTCGTGTTCAAAGCGGCTGACGAACAGGATCTGCTGGCCGTCCGCTGACCAGCCGGGAGAGCTGCACAAGCGGTGCTCCGTGAGTTTGCGCGCTTCGCCGCCCTCGGTGCTGATGACATGCACATCGTGGCACTGGTCTTGCAAGTTGCCCAGTTCGTCGAAGCGGTAGGTGTTCTGGGTGACGCGGTACGGCTTTTCGGGGTCCTGCGGGGTGGTGCTGCGGGCGATGAACGCCAGCTGCTGACCGTCCGGCGACCATGCGGGAGGACTGCTCACCCCTTCAGGAAGGCGCGTCAGCGCCCGCGCTTCGCCTCCATCAGGGGCGATCAGGTGCAGTTGCGGCTTGCCGGTGCGGTCGGAGAGAAACGCGATGCACCGCCCGTCCGGCGCCCAGCGCGCCGCCCAGTTGCGGTGTGAGCCGTGCGTCAGTGGACGCGCCTCGTGTGTCGCCACCGACAGCAGCCACAGATTGACACGCTGGCAAGCCTGGTGCAGATCTGCCGGGCAATCCTGATCTCGCTGCACTGAGGAGAGCGCGTAGATGACCTGCTGACCGTCAGGAGAGAGTTGTGCACCCTGGATGAACTGCAGGTCAAAGAGGTCGTCAGGAACAAATGACGGCAGGGTGGCTTGATGGAGTGTGTTGAGGTCAGTCAAAGCCGAATTCCTTTGCAAAGTGAGACGGCGTGCCGGCAGACCGGAGGGTCATTTCTGGTCCCGTGGATCGAGCAGGTCACGCAGACCATCACCGAGGAGGTTGAATCCCAGCACGGCCAGCGTGATGGCAATGCCGGGAAAGATGGCCAGCCAGTCGGCCATGTTGAAGAAATCCCGGCCTTCGTTGAGCATGAGTCCCCAGGACGGGGTGGGCGGCTGCGCACCCAGCCCGAGAAAGGACAGTGCGGCTTCTGCGAGAATGGCGAAGGCCAGCGAGAGGGTCGTCTGGATGATCAGTGGCCCCTGGATGTTGGGAAGGACATGCCGGAAAATCATACGGGCCTTGTTCGCGCCGAGACTATGGCTCGCTTCGATGTACAGCTGCTCCATCACGTTCAGCGAGGCGGCGCGTGTGACGCGGGCGAATGACGGTGTGTACACGATGCCGATGGCGATCATGGCGTTGACGAGGCTGGTGCCGAAGGCGGCCATGATGGCGATGACCAGCAGCAGGAACGGAAAAGCGAACAGCACGTCCATGACCCGCATGATGAGGTTGTCGATCCAGCCGCGGGTGGTGGCGGCGATTAAGCCCAGCAGGGTACCGAGCAGCAACGCGATGCCCACCGAGACGCTGCTGACGACGAAGGAAAGCCGTGTGCCGTAAATGATGCGGCTCAGCTGATCACGGCCGAACATGTCGGTGCCCAGCGGAAACTGAGCGGAAGGTCCCTCGAGCGCGTGGTCGGTGTACTGCTCGGCCGGATCGTAGGGTGCGAGCCAGGGCGCCAGGACCGCGCAGAGTGCCATGATCAGAATGATCACGCTGCCGAACATCAAGGCGCGGTTGCGCAGGTACTTGCGCACAAAGCGGCGGCTTTCGCTGCGTTGCTCGGGTACGGTGGGGGTCATGAGTAGCGGATCCTGGCGTCGATCAGGCCGTACAGCAGATCCACGATGAGGTTCACCAGGGTGAAGGTCAAGGCGAACAGCATCACGCAGGCCTGTACGACCGGGTAGTCGCGTTGATTGATGGCGGTGATGGCCAGGCTGCCCACCCCGGGCCAGCCGAAGATGGTCTCGACGATGATGGTGCCGCTCAGGAGGAACCCGACGTTGAGACCGATGACGGTGACCACCGGAATCAGGGCGTTGCGCAGCGCGTGACGGTACAGCACGCTGCGCTCAACGGCGCCTTTGGCGCGTGCGGTTCGCACGAAATCCTGGTTGAGGACTTCAAGCATCGCACCCCTTGTGAAGCGCGTCAGGATGCCCATCACCTGAAAGCCGAGCGTGATGGCCGGAAGAATCAGCAGCTTGAGGAACAGCGACGGATCCTCCGACGGGGCGACGTACCCGGCAGGTGGAAGCCAGCCGAGCTTGAGGGCGAACACCAGAATCAACAGCGTGCCCAACCAGAAGTCGGGCACGGAAATGCCGAGCAGGGCGGTGATGCTGATGACCTGGTCAGGCGCGCGGTTCCGGCGCACTGCCGCGAGAATACCCAGGGGAATGCTGAGGGACACGGCCAGAATGATCGCTGCGAGGGTGAGCTGAGCGGTCCGGCCGAAGCGCACCGCGAGGTCCTGCCCGATGGGCAGCCCGGACCGGATGGATTCACCCAGATTCCCTTGCAACACATTGACCAGCCAGTCGAAGTACCCGATGATGACCGGCTGGTCGAGGCGCAGATTGCGCCTGAGCTGCGCGGCGACTTCCGGGTCGGCGTTGGTGCCGAGCATCACGGCCACGACGTCACCGGGAATGGTGCGCGTCAGAAAGTACGCCACGATGGTGATTCCCAGCAGGATGGGAATCACCGACAGCAGGCGTTTCAAGGTGAAGATGAACATGCCAGCGCAGCTTTATTTCTTGATCCAGGTGTCTTTCAGCGATTCCAACGAACCGGTCGAGTAGTGCACGTACCCCTGGACGTTCGGCCTCACGGCTTCGTACTGATCGTTGATGTGCAAGAAGACATATCCCACCTGGTCCGCGATGAGCTGCTGGGCTTGCCGGTAGATCTCCTGCCGTTTGGTTTTGTCGACCGTGCGGCGTCCCTGGTCGAGCAACTGGTCGACTTTCTTGTTGGAAAAGCCCTGAGCGTTGAATTTCTCGCCGGTGCGGAACTGGTAGTACAGGAAGTCATCCGGATCGACGGAGCCGATCCAGCCAAGCACGACCGAGTCGAAGTTCTTTTTGTTAAAGTCGTCGAGGAACGAACCCCATTCCATCGGTGAGACCTTCACATTGATATTGAGCGGCTTGAGCTGCGCCTGAATGGCCTGCGCGATGTTGACCTGAGATTTGTAGTCCGCGCCGACCTTGATGGTCATGTCGAACCCTTTGGCGAACCCTGCTTCGCTGAGCAGCTGCTTGGCTTTGGCCTGATTGGCGACCTGCACCTTGCAGTCCGAGTGGGCCCAGTGTGAAGGGGGAATCGGTCCACAGTTGATGGTGGTGCCCTTGCCGAACAGCGCGGTCTTGACGATCACGTCACGGTTGATGGCGTGCGAAAGGGCCTGACGGACCTTGACGTTGTCAAAGGGCTTCTTGGCGAGATTCAGGCCGAGATAGTCGTACCAGGTGCCGGGTCCGCCGACCAGCTGGATGCTGGTGGATTTCTTGAGGGTATCGACCTGGTTCTGTGGAACCGCGAGGGCCAGGTCGATGGTGCCGGTCTGGATGTTGGTGATGCGGGTGACGTCGTCCTTGAGGGCCTTGAAGACGAGTTTGTCGACGTGAGGTTTGTTCGCTTCCCAGTAGTGGGGATTGCGCTCGAGGGTGACGGCGTCTCCTGGCACCCAGCTGGCGTACTGGAAAGGTCCGGAGCCGAGCGGTTTCTTGTTGACGTCGTTGGCTTCGGCGTACCCGCTGGGCATGATGCCCATCAGGGAGCCCCCGACTTTGGTGAGGAACGGTGCGAAGGGTTCTTTGAGCTTTACGACGACGGTGGTGGCGTTCGGGGCGGTGATGGAGGCGATTTTGCCGAGGTCATTCTGTCGGGGAGAAGCGGTTTTGGGGTTGGTGATGCGTTTGAGCGAGTACACCACGTCTTTGGAAGTCAGGGCTTTCCCGTTGGAGAACTTGACGTTCGGGCGCAAGGTAAAGGTGTACGTGAGGCCGTCACCCGCAACGTTCCATTTCTGCGCGATGGAAGGTGCAGGCTCCCCTTTGGGCGTGACGGTCAGCAGTGAATCGTAAATCTGTTCGGCCACCCAGGCAGAGGACGCCGCTGAGACAGTGTGGGGATCGAGGCCGACAATGTCGGCTTGACCGCCCACCCTGAGGGTGCCGCCGCGGGTTTGTGCGTCGCTGACGCTGGCGACGCCAAGAAGAGCCAACGTGACGCTGAGGTGGACAGTCCGGGTGCGGTTACGCATAATTCCTTCTTTCTCTGCGGAGTGCAGGCAAAAAGCGCGGGGTGTCTGCTCGTGGTCGCGGCTCAGGAGGTCGTGGCGGGCGCCGTCTCCTCCTTTTGGACCAGCCCTCGTTTGCGGGCTTCAGCGAGGTCGAGGTGTCCGGTGGGGTTCGCGTGGGTGGGCAGCATGTCCATAAAGGGCAGCAGTTGTTGCTTCACGACGTCATACACCCGTTGGAGGTCATTGACAGGGTCGTGGTGATCGTCAACACGGATGTCGACCAGTGGGTACTGTTCGGTGCTGAAAACCTTCAGCGCGGCGGACTGTTTACCGCGTTTGTCCCCGCCAGCCAGCTGGCCCGTCCGAAGCGCGAGCAGCAGCCGTTGCGCCAGGGATTCGCCCGGGTGCTGTACAAAGGATGCCTGCATGGCGTCGAGCGTTTCCGGACCGACCAGCATGTTCCCGGCGATGGCGTACTGATCACCGGTGAGGTGTCCATACCAGCCGTCGCAGCCGTCACCGGAGAACGCAGCAGAACGGCCGTGGCGATCGACGATGGCGATCTGACGCAACGCGATGCCTTCATCGCGTTGCCTGAGTTGTTCCAGAACCTGATCGGCACGGTGGCCTTGGGCAAGGAGTTCAAGTCCCCACAGGCCAAGGTAGGGATTGACGAAGGACTGCGTGGCCACGGCACCGACGTCGGCCTGGACGAACGGGCAGAGCATGCCGACACAGGGAATTGCCGTCGCGACGGCAATTCCCAGGTGGCCGGTGCGTTCGCAGCGGGCGGTGATCGAGAAGGTGCGGAGCTGGATCATGACGTACCTCGCGTTGGTGGAGTCGTTTTGCCTGAGGAGATGCGGCGATCACGGCTGTGGGTGATGCGCGGTGATCGAGGGTCTGAACGATGGAATACGACGCTTTCCCGGAACACTCGGGCACGGCGCGAAAGACAAAAGCACCCGTCTTATTCAGACAACATTTTGGTGAATAGAATTATTCAGAAGGTAGCACAGGACATTTGCGGTTTGGAAGAGGCCCGAGGTCAAGCGTCTTCGCGATTCGACAAGGCTCGACAGCGCAACTTCATCCGGAACGTCCGAGGGTGGGCAGGATGTGGTGGGCAGACCGAGAAAGCCGTCACCGTCAGAAAGGAAGAAAGCATTGCGCAAATCGACCGCTTCCTTCGCGCACGCGACCATCCCGCCACCGGCAAGGCGTCATTGAGCTCGTCGTCACCCGTAAGCACCAGCACGCTTCGATGGGCTGAACGAGAAGGTCATCGTGCCGTTCGCCCGAAGATCGAGCACGCGCGAGATTCAGTGCCAACTCCGCAAGCGGTACGGCGTACGAGTCGGCCCGGCCTTCATCGGCAAAGCCTACCCCGTGCCCTTGAGCTGGGTGGGAAAGGGCGGCGTATCCGTGCGAATGCATGTCTTCCTGCTGCTTTCGGCACTGTCCCGAAGCCACAATGTCGTGCCCATACTGTGGCGGAGTTAATTGCTGTATCCGAGATCGGCGGAAATCTTCGCGGCGTACTGCCTGACGTAAGTCACGTACTGCGTGTGTTTTTTTTCGTCGAACCGCATGGTCGGTCCGGCAACGCTGAGCGCGGCGATCACGTCGCCAGCGTGGTTCTTGATGGGTGCAGCCACGGAGAAACTGTTTTCGTCGAGGTCATTCATGGCCACGTGGTACTCCTGACTGCGAATCTGTTCAAGCACGGCCAGAAGTTCCTGGGGTGTGCGAACCGTCGCACTGGTGTACTGGTCGAGCGGAAGTGCGAGGACCCGCTCGACCACGCTCTTTTCAGCGAAGGCCAAGAGTACTTTGGGTGTGCCGCCCGCGTGCAGCGGTCCGATTCGACCGATCCGGGCGTACATGCGGAGTTCGTGGGAAGAGTTACGAACGTCCACGACCACCGAGTGCAGGCCATCACGTACGACGAGGTGCACGTTTTCCTGCGTGACGCGGTTGAGGTCGTCCATGGGTTGTTTGGCGGCCCGTACCAGTGACCATTGGGATTCTGCGCGTTTTCCCAGCAGGTATGAACGGCTTCCCAGGTGCATGCCGTGCAGCTCGTCCTGCCAGACGTAACCTCTCGCTTCGAGGTTGCGCAGGATACGAAAGACGTTGCTTTTGGTCAGCTGGGTTTTTTCGGCGAGCTGCAGGAGTTTGAGGCCTGGTTGTTCCGCAATGGTCTCAAGGACCCGCAAGGCGGAGTCAAGGGCGGCGATGGTATAGGCGTTCTCGCTGGTGGAAGTTGACTTCTGCATAAGGAGGGCTAAACTAAAGACATCTTACAAGTTGAAACGCTGTTTTACCAGGTAAAACACCAGGAGGGTTCATGATCAACACCCAGGAGCAGGGAGTACTCGACGCCGTTCACCTCGACACCCCGTGGGCCCTCATCGAACGCTTCTCGACCCTGAAGCGCGAAGATCCCCAGGATGTCCGCCAGGCCGCCGAAATCATTGAACAGTCCCTCCAGCAGCTTGGCATTCCCGTTGAAATCCACCGACCAGAGCTGTTTCTCAGCATCCCCCGCTCGGCTGCGGTCCGGCTGGGCGACATGACCTTTCCTGCCAAGGCCATGGCGATGAGCCTCAACGTTCCCGAGGGCCTCACCGCACCCCTGGTGTACCAGGCCAGTCAATACGCGCTCGACGCCAACGACGTCTTTGCCCACCAGGACATCAACGACAATCAGGATGTCCGCGGAAAGATCGTGGTCACCGAAGGCTTCGGCATGCCCAGCAAAGTTCGCGCCCTCGAGCAGCGCGGTGCACTCGCCGTCATCACCGTCAACCCGGGCGAACGCGCCCACTGGGGCATCTGCACCACCATCTGGGGCAGCCCCGATCTGTACGACCTGCCCCGCAAACCCACTGTCGCGGTCGTCAACGTCAACCAGACCGACGGAGCCCACCTGATCACCGCCGCGAAAGCCGGCGAGCAGGCGACCGTCATCACCGAACTCACCGAAGGCTGGTTCGAGTCTCCCGTCCCCGTGGTGACCATACCCGGCACGGAAGAAACCGAGAAGTTCGTGCTGCTGCACGGACACTACGATTCCTGGGATTACGGGATCGGTGACAACGCCGTCGGAGACGCGACCATGCTGGAAATCGCCCGCGTGCTCTGGGCAAAACGAGATCAACTGCGCCGCTCTGTCCGCATCGCCTGGTGGCCAGGGCACTCCACCGGCCGCTACGCCGGAAGCACCTGGTTCGCAGATCACTTCGGCATCGACCTGTACGAAAACTGCGTTGCACAAGTGAACTGCGACTCCCCTGGCTGCCGCTGGGCCACGTCCTACCACGACATCTCGTGGATGCCGGAAACCGAACATTTTGCCAAACAGGTCATCTTCGATGTCACCGGGCAGGAAGCGATCGGAGAGCGACCCGCCCAGGCCGGCGATTACTCCTTCAACAACATCGGGCTCTCGGGTTACTTCATGTTGCTGTCCACCATGCCCAACGACCTGCGCGCCGAAAAAGGCTACTACGCCGTGGGCGGCTGCGGAGGCAACATCGCCTGGCACACCGAAGACGACGTGATGGACGTCGCGGACCGTGACATCCTGCTCAAGGACATCAAGATCTACCTGCTTTCCGCGTACCGCACCGCCAGCAGCACCATCATCCCGTTTGATTTCACGCTCGCCATCAAAGATCTTCAGGACACCCTTGACCGTTACCAGAATGCAGCGGGTCAGCACTTCAGCTTCGAGTGGGCCCAACAGGAACTCAAGACGCTACACACCGCGGTCAGCGCCCTGAACGAGCAGGCCAAAACCCTCAACGCACGTCCCCTCACCGATCCGCTGGTCCGCGCCACCAACGAAGCCCAGCTGCGCCTCGCCCGCTACCTCGTCCGGGTGAATTTCACGCGTGAAGCGGAATTCTTCCATGACCGCGCGGAATCCATTCCCGCCCTGCCGGACCTCGCCGTCGCCGAGGAAATCCCGGGCGCTTCCGCGGACACCATCGGCTTTTACCGCACGCACCTCACGCGAGGCCAGAACCGGCTGCTCGCGTCCTTGCGTGATGCACGTATTGCAGTGGAACGCGCCACTGCCGTCCCAGCCTGACACCCCTCCGCCCCCTCTCTTCCATGGAGGAAGTATGCGTAAAGGACTCTTCGTTCTCGGTGCAGCCCTCGCCCTCAGTTCCGCCAGCGCTCAGGGAGACATCCTCAAACTCCCCCTCATCAACGACCCGATCATGAATCCCCTGATCGCGCCGGACCTCGGCTCCATCCTGATCAACAAAGTCATCTTCCCCGGGCTGGTCCGGCAAGGCGAGGATCTGCTTCCCAGACCTGACCTCGCCAAAAGCTGGAAAGTCAGCAACGCCGGGCTGGTGTACACCTTCAATTTGCGTGACGACGTCAAATGGCACGACGGCAAGCCCTTCAGCGCGGATGACGTCGTCTTCACCTTCAAAACCGCCACCGACCCCAAAAGCGGTTCACGTCTCGTATCGGACTTCTCCAGCATCAAAAACGTCGAAGCGGTCAACAAGAACACCGTGAAATTCACGCTTTCCCGCCCGTTCGCGCCTTTCCTCACCCTGCTGGGCCACAACGCCGGCATCGTCCCGAAACACCTGCTTGAAGGCAAGGACCTCAACAACCTCGCCAGTTTCAACCGGCAGAATCCGATTGGCACCGGACCGTTCAAGGTCGTGCGTTCCGTGCCCGGTTCGAGCATCACGCTGGAAGTCAACAAGGACTATTACGGCGCGAAACCCAAACTGAGCGGCGTCACCTTCAAGGTCGTGCCGGACATCAATGCGCAGGTCGCGCAACTCAAGGCCGGAGAGCTGAACTGGGTGACCATCGAACCCAACAACCTGCCCAGCGTCCAGAACGACCCGAACATCGCGGTCAAGCAGGCCAGCGCCATTCAGCACTTCCTGGTGTTCTTCAATATGAAAAATCCCCTCTTCGCGGAAGCGAAAGTACGCGAAGCCATGCAGTACGCCGTGAACCGCAAGGCCATCATCGATGGGGTGCTGAAAGGCTACGCGGATTACCCCACCGGGACGATCCCGACGGCCCTGAGCGCGTATTACGACAAGAACATCAAACCCATCCAGTACGATCCCGAACGCGCCAAGACGATCCTGGCGCAAGCCGGCTGGAAACCCAACGCGAACGGGCAATTGGTGAACGCCAAAGGAGAACCCTTCAAGTTCACGCTGCTGGTCGACAAAGGCAACCCCAGCCGCGAGCAGGCGGCGCTGGCCGTGCAGCAGGACCTCAAACGCATCGGCATGGACGTCACCCTCGACACCAAAGAATTCGGTGCGGTGGTGCGTGATTACCTGCTGCCCGGCAAATACGACGCCAACCTCATCTGGTGGAACACCGCTCCCGATCCGGACCAGTACTCGTACTACGGTATCGGACAGAGCAACAACCAGGCTTTTTACGCCAACCCCAAAGCCGACAGCCTGCTCAAACGCGGCCGCGAAACCACCGACCTCAAGGCACGCCAGCAGATTTACAGCAATTACCAGCGCCTGACCATGACCGATCCGCCCGTGCTGGTCCTGTACTACCCCAAGGAAATCCAGGCGGTCAGCAAAAGCCTCACGGGAGTTCCCAACCTCGGTATCCGTGACGCCTTGCGTTACACCGAAGTCTTCGATCTGAAGTGAATCCTGATGCCCTTCCCCTACCTGCTCAAACGCCTGCTGCACGCCGCCGTGGTGCTGGTGGTGGTGTGCGTGATCGCGTTCTTCCTGATTCGCCTGGCGCCAGGAGGGCCTTCGTTGCTGGCCGACCCGAACCTTGGTTCAGTGGAACGTCAGGCCATCGAGGAGCGGCTCGGGCTGAACGACCCACTTCCCGTGCAGTTCGCCAAGTGGACCGCCCAGCTTGCTCAGGGTGAGTTGGGGCAGAGTTTCCTGTACGGCACGCCCGTCACGCAGATCATCCTGTCGCGCCTGCCGAACACCCTGTTGCTCGCCGGCATGTCACTGCTCATCACGATTCTGATCGCGATCCCCCTGGGGATGCTCTGCGGACTGCGACCCAACAGCTGGCTTGACCGCGTCATCAGCACGATCAGCGTCGTCTTCATTGCCGTGCCGGTCTTCTGGCTGGGGTTGCTGCTGATCATCCTGTTCGCCGTGACCTTGCACGTCCTGCCCGCGGGCGGGATGTACACCACCGGACGGGAGGGGAACCTGCCCGACCTCGCACGGCACCTGATCCTGCCGGTACTGGTACTCTCTTCGGCCAGCATCGCGGAGGTCCTGCGTTACACCCGCTCCAGCACCCGCTCGGTCAGTCGGCAGGACTACGTCCGAACCGCCCGCGCCAAAGGACTCAACGAGTTCAGCGTGCACTCCCGCCACACCCTGAAAAACGCGCTGATTCCGGTGCTGACCGTCCTTGGCCTGCAGTTGCCCCGTTTGATCGGGGGAGCGGCCGTCACGGAAACCATCTTCTCCTGGCCGGGCATGGGCCGTCTCAGCGTCGAAGCCGCTTTGGGGCGCGACTACCCGCTGATGACGGCCATCACGATTTTCGTGGCGCTCGCGGTGGTCATGTTCAATCTGCTGATCGACATGCTCTACCCCTTGATCGATCCGCGCATCAAGGCAGAAGCGTAACATGACCACCGCGACCCTCTCCCCCAGCGCACGCAGCGTCCGCAAGCTCAGCCGCAACCCGACCGCCATGGTCTCCCTGTTCATTCTGACCCTCGTCACGTCCTTCGCGTTTCTCGGTCCGCTGGTGTACCTGGCCGATCCTGAAGCCATCGATTTCGCCCGTCAGTTCGCACCGCCCAGTTTCGCTCATCCCCTGGGGACGGACGAGAACGGCCGTGACATCCTGATCCGCCTGATGCTGGGAGGGCGCGTCTCCCTCACGGTCGGTTTCGCCGCAGTCGCCATCTCATTGTTTTTTGGGGTGCTGCTGGGCGGACTCGCCGGGTACCACCGCGGCCTGTTCGATTCGCTTGTCATGCGCTTCACGGATGGGATGCTGGCCATTCCGGCGTTCTTCATCGCGCTGCTCGCGCTGACGTTCTTCGGAACCGGCCTGCTGCAACTGGTCCTGGTGATCGGCCTGACGTCATGGATGGGCCTGGCGCGCCTGGTGAGGGGTGAAATCCTGCGATACCGCGAGGAGCTCGTCGTCGAGGCGGCCCGCGCACTGGGCGCGGGTGATTCACGCATCCTCGCGCGGCACGTCCTGCCTCAAGTGATTCCCACTGTCATCGTCTACACCAGCGTGGGTATTTCCTACGCCATCCTCACGGAATCCGCGCTGTCCTTCCTGGGCCTCGGAATCCAGCCACCGGCGGCGAGCTGGGGCAACATGCTCAACGGCGCGCAGAACTATATCTACTCGTCTCCCTGGCTGGCTGTTTATCCCGGAGCGTTGATTCTCCTGACCGTCCTCGCGTTCAACCTGCTCGGTGACGGTTTGCGTGACGCGACCGACCCGAATGCGTGAACAAACCCCGCCGGGCACCTGCCGCTTCAACATGACTTCCTGCGTTCAGGCACCTCCGCCAGAGGACCACCTTCACCCGCAACGCAAACCACGTGAGCGTCGCACCGTCAGTCACTGCCGGCGGCCAGACTCACCACACCACCAAGAGTGCCAGGAGCTGAGAAATGACCACCGAACCGACCGAACGTCCGATGCAGCAAAAAAAGTACGACGGCTACAAATCCTACTCGTACCTGGAACCGCACGTGGACTACAAAGTCTTCCCGCTCGCCCAGGAAATCAACCGCGTGCCCAGCCGCAAGGTCGACGTGTCCCCCGAAGAGGAAGAACGTGTCCGGCGCATCTTCCAGGAACAGCTGATCATCTCTCTGCATGATCACTGCTTCGTGGCGCCCGAAGACCTCGATCAGTTCATGGAATTTCGCCGCTGGGGTCGAGACTGGACCGGCTACGAGGGGCTCAGCGTCTCCGGGCTTGACTGTGTCTTCGACAACCTCATGAACGGTACCGCCATGATCACCTCCCGCGGTGGCTGGAAATGGGACGACATCATTTACGACCTTGGCATGCGCCTGAGTGACATCGACCATCAGGACATGGTCGTGCTGTGCCGCACCACCCAGGACATCGTCAATGCCAAGAGAAACGGTCAGATCGCCTTTGTGGTCAGCATCGAAGGGGCCGCGATGATCGAGAATGAGCTTGACCGCCTCGACATCCTGTACGGACTTGGCGTGCGTTGTCTGGGCATCGCGTACAGCGAAGGCAACCAGCTGGGAGGTGGCCTCAAGGAACCCCGCGATGGTGGCCTCACCAGCTTCGGCCGGAAAGCCGTGCAACGCATGAACAGGCTCGGGATCGCCATTGACGTCAGTCACTCTGGCGACCAGACTTCCCTCGACACCATCGAAGTCAGCGACAAGCCCGTGTTCATCACCCACGCGGGTGCGCGCGCCCTGTGGAACAGCAACCGCCTCAAACCCGACGACGTCATCAAAGCCTGCGCGGAAAAAGGCGGGGTGATTGGCATCGAAGCGGCGCCACACACCACCATCAGCGAAAAGAATTCCCGGCACAGCATCGAATCCTACATGGAGCACTACGAGTACTGCGTGAACCTGGTCGGCATCGACCACGTCGCATTCGGCCCGGACGTGCTGTTCGGCGATCATGTGGGACTCCACACCACCCTCTCGGCCGCCTTGTCCATCGGTGCATCCCGCGGTCACCTCCCCTACGAGAAAGTCCCTTACGTGGATGGCATCGAAAACCCCGCTGAAGCCTTTCCGAACATCGTGCGCTGGCTCGTCAAGCACGGCTACAGCGATAGCGACATCGGCAAAGCGGTCGGAGGGAACATCATGCGCGTCCTGAAGGAAGTCTGGTACCGCTGAGCGTGGAAGGGCATGCAGCGGGCTGCGTCTGGCGTATGACGGTCACGGCAGCGCAGCAGCCATCGCCACACTGCACGGCGGTCCCGGCATGGCCAACCGCTTGGGAGACCGGGCGGCCTTCCAGCCTCTCAGGGACACGCCCCGGCTGAACAGCGACGACCAACGCGGAAACGGCGAATCAGAAGACGCGGCGCCTGACAGGCACGAACAGTGCGTTCAGACCCTCGACGGCGAATGAGTGACATTGAGGGTTGCCGTGAAAGCGTCGCGATGATTCAGCCGCTGTCTCCCATGAACCTTGATCCCGAAGCGAACGCTCAGCGACTTGCCCGCCTCCCCTTTCGGTACGCGATCCATAACCGGGCTTTCAGTCGAAATCCACCTGGGTTCGACCTCACCGGTCGACGGGGCTCAGCGGACACACCCAGGACACGGCGCGCGGTTCTCCTTGCGGACAGCGGAAATGATTCGAAGCTGCGGACGCCCTGAGTGTCCGCCGCTTCGGTTTCGCTTTGAGGACGTGACGGTGACCGTCACTGCGCCTGCCGGTCACCTTAACATCACGGCTGGACCCATTCCCCGTTGGACCGAAGTGGTATAAGTGAAGCGCATTGCACGCACCAACGGCCGCCGCGAGATGGCCCCGGACCGGCTGTCCACGCTGATTTTCACCATTCAGGGAGTACCTGATGACCGGATTGCCTGCAGACCACAAGCGCCCCCGACCCCAGCCGACGGGTGGCGTTGCCGTCACCGCGGCCACGGCCGTGCTGATCGCGACGGCCATCCAACAGCGACCACGTCCCACCTTGCCGGAAGTCCGGGCCGCCGCTTGGCGTCTGCTGCGAGCGGTACTGCCCAGCCGCCGCGCGTTTGCGGTGCAGCTGTGGGATGGCAGCGTCCTGCCCGCCACCGAACCTGAAACGGCTCGGCTGATCCTGCGGAGTCCCGACTCACTCGGCCGTATGCTGCGCCTTCCGCTGGACGTGGCGATGGGCGAAGCGTACCTGCGTGGTGATTACGACATCGAGGGTGACGTAGGCAGCGTTGCCGGCATCGCCGACACCTTCGATGCTCACCTGACCCCCACCTCGATCGCGCAACACCTGCGCGACGTCGAAGTGCTGCGCCGCCAGGCGGGTGGCGCGCCACCTCCGCCGTTCGCTCAGCTTGAAGGTCAACCGCACTCCCGCAAGCGTGACCGGCAGGCCATCACTTACCATTACGACGTCTCCAACAACTTCTATCAACTGTGGCTGGATCGCCGTATGGTGTACTCCTGCGCCTACTTCCCCAACGGGAGCGAGACACTGGATGAAGCACAACACGCCAAACTCGAACTGATCTGCCGCAAATTGCGTCTGAAACCCGGTGAGCGGCTGCTGGACATCGGCTGCGGATGGGGTGGTCTCGCCATTTACGCCGCGCAGCATCACGGTGTGCAGGTGTTGGGCGTGACGCTCTCCGAACGGCAGTTGCGCGAAGGGCGTCAGCGGGTGGAGGCGGCCGGTCTGGCCGGGCAGGTCAAGCTGGAGCTTCTCGATTACCGTGACGTGCGCGGGGAGTTCGACAAGATTTCCAGCGTCGGCATGGCCGAGCACGTGGGGCGCCGTCAGATGTCCGCCTACTTTGCCAAGGCCTACGCCGCGCTCCGCCCGGGCGGGTTGATGCTCAACCACGCCATCTCCGACGGACTGCAGCAGGCGCGGGTCTCGAGCCTGCTGCAGTCCGGGAACTTCGCGCGCAGGTACGTCTTTCCGGACGGCGAGCTGCTGTCCATCTGGGAGACCCTCAAGTACGCCAGTGAGGCACTGTTCGAGGTGCGTGACGTGGAAAATCTACGCGAACACTACGCCCAGACCTTGAAACATTGGGCCGCGAACCTCGAACGGGAACAGGCGTCGGCGTTGGCGGAAGTGGGACCGGAGCGCTTCCGCCTGTGGCGCCTGTACCTGAATGCCGCGGCGTACTACTTCGAGAACGGGCACCTGTCGATCTTTCAGGCGCTGCTCGCCAAACCCGATGAGCAGCGCCGGGTAGACCTGCCCCGCAGCCGCGCCGATCTGTATCGGTGACGCTGAAGGGCTGCCGTCGCGCCCTGACGCCAGCTCCGCGTGACCCAGCGCGGGCAGGAGTACGCTTGAAAGGCTCGAGCTGGAGGCGCGCCTCCATCGGCGTCGTACACGTTCGGTCATGCCAGCACGTCTGTGCGTGAATGCTGCGGGCGTTCTTGTCCGCGAGAAGCAGCGCTCGCGAGGTGCCCGACGCAACAGGGAATGGCGTTCGGGCAGGTCGTCTGCTGATCATCTGGAATACGCACCGCGACGGATGACTTCGAAGTATGGCCAGCGATCGAAAGTCGCCTTCATTTTCAGGTGCGTTCTCCTGCCAGGTCAGGAGCCGCATGTGCCCGCCATACCGGATCCGAATCGGGGTTCACTGGTTCGAACTCGACGACCTGGGGCGTGTCATACGGTCTTGCGTTGAGGATCTTCCGAGGAGCATGCTGAGGCGTGCCCCCCGAAGTTCGTTTGAAGCCGCACTTGACCTCGGATGAATTGCGCAAGTGCTATCGGTGCTGTGCTCACCCTGCCGACAAGACACGCTGGCACGCCTTGTGGTTGATCTCGCAAGACAAGGCCAATCGCCACGTCGCGCAAGTCGTCGACCGTTCGCATACTTGGGTCAACGACCTGGTGCGTGCCTACAACGAAGGCGGACCCAACGCCGTACCCACCCACAAGCGTGCAGGCGAAGCACGCGGCGGCAAGAAAGCGGTCTTGGACGTCAGCGGCGTCTTGGAACTCGGGCAAGCGCTCGACACCGAGGCACCGCCAGGCGGGGGACTGTGGACGGGCGCAAAGGTCGCGGCTTGGATTGCAGCGAAGACGGGCCATCGTCCTGACCAAGCGACCGGCTGGCGATACTTGCAAAAGCTCGGTTACAGCCAGCAAACGTCGCGTCCCGCGCATCCCCAGGCGGCCAGCAAGGAAGAGCAAGCGGCGTTCCAAAAAAAATCCTCGCACTGAGTGCCAAGCTCCAAGCCGAACATCCGGACAAGGACGTGCGGTTGTGCTTTCAGGACGAGGCGCGGTTCGGTCTCAAGCCCACGTCTCGCCGTCTGTGGGCCAAGAAAGGTCAGCGACCGACGGCGCCCAGTACCGTCAAGTACCAGTGGACGTACCTGTACGCAGTCGTCGAGCCTGCGCTGGGTCGGGTGTTCTGGTTCGTATTGCCGAAGGTTGACACGTGCGTCATGAGCGTCTTCTTGCGCGCCTATGCGGCTTCACTACCCGAGAAGGTCATCGCCCTGCTCGTGCTTGACGGTGCAGGCTGGCATTCGACCAGGAAACTCAAGGTGCCCGACAACATCGTGTTGGCCGTCTTGCCACCCTACTCGCCCGAACTCAACCCAGCTGAACGCTTGTGGACCTTGGTGCGTGAGGCGACGCACCACCAGACCTTCACTGATCTCGACGCCCTCGAACAGCGGCTGTGCACTCGCTGCGTGGAACTCGATGCACAGCCACAGGTCATTTCATCCGCAACGGCCTACTTGGGCTACTACCCTGAAAGTTCATGAATGCAATACCGTATCATGCTGCGTCCGCCGATCGCACCCCGGCTCCGACAAACGCTTGCCTTCAGGACGCGCGACCTCGTCAAGCGACGCGCCGAACCGCGCTGAGATCATGACCCGAGCGACGCGTGCCGTGCTTGCGGAAGCGCAGCGTTCCGAGAGCAGCCAAGCGTCGGGGCGGATCACGTTCAATCCCGCTGCTGTGCCGGCGGCTTGGGCGGCACCGCACCTGCCCACAATACCTTCTTGGGGTACACCACTCCCTGGGCTACACTCACTGCACCGGCGCACGCTCACATCGCCGCTTGAAGTCATTCCTGGAGCACTCTCTTATGCGCCTTGACCTTGTTTCGCTGCTCGACATGCTCGTCCGCATTGACTCCATCAACCCCAGCCTCGTTCCCGGCGGAGCAGGGGAAGCGAACATCGCGCGCGCGCTCGCGCAGCTACTGACGCAGCAAGGCGTGAAGGTGGAACTCGACGAGGCCGCACCTGGACGCACGAGCGTCATCGCCACCGTCAAAGGACGCGGTGGTGGACGCGCGCTGATGCTGAATGCCCACCTGGACACCGTGGGAGTGAGCGGCATGACCGCCCCGTTCACGCCCCGCATCGAGCACGGACGAATGTACGGTCGCGGCACCTACGACATGAAAGGCGCACTTGCCGCGTGCATTCTGGCGCTGCTGAGCGCGCGCGGTGTCGACCTGCGGGGTGACGTCATCCTGACTGCAGTCGCGGATGAGGAGCACGCCAGCCTCGGCATGCAGAGCGTACTGACACGCGTGACGGCCGACGCGGCCATCGTCGCCGAGCCGACCGGTTTGCAGCTGTGCACCGCCCACAAGGGCTTCACCTGGCACGAGATCACCACGCACGGTCGCGCTGCGCACGGTTCCCGAGCTGACCTCGGCGTGGACGCCATTTCGCACATGGGCCGGGTGCTCGTCGCGCTGGAGCAGCTCAACCGGAATCTGCAGCAGCGCGCCGCGCACCCGCTGCTCGGGCACGCCTCCCTGCACGCCTCCCTCATCGACGGAGGGCAGGAACTCTCCAGCTACCCTGAGCGCTGCACCCTGCGGCTTGAACGCCGCACGCTGCCCGGAGAAAGCGTCACGCAGATCGAAGCGGAACTGAAGGACCTGCTGGCGGACCTGGGTGCTCAGGACCCGACGTTCCAGGCAGAACTCAAGCTGACCCTTGCGCGCGAACCGTTCAGTACGCCCCCCACTGCGGAGATTTCCCGTCATCTTCTGGAGCAGGCAGAACGCATCCTCGGTCGGGCTCCCGCGAAAGTCGGCCAGGGATTTTGGATGGACGCCGCGCTCATCGCGGCGTCCGGTATTCCGACCATTGTGTTCGGTCCGGATGGCAGCGGCGCGCATGCGACGGAAGAATGGGTGGATCTCGACTCCCTCCGCGCCTGCACCGACATTCTGACGGCCACCATCCGCGTCTTCTGTGCCTGAACGAGGAGCCCGTCTGTATGAACACCGAACGCGCCCGACTGTACTGGAATGAACACCCACAGCGCTGGGGGGAGCTCCCGGACGCCGACGGGCTTGGCGCCTTTCATGCCCGGCTGCCGGGGTACGCGCCCACGCCACTGCGCGCGGCTCCATCTGCAGCACGCCAGTTGGGTGTCCGGCAGGTGTGGGTCAAAGATGAATCCGACCGGCTGGGCTTGCCCGCCTATAAGATCCTCGGAGCGTCCTGGGCCACCTACCGCGCGCTGGAGGCGCGCTTCGGCCCGTTCCAACCGTGGTGCACGCTCGAGGAACTCTCGCGTCAGCTCCGCGCGCATCTTCCCCTGGAGCTGGTATGCGCGACCGATGGGAATCATGGACGTGCCGTGGCACGCATGGCCCGCTGGCTGGGCCTGAACGCACGAATCCTGGTGCCTGCGGACATGGCGAGCGCCCGGGTCGACGCCATCGCGCAAGAAGGAGCGACGGTGCAGGTCGTACGGGGAACGTATGATGACGCGGTCATGCAGGCCGCGCGGCTCGTCGGTGAACGGTCCCTGGTGATCAGCGACACCGCCTGGGAAGGGTACGAGCAGATTCCGCGCTGTGTGGTGGAAGGGTACGCGACGATTTTCCGTGAAATCGACGGGCAGCTCGCCGTGCTGGGTGAAGCGCCACCCGAGGTGGTGGCCGCGCAGATGGGAGTGGGTGCGCTGGCCGCGTCGGTCGTGCGTCACTACCGCCGTGCGGGTGCATCCTCGCGGGTGGTCGGGGTGGAACCCACCCGCGCCCCGTGCGTCCTCGAGTCGGTGCTGGCAGGCGGTCTGGTCAGTGTGCCCGGGCCGCACGATTCGATCATGGCGGGCCTGAACTGTGGTCGCCCCTCGCCGGTCGCCTGGCCGTGGGTCTCGCAGGGGATCGACGCCTTTCTGGCCGTGCCGGATGAACGGGCGCGGGAAGCGATGCGTTTGCTGGCACGCGACGGCATTGTTTCCGGTGAGAGTGGCGCGGCAGGGCTGGCAGGCTTCATCGAACTCTTCACGGGCGCAGGGCGGGAGGAGCGTCGGGAAAGGCTCGGGTTGACCGCTGACTCAGCGTTGCTGGTGATCAGCACTGAAGGAGCAACGGACCCCGTCGGGTACGCCCGCGTGGTTGGTCAAGTAGCCACCAGGGGCACTCAGGGTTTGTCGTGAGAACCGTGAAGCTGCTCCTGGCGGACGAACGCGCTTCCGCTCCGTTGGCCGCTCGTGGCCTGTCCGCGAAAGTCAGGAGGTCAGGGTGTGACAGGGGCGTGATGAGTCGGCCCGTATTCCTGTCTCACGTATTTTTGGCACGCCGGTTGCCACCACCCGCCGTGTAAGGGCGCCTGACGAGCATACAGGACAATGGGAAGTGTCTTACGGCCGCTCGTGCTCGCTTTTCGTCTGTGGCAGTGCGGCAGGAACGTTCTGGCCTGCGCTGGTACCCAGTCTTGCCTGTCCTGGCGTTGCTGCTTTGGCCTGTCACCCGTGCGGCCGGATTGAAGGGCGCAAGCGCCCGCCACCAGTTTTCCAAGCCCGAGTTTCAAGATCCGGAGTGCGCGGTTCTGCGACACTCGCGGAAATGTGTTGAAGTATGAGGCCGTGAAAGCAGGAAAGTAATGCACTTACGTTGAGTGTTTTCGGGCACAGGATTGCGGTCAATCTGCATCAGCCGCAGCTGAATGACAAGAATGACCGGGACTGAAACTGTCTTATTCCTCCTTTGTAAACGCATGGTCTGTAATTTTTTTCATAATATTCTGTGTGATAGTTCAATGAAATGCCGACAGTTAATGCCCGAGCGTCACTTCGACGCCTGCCTCTTGGCCTGATCAGCTTCACCCTGCTGCTCGCCAGCTGCGGCAACAACCCACCCTCACCTTCCGCCCAGACCCAACCAGCGCCAACGAGCATCGAACCCCAGGCGCTGCCCGCCGACGCCCTGCGCATCTCGAGCTCCACTGCCAGCAGCGCCAGCAGCAGCAGCAACACTTCAGTGAAATCCTGGGATGACAACCTCGGCACCTGGTGGAGCGCCAACGGTCTCGGCCAGTGGGTACGGTACGACCTCGGGAGCGCGAAGACCATTGACGCCGTCTCGCTCGCATGGTACCGCGGGGATAAACGCAAGGCCACCTTCGACGTCGAGCTCAGCAAAGACGGCAGCAGCTGGACCAAAGTGCTCAGCAAAGTCAGCAGCAGTGGCACCACCCTCAATCCCCAACGCCACAACGTTCCCGATCAGGCCGCCCGCTACATTCGCGTGACCAACCACGGAAACACGGAAAACTCCGCCATCGCCATTACGGAAGCCATCGTGCACGGCACGGGCGGCACCCTCAGCGCGGGCAAAGCGTACTACGTCGATTGCAGCGCCGGCAGTGACAGCAACAACGGCACCAGCAGCAGCAGTGCCTGGCGCAGCCTCGGCAAAGCCAACGACAGCATTCTCAATCCGGGTGACCGTCTGCTCCTCAAGCGCGGCTGCAGCTGGACCGGACCCCTCAAAGCCCGCTGGAACGGAAGCAGCAGCAGCCCCGTGACGATCAGCGCGTACGGCAGCGGCGACCTTCCACTGATCCGCAACGGCAGCCCGGGTGCGGTCGCCATCAGCGGCACCTACCAGATCATCGAGCATGTGCGCGTCACGGCTGACCAGCCTGCACCCTACCCTCTTGCCATCAAATGCACCAGCACGCCCAACGGCTGGAAGATCGGTTTTTCATTCATGAGCGGTTCGCACCACAACACCCTCCGGCACGCCAGCGCTTCCGGACTCACCGCCGGAGTCCACCTGGCGACGGGGAGCGCGCGCAACAAAGTGCTGCGCAACCGCCTGACCGACAACAAGGTGATGTCCTCCAATACCACCGACCCGAACATCGACAATTCCGGAGCTTGGGGCGTGCTGATCAATGGGGACCACAACGAGGTCGCGTGGAATTATTTCTCTGGGAATTCCGCGTGCTCGGAAAAGTACACCATCGAAGGCGCCAGCCTGGAAGTCTACAAAGCCAGCGGAAACTACTTTCACCACAACACCAGCATCAACGACACGACCTTCAGCGAAATGGGCGGCAAACCCGATCAACGCTCGGAAAACAACGTGTACGCCTACAACCTGTTCGCGCCGCTCAACACCCCCTACAAAACAGGGGAGTTGCTCGTCGTGCGCGGCTGGAACAGCGAGCACTGGGGAGCGAACCCCGGAACGAAGTTCTATAACAACACCGCCTTCAACGTGAACCTCGGTATCGCCTGCGCGTACGGTTGCGACAAAAGCATTCTCAGCGCGCGCAACAACATCATCGTGATGCGCGCTGACATGACCAAGTTCGCCCTGGAATCGGACGCAGACTTCGACGAAGGCAACAATATCTACTGGCGACTCGGCGGCGGTGACCCGAAAGTCATCCGTCCGGGAGGCATCGATCCCACCTCGAGAATCACCGATCCGCAGTTGAGTGACCCGATGAACCGTAATTTTGGGCTGAACGCGGGCAGCCCGGCAGTGGACGCCGGGGTGTACGGGCCCGTGCAGGATCTGGGAATCACCCTCGACCTTGACGGAAAAGACAATACGGTTGGTACCAACCCGGACCTTGGGGCCTTCGAACGCCAGTAGTGAATCGCTTCAGGTGACGTCGGTCACCTGAAGCGAAGCTGAGGTGCACGCCGAGCGGGAATTCATTGCCAGAAGGTCGTCACTACCCGGCGCCGCTTACCTTTCAACACCGTGCCGGAACCATACAACCAGGGGCGCAGCGAAAAAGAGTCATCTCTCCGCTGCGTCCCTGATCTGATCGACGGGCGCCCACGGCACAACCGGAATTCGTGCGACGATGCCTGGCGCGCTTTGCATGTGGAAGTTGAGTACACCGGAAAGTCCTTTCGTTCCGAAACGGCTTCTTGTCCATCAGGCCCAACGTCAGGGCAGCGGCCGTGAAACGCCACCGAGAGCGCCGTATGGGCGTCCGGACCGTCCCTGTCAGGTCTTCCCCGCCCTACTGCTGAGCGCGCGGCACGCCAGACCGCCCGCCAGTTCCGGCACAGGAAAGTCATGATGTCGGCCAGCCAGAAAAAGCCCGGCGCGCCTTCTGGCTCACATCGAGGATTTGCGTGGTCGCGCGGCGTTGTTCGACGCCTTTAACCTCACCAACCGTGCGCCAGGTGAGGTGCGCTGCGTCATCGCGAGCGTCGGGGAGAACGTACCCAGGGTGGTCGCGTAGCACAGCACAGCGGTCCAGGACTCCCGGTGGGGCAGGGAGTACTCGTCGTGCCGGTGACGCAGGTGCTGTTCGTCAGGGAGGGAGAGCGAGTGCCCGTCTACGACCTCACGGTTCCCGCTCGCTTGAGGGAGGACCACGCGGAGATGAGCTTCTGGCAGTTCGCCCGGCACCAGGACGTGTTCGTGATGAGCGCTGAGTTCGTGATAGCCCTACATCTCCATGCCGCGTGACAGACCGCCGCCTGCAGTGAACGTCACGTGCTGCCCCTGCAGTACGTTCCCGGCATCCCTCGTGCGTGCCACGATTACCCGGCCCGAATCCTCGACGAGCACCGTCTCCGCACTTTTCAGCGTGACATGGCCGCTATACTGCCGTCCGCGACTCGCCGTGGCGACGTACATCTCGTTCCAGTTGACCTGTGCGTGCTCCAGGCTCCGAATGGCGCTCTGCAGCATCCGCACCTTATCCGGGCTGGTGACTTCCAGCGTCATGCGCCGCATCGGTTCGTTATCCCCGCTCATTGCGGCGATGCTCACCTGGATCATGCGCTCCTGCGAGATGACAGAGAAATCCACGGTATGCCCGGCGTGCTCCGCGAGCTGCGTAATAAACGCCCGCTGCGTTCTACCGTTCCCCTCTCGGAAAGGATGGGCCGCGTTCATGTCCGCCAGCAGGTCCGCTGCTTTCCGCGTGAACTCATCCCTGGTGGTGGCACGCAGGTGGTTTTCCTGCGCGAGCTGCTGAAAGACGCTGTTCAGGTACGGCTCGATCTGCGCGGTATGCGCGAAGGTCGTATCACCCTTGTGCAGGTAGCCATGCAGCGTAAACGACTCGCCATCAATCGTGGTCAGTTCACCCCGCAACTTCCCCGAAAAAGCGTACACGTCCTGAAACAGGTGGTGGTGGATCGCCTTCAGTAGTCTGCCCCCTGAGAAGTGGTCCAGCTGAATGGAGAGGATACGGCCTCAGAAAGACGAGGATGGATCCATGCCGAAGAGCAAGTTGACCGATGAGCAGACCATACAGTTGTTACGCGAAGCCGAGAAGGGCGAGAAGACGGTGGAGGCGCTGTGCCGGGAGTACGGCATCAGCGACGCGACCTTCTACAAATTGCGCAACAGGTACGCGGGCAGTGACGTGCAAGACCTCAAGAGATTGAAGCAGCTGGAAGCGGAGAACGCTCGGCTGCTGAGGTTGGTGGGGCAACTGACGCTGGAGAACAGCGCCATGAAGGAAGTGGTCCGAAAAAAGTTCTGAAGCCTCAGGAGCAACGCCAGGCGGGTGAGTTGCTGATGCAGCAGGGCGTATCGCAGCGCAGGGCAGCGCAGTTGCTCGGGATGCACCGTTCCAGCTTGAGGTACCAGAACAAGCCGAGATCACCGAGCACGGCGGCACTGACGGCACGAATACGCGCACTCGCGGAGCAATACCCGACCTACGGGTACCGGCGGATTCATGTGGTGCTGCTCAAAGAACACTGGTACGTCAACCGCAAACGGGTGCACCGGATCTGGAAACCCGAGCAGCTGGTACGAAAGCCAACACCGAAACGCAAGAGGCTCAGAACGGGCAACAGTGTCCCAGAGCGGGCGGAGTACCCGAATCACGTGTGGTCGTACGACTTTGTATTCGACGAGGTCAGCGGTGGGGAGAAGCTGAAGTTCCTGACCCTGGTGGATCAGTTCACCAGGGAGTGTCTGGCCTTGGAGGTGGGGCTGTCGTTCACGTCCAAGGATGTCCAGGAAGTATTGGAGCGGGTGATGACGCTGCGGGGCGTGCCAGTGTACCTGCGGAGCGACAACGGGCCGGAGTTCATCGCGCATGACTTGCAGATCTGGCTGGGCGTGTCAGGCACAAGGGCGCGCTACATCGAGCCAGGGAAACCGTGGCAGAACGGCTTCTCGGAGAGCTTCCATGCGCGCTTTCGGGAAGAGTGCCTGAACCGCGAGGTGTTCGGCAGCCTGCTGGAAGCCAAGGTGGTGTCCAGGGCGTTCCAGCGCTTTTATAACGAGGAGCGACCCCACTCGGCTTTGCGGTATCTGGCGCCGCTGGAGTTCCGGCGGTGCTGGGAGGCTCAGCAAGCTGAGTTGAAGGTGGTAGCGTAACCCAGGGCCTTTCCTCTCGATTCAGCTGGACCACTCAATGGGGACCACCCAGCACCTTTATCGACGAAGATCTTCATGAACGCAGAAACATCAATCTCGTCAGTTGTTAGCACGAGGCATCGGTCTTTGGCTTCAAGACTGACGTCGTACCTGAACTGCTCCATCTCGTGAGGATTGAGGATGTAGAGGTTCAGCTGGTGAAGAAGTTGACGCAAGTCCTCGCCGAACTCTCGGTTATTTTCGCCGACTTCCAGAATCCCCTTATCAACAGCAATGTCGACTTGCCTCGTAATTTGCTGAATTGCTTCCCTGACTTTATTGGCGTCTGCCTCTGTCTTGAATGTCCCCACCATCACCAGATTCATCGAGTGCTCCGAGCCGTACCCCTGCCAGACTTTCATGAACCCTCCTCGGGAGACCGCATCCGAAGTGCACGAAGTGCGGAACGAATATTGCCACTTTCCAATGTGACTCCTATACGACTGAATGACGTTGGGAGCAATCTTCCGGCGGCATTGATGTGTGCGTATGAGTCAAGAGCTCGCTCCTTGGGTAGGGCCCGACATGTAGGAAAAGATTCAGCCTTGGTTTCACTCATGGTGAGGGGAACAGCACCCTGGTACGAATCCATCCACCTGCGCAGCTGCGTAAGTGTGTCTGCCTCGATTCCAGTACAACCCATCGTGGATTCCTCAGGAAGCAACAGCAGTTCTCGTGCACCGACTCTTTCAGCTAGCGCCGCTACGGCAGGTAGGTCACCCACCGTTCTGGCGTTCACTACCATGTTCAGCCCAAAAGGGGCCAGCGAGCGGGCTGTCTCTAACCGTTGCATAACAGCCTGAAACGGTCTTTTCCGTAATGCTTCGTAAGTTGTACCGACCCCGTCTACACTCACACGGATAAAGTGAACATGACCTTCCAACTTCCGCGCCAACTCCCTATCCAAGTGATGGCCATGAGTCGTAAAGGTCACAGCCACCTCAGTCTGGATGGCAGTGAAACGGACAATTTCCGCAAAGTCGGGATGCAGTGTCGGTTCTCCTCCACCGAACCCAACCCCAAAACATCCCAATTCGTCGAATTCCAACAACCAGCTTTTCAACCGAGTGAACTCCAACCGGTGACGAGACTTTGGTGCGTAACAGTACGGGCAGGACAAATCGCACGCGTTGGTTAACGCGATCGAGACCTGCCGTGGGGCCACAGACCACTGCTCCTCCGGGATGCCGCACTCGTCGAGGAGGATGTTCCAGCCTGTTAAGCGGTCGAAGAAGTGGATACCATCTGGGCCGAAGCGTGTCTTCACTTATTGATACCGGCATAGCTTTGCGGGATAAGCTGTGGGGATAGCCAGTTGGCAACCCAGCAAATACAGCCGCGTACAGCTCGAAGAGCGACGACTGGCGGCCCTGGAATGGCTGCAAGCAAGCACCGCCACACACAAAGAAATCGCTGAACACTTCGGTGTCTCGGTCAAGACCGTCTCCAGCTGGAAGGAACGCCTCAAGAAAAACGGTACCCTTCAAGCCACGGTGGCCCAAGGACGCACACCCTTCCTGACCCAGGAGCAGCACGACCAGGTGCGGACACTGCTGCGAGAAGGACCGCTGGCGCATGGCTTTCCTGATGACACCTGGACCACGCCCCGCGTGCGAGAACTGATCGGCCGGAATCTGAACGTCTGGTATCACCGGGACCATGTCCGGAAACTGCTGCACGCCTTGGGGTTCACTCCACAGAAACCCGATGGGCGTGCAGTCGAGCGCAACGATCAGCGGATCATGACCTGGGTGGAACAAGTCCACCCGGAGTTGGAAAAAAAAGGTGGCTGAGGGCGCAACACTGGTCTACCTCGACGAGGTGGGCTTCGCAATGAAGGGGGTGAGACGACGCACTTGGAGCACCCGAGGTGTAACCCCCCTGGTGCGGTTACCAGCGAACTGGGACAAGCTCTCCACCATCGGAGCCATCACCTCTGGAGGGCACTTTTTCCAGAACACCAAGAAGGGCGCCATGTGCAGCAGTGACGTCATTGGGGTTGGGTCGATTTTGCGTAGGTGAAGTTAAGCGGCTTGAGCATGGCGGTCGGCTTGGTGTGGTGTCAAGTAGCCGAGGGTCGAATGGCGGCGCTGACGGTTGTAGAACACCTCCAGGTACGAGAAGATCGCTGCCCTGGCGGCTTCGCGCGACTCAAAGGGTTCACCGTCCAGCAGTTCCCGCTTGAGGGTGGCGAAAAAGCTCTCGACGCAGGCATTGTCCCAGCAATCTCCCTTCCGACTCATGCTGGCTTGCGCTCCGATCCGCTGGAGTTCAGCCTGGAAGAGGCCACTGGCGTACTGGCTTCCTCTGTCGCTGTGATGAATCAGCCCTGGAGGTGGGGAACGGCGCTGGACAGCCATCTGCAAGGCCGCCACCGGCAGCTCGGCAGGCATGCGGTCGTTCATCGACCACCCCACGATTAACCTGGAGTACAAGTCCAACACCACCGCCAGGTACAACCAGCCTTCTTTGGTGGGAATGTACGTCAGATCTGCCGCCCACACCTGGTTGGGCTGCTCTGGCTGGAAGTCGCGTTGCAGCAGATTCTCTGCCACAGCCAGTTCGTGATTGCTGTCGGTGGTGACAACATGCTTGCGCTTGCCTTTCGCCCGTAGACCTGCCGTCCGCATCAGACGAGCCACGCGCTTCTTGCTGCACTTCAAGCCCTCTTCGGTGAGTTCGACGTGCAGGCGGGGAGCGCCATAGCGGCCCTTGTACTGCTCGTGCAGTGCTTTGATCCGCAAAGAGAGGGCTTCGTCTCGCAGGGCGTGTCGCGACGCTGGCCTTCCTCGCCAGGTGTAGTAGCCGCTGATGGTCACCCGAATACTCGACACAAGATGTCCAGGCGGAACTCGTGTCGGTTGTCGTGGATGAACGCGAAGATCAGCGACTTTCTTTGGCAAAGAAGCGGGCAGGCGTCCTCATGGGCGTCCGTTCTGCCCAAGACAGGCAGCCGCCTTTTTTAATATTTCCCGTTCCTGCCGCAGGATTTCATTTTCCTGTCGGAGCCGCTTGATCTCTTGCTGCTCCGGCGTGAGGTGCTGACGGCCCTGCCCAGGAAAGGCTTGCATGCCCTGCTGGGCCGCTTTGATCCATTTTCGCAGTACGGAGTCGCTGATCCCCAGGTCTCTGGCTGTGCCCGCGACGTTGCCGGTGGACTCGGCCAGGTTGACGGCATCTCGTTTGAATTCGGCGGTGTACACTTTGCGATTCGTCATGGTGGTGCCCCCTATCTTTGGGCTTATTCCCACCTGCGTAAAATCGGGTCAACCTCACATCCGCTTTTTCACGCACCTATTGAGCAAGGTCAAAGGTCAGGTCATCGTCGTGCTGGACAATGCAGGCATTCACCGGGCGAAAGCGGTTCAGGCGTTCGTGGAGAGCAAAGAGCGCCTATCCGTGGTGTATTTGCCGCCGTATGCCCCTGAGTTGAACCCGATCGAGTTGGTGTGGGCGTACGTAAAACGCAACGTGCTGGGTAACTTCTGCGCCAGAACGGTGAAGGAGTTGAAGGCGAGGCTTGCTGCCGCATGGCAACGTGTGCGTTACGTAGAGCTGCCAAGCAAGCTGATGACCTCCAACCAATGCCGGGTTCAATAGCTCCTAGCCTAGCGGACACAAAGTGCCAGGAGGTTCAGTCACGAACGGCCAATGTGGGTGTGCCCTCAGCCATTCAAAACTTCTCCTCGGCCACTCGTGAGGTGGAGAAGCGCACTTCCCATTGAAGCGAGGGTGGAGGGGAAAAGTATTGTCAATTTTCCCCTCCACCCTCGCTTCAAGTTTCAGAAGTCCATGTCCATCTGCTGGTTCCGCTTGCGGGCGCGGCTGGCTCCTCCGCCTTCCGTGGCGTCGGTGGAGTCGTTGGTGGTTTTGATGTCCATGCCTTGATCGTGCGTGCGTTCCATCCGGTGTTTCAGTTCGTGCATCAACGCTTTCCGCAAAGCGCTGTCTGCTTCGAAATCACCGACTTCCCGCATGTACCTCAGTTGCTCACGGCCAAGCTTCTCGTCGGTGAAGGCGATGACGTGGACGTGCGCGTTGTCCGTGTGCCGGTCCTCGCCAGCGTGCGCGAAGGCAACGTACCGGTGATCCTGGAAGCCCATGCGTTTCATCACGTCCTTGGTCCACTCACGGATGTCCTCTTTCCCCATCTCCTCCCCCGGACTGAGGACCATGCGGTAGGCGAGATCCCACTTCTCCCCTTCCCGTTCGATGATCTGCGCGACTTCGTATTTGGTCAGTTCATCCTGCGAACCGTTGAAGCCCGCCCGGTACGCTCGCTGGCCCTCCGCGTTGGGTCTATGGGCGTAATACTCGGCGCTGTCCTTCACCCGCCCTACGGCGCTTCTGGAGAGCTTGCCGGAACTGGAACGCAGCCGCGTGTACTTCGCCTTCACCACCGTCCGAGTCTTGCTCCCTTGTGGCGTCACCCGCCGCCTGCCATTTGACCCAGGCAGTCTCACCCGACCGAGCTTCACTCTCCGCTCGGACTGAGGTGCTTCCTGCGTCACGCCACGCTACTTTCCCTTGACGCCACCTCCACCAGCTCCGGTAACTCCTGCAGCGGCGTTCGCAACGCTTCCACCGTTTTCTTCCAGTACTGATCGCTCACGCCCTGCACCAGCTGCTCGTTCTCAAACCACGACGACATGAAGTACACCAGCAGCCGCCGTGACGTGCCACTCTCCAATCCATTGCGGACCAGCAAGCGGGCCAGACGGTCAAAGCCGCGTTTGAATTCCGTGCGGATCACTTCCTCCACCACCGGCATTAACAACGACTCCCCAGCGAACTCCACTTCACTCTTCACGGCCTTCTCCAGCAGCTCCGAAGCCACCGAAGAAACCGACACGCGACGCGCCGTCGCCAAGCGGTTCAAGGCATCAAAAACATCCGGTTCAACGTACGTTGTCAACTTTGACTTCATTCCAACCACCTTCCAGGGAAAACGCTCCTCCACGTGCAAGGAACGACGAGCAGCACGACAAAAACACCCTCAGCACGCCCCACGCACGTCAAAACCACGTGCGCCAACCACACTCCACGCGCCGAAAAGGCCCTCCAGCACAACAAAAACACCCCATCCACGCGCACCCCTTATCCTGCCTACCTCAGTGAGTTCTTCGACGCAGGGGACGGGTACCTCCGAGGGGTGCGGGGTCGGAAGACCCTGCAGGCACGTGTGCCCTGCTTTTGGTGTGGTGTTGCAAGGTGGATTGCCACGTTGATTGCGTGTGGCTTTGCAGCTCCTTGCTTTGGGGTGAGTCGGGTAGTTCGTTTGACACCGCGTGTGGTGTCGTTGTGGGCGTTCGGGTATGAGGGGAGGGGTGTGGGTGGCCGCAATGACCACCGCACCCCTCTGGCGATGCTCAAGCTTGAGCATCGCCTGTCTTGTCGCCTGCCTACCGGCTCTTCTTCGGCTTGACCTGCAGTTTCCGCCGGTACTGCTGCGCCTTCTTCTCGAAGTCCACCTCACCCGACAGCAGGTCCTCGAATGACACCGCCATGGACCGGGCAGCTGGTTTGGTGTGCAGCTGCTGCTTGGTGCGCTCAATCCATTTGTCCAGTGTCGGCCCGGCCTGGATTGCTTCATCCTGCCGCCTGGCTTGTTTGCTCTCGTTCGCTTTGCCTGGCTTGGCTTCCAGGGTGAAGCTGCTGGTGAGCGGTATGGCTTTCAGGGTGCCTTGCCGCAACGCTTCTTTGTAATGGCGCACCACAGCGTTCCGTTCGGTAGGTTCGAACTGCTGCAGCATTTCACTGAGTCGCACGAATGAAGAAGTGGTGGCTGCCGGTGGCGTTGGCGTGGGGTGCTGCTCAACTGTCGGCGCTGTTTGTTCTTGGGTGTCTGTGTGGCTGTTGTGGGTGTGTTCGTAGGTGGCGGTCATGATGAATGCTCCTGTGGAACAACAGTCCGCAAAAGGAAAGCGGGGCTGTTGGTGAGGGTGTTGCTGTAGGGATTGTTGTGAGGATTTCAGGTGGGATTGCTGTCCTGATTCCTGTGGGGTGTTGCGCCTGTTGTGCTTACTCTTCGCGCGGCTTGGGCAGGACGTCTTTGGCGCTGAGCAGGTACGCTTTGTTCCAGCGTTTCCCAGTGACATACAGCGTCTCGTCGGCAGGGTTGTACACGATGCCGTTGAGGACGTTGTCTTTGTCGCTGTTCAGGTGCTCCTGGGCGATCTTGCTGAGGTCGATCCAGCGTTCCACGAAGCCGGTGTCAGGGTCGATCACGGCGATGCGTGTGGTCAGCCAGACGTTCGCCAGGATGTATCCGTGCCCATATTCCAACTCGTTGAGGTACGTGACCAGACTATCCTTGGTCTGCACGGCGAGCTGTCGTTCGACTTGGTACGTCTTGGGGTTCAGGAAGCGCAGGACGTTACTGCCGTCACTGAGGATCAGGTGGGTGCCGTCTTGGGTGAGTCCCCAGCCTTCTCCGTGATAGGTGAACTGACCTTTCTGCTTGAATGACTCGCGGTCAACGATGCGAGCGAATCCGTTGCGCCAGGTGAGTTGCACCAGGTCGTTGCCGCTCTGGGCGAGACCTTCCGCGAAGATGTTTTCAGGCAGTTTCGTGCGGCGTTTGACTTTGCCGGTGGTCAGTTCAACTTCTCTGAGTTTGGAGTATCCGTATAACCCGGTGCTTTCGAATAAGCGGCCGTGGTGAATGACGAGACCTTGGGTGAAGGCCTGCGAGTCATGCGGGAGCGTGTGCAGGACAGCGGGGGTGATGACGCGTGGTTGTTGCTGCGTGATGAACACAGTACCACCGAGCGCTGCTGTCCCTGCGAGGAGGGGCAGTGCGATTGCTTTCATTTCGTGGCCTCTGATGGGAGGAATGGAAGCGGGAGGTGGTAGAGCGAACGTTCCTAACGGTTTCAGCACTCAAAAACGACACCATCACGATACACGACGGTCGCCTATGGAAGGTATGTCTGGCGAACCAGGAGCAGACAGGTCGTGGTCTGTCTGCTCCTGGTTTGTCGCGTATGTCGTGCTGGGTTTAGGGCTTTGTCCCGAGCTGTTCGAACTGGAGAAGCGTAGCGGGTTGGGTGATCATCATGCCGGTCGAGCTTCGCCGAAGGGTTTTCGCGTCGTCCGGAAGTTGCGCCCACCGCTTCTGGAACTCTGCCGGGCTCGATACACCGAGGACTGCTGCAACTGGAGCGAACCGGCGGTTTGATGCAGCGCGTTGTGTGAGCGCTCCTTCAAATCGGTTGTAGTACACCAGTGTTCGCGGGTACCAGTGGTCGTCGTGCAGTTCTGCCCGAGCCCAGAGGAGTGCGTCCATTTCGATGTATTCACCTATCAGAACGAGCGGCGATTCGGCGGTTTCGACGATCATATCGGCGTGCAGGCTGATTCGATTGAGGTTCAGGCGTCGCTTGCGTTGTGTATCGAGCGCATCAAGATACCGGTCGAAAATCCCGAATGGTTCGTTGACGGTTCTGCCGCGACTGTGTTCTTTGAAGTGATAGGAGTGGGACAGCAGTTCAACAACGGGAGTTAGGTTGCCCGTTTTGGTGAGTATCACCATGCCGTAGACGAACAGTTCGCGCAGTGAGAAGCGCACGTGGTCGTTCTCGCCATCGAATATGTAGTTGTTGGTGTGGACTCTGAATATCAACGGGAGTGCCCGCTCGAAGAAGTCGATGAGTGGCGTGGCTATTTCCAGCTGTGGGACATATCGAGAGAAGTGATGGAGGACTTGCGCGAATTCGACTTTGTATGGCGTGAAGGCTTGGATTTCTCGGCAGATCAGGTCATCGTCAAGCCGTTGGCCGTCTTGCGCGATGGGCATGTCGCTCAGGACCTGGAGGAGGACATCCAGGTAGTCGGAGAAGATTCCGAGCGTGAACGTATCCCGGCCGCGTTCGATGTTGGTTTTGATCTGGTCGAACTTGCCGGTCGTGGCGAGGGGTGCGCGGGTGTCTTCCAGGATGAACTGTGGGGTTTGGCCGACGGTGGGTTTTTTGCGGATCGGCTTTTCGTAGATGAAACGCACGAGCTGCTCGAAGTTTTGGTTGAGCAGTGTTTCCGTGGACATGTCGATGAAGATTCGTGAGGCGAGGTACGCGGGGACGTAGGGGTTCCCTTGGTCATCGTTCTGGAAGATGACGGGGACGAATTTGCTTTCTTTATCGGTGGACTGGTTGTACACCTGGGGGGAGATGATGGTGCTTTCGTGGCCGACTCCACCTGCGCGTTCATCAGCCCGTTCCGCGTATCGCTGGTCGCATATCATCACGACCTTGGTGACGGTCTTGTCGGAAACGGAGCGTTCCATAAAGTGGTATTTGTCTTGGCCTTCCTTGAGGTCGTATTGGTCAAGGAGTACGTCGATGCCGCTGGCGAGAAGTCGATCGGCCAGGTCACGCACGCGTTCTGCGTGTTCTTCAGAGGTCCAGCTGTAGGAGATGAAAATTTTTGGCTGGGTGGGGGTTGTCATCAGGTTCATGGTATGAAATGCGTCGAATCCGGGTTGCGATTTGAGGGCCGTTGCTTGGGCCGAAGCGGTGGATTGCGGCAAAATTTTCAGGCATTTGGAATGTATATATTCATGGTGATCTCGTTAGTCAGTCCTTAGGCATACCGGGAGCAGCGGGGGACGTTTGAGGTGTGGTGCTGAGCCGCCTCGCGCCACGCCTGTCCCCCGCTGCCGGGGAGGGTTGGTGCGGAGGGAAGCGGGACAAAAGCACAGTGGTGTTCTGTGCTTTTGGGGGCCTCCCTACCCGCGCCCCTGGTGGTGTTCCAGGGGCCTTGCTGTTCCCGCTTTCGTGCGTTGCCGGGGTGCGCCTTGACGTCGCGCGAGGGTCTTCTGCTCTTGCTGATGCCTGAGCGGTACCCGCCTTCTCGTATTGCCGGGTGTGCCTCGCCTGGCGTCGTTGTTGGAAAGGGGCGGGCAGCGGTCGTGAAGGGCACGCGAAGCGTGTCCTTGTTCCTTACGTATCGGTCAACTCGGGGTGTTTCCGTGGCATGGCCTTCAGGGAGTTTGAGGGCGGGAAGCCCTCAATACACCGTGGGTGTTCCTGTTGTGGTGGTGTGTGGGGGTGGCTGCAGGGGTCGTACAGGGTCGGTGAGACTCACTGCGACGCTGTTTTTTTGTTCCTGGGTATTCCAATAAGCATGATTTTTAGGGGTGTTGCCGAGTGACGGCAGCACTTTTTTGTTGGGTGTTCCGGGGGGTTTTCTGGGAGGCTTGCCGTCACTGTTGCCGTCAGGAGGTGGGTTGTTTTTCGCGCAATTCGAGCTCGAAGCCCAGGGCCTCCGCGATACGGTCGAGTAGATCGAGCGGTAGGGGACTGCGGCCGGTGAGCACGTGGTTGAGATAGGTGCGACTGAGGCCGAGCTGCCGGGCCAGTTCGGCTTGGCCGCCATAACCGCGATTCTTGATGTGTTCGCGCAGCGTGGCGCGGATGGCTTCGGCGTCCATGGCATTACCGTAGCACAGTTGTAGAGTTATAGCTTGACAATGTAGAGCTATTACTATACACTTGGGACATCAAAGAAGGCGCCCCAACCGGTCAAGTTCAAGCGCCTTCTCTAAAATTCCCCCTCTGGAGAGAACTATGGACGATCTTAGCACCCCCTACATCAAGCAACCCCGCCCGGGAGTCATCTTCGAGCGCAGCAACCAGGGCGAACAGGTGATCCTCAACAGCGACCTGACCGTCACCATTGTCAAGGACGGCCAGAGCCGCGTCACCGTGCCCAGCTTCGAACAGTGGGACACCTGGGCCGTCGACGCCTTCGACGCCATGGTGGGCATCGTGCCCCACATCACGCTTGGTGAGGTGGGCCTGCGCATGGGCGAGAACTACGAAGTGCGCATCATGGCCGCCCGCAACTGCCGCAGCGACTACGCCGCCTGAGACGCCACCCGGGGCTTCGGCCCCCACTCTCCCCCACCTGGAGCGCAGCATGCACCTCACCGAAACGACCATCGAACACACCACCGCCAAAGTGAAGCAAGCCCGCGTGCGCCTGCACGCCGCGATCGACAACGAAGCCGACAAGCGCCTCACCCTCGAATACCACGAGGCGGAGAAGCTGCTGGAAGGCGTGCCCAGCAAGAACGAGAGCGAGCGCCATGCCCGGCTGCTGGTCGACCTGCACGAAGACCACGAAGCGCTGGAAGAGGCTGAGCAGGAAACCCGCGCAGCCCGGCTGGACTTCGATCTCGCCCTGGCCGACCTCGACGCGCTCAAGCTGGCCCTGCGACTGCGCGAGAGCGCCATGAAGGAAGGTGCGCTGTGACCGCGCCCTTCATGATCGTGATGCACCCGGATGGGCGGCGTGAACAGTGCCCGTGGCCAGCAGATGACGACGCCCAGCTCGCCGTGCTGCAGGAGGCCGTGGGCGGGTATGTCGAGTACGTCTCCCCGGCCTGGCACGCGCTGACGAACTGGGATGTGTACGTGAACGAAGAAGGCCTCGACATGCTGCCTCATAACGTAGTCGGGTCGCAATTGGCCGGGCTGGATTTGCGGATGTACGCGCCATGGTGTGGGCCGGTGGTGCTGGCCCCACGGGTAGGCAGCTCAGCGGCTGAGCGTGAGCGGGCGCGGGAATTCTTCGCCCGGCTGGAGGCAGCGGCGGAGTACGGTGCGCGCCTGCCGGGCTGGGGAGTGGTGATTGACGCCCGAGCCAGTTGAGGCTGAATGTTGATGACTGGGACGTGCTGTCTGGCACGCCTTTATCTGTGTCGGGGTGCCGATGCGTTCCTTGAAATGCAGCCGCAAACGCGCTCACCGAGCACCTGCTGAGCCGCGACGAATACGGGAACGACCTGCCCCCGGTGGATGAGTCCCGGCGCATTCTCAAAAGCCGCCCAACCAGTCTGCGCCTCGGATCGGACCTGGAGCGCCGCCTGCGCACACTGGCGGAACTGAAAGGCACCAGCTATCAGACGCTGCTGAAAGAATTCGTGTTAGAACGGATCTACGAAGAAGAAAAACGTCACGGCATCCTCTGAAAGGTGGCAGCCATGAACCACGACTCCCTCATCGCCCACAACCCCATCCATCCGGGTCGGATCCTACGCCGTGAACTGCAGGCCCGCGACCTCACCATGGACCGTGCTGCCCGCGAATTGAACATCCATCCCGACCACCTCAGCGCCCTCCTCGCAGGCGAGCGCAATCTCACCGAAGACGATGTGCAACACATCGCGACGGCCTGGAATATGAACCCGCAAACGTGGCGTAACCTGCAGGCAGGCTACGATACACACCCGAAAACGCGTCTCACACGATGAATCAAAAAACACCCCCGCCCGGGCGGGGGTGTCGCTTAGGGCTGCCCCTCCCTACCTCCTCAAGGAGCCTTATGCCTCAATACCTGATCGTCCTCGAACCCGGAGCCAACAACTGGAGCGCTTACGCGCCCGACCTGCCCGGGGTCGTCACCACCGGCAAAGACGCTGACGACACCACCGAGCGCATGCGCGAAGCCATCGCCGCTCACTTGTACGAGCTGCAGCAGGATGGCGACGAAATCCCCGTGCCCACCAGCACTCCTGAAACTCACGTCTCGGCCGACTTAGGCAACGTGCTTTGTATGATCGAGCCTGCTCCATAAAGCCCGTTGCACATGCAGAGAGCCGCCACGATGGGCGGCTCTCTGGTTTAAGGTGGGTTAAGCGATTCCCTTAGGGCAGCGTGATGTAGTTCCCGCTCGAGAACGTCAACGTGACTTTAGGGTTTGCCGCGTCAGTAGCATTTACGGCGCAGGAGACGAGGTCTGCGTTGGGTTGAACTCCATAACTTTCGAGGCCCTTTGTACAGTCGGAGGACACTTTATCTCCGGCGACTGCTGCAGCCATTACCGCCACATAAACTTTTCGTGCATAGGATTTCTGATCCGGGTCGACCGCGTTTTTACGCGTACCCAGCATGCTTGGAAGTAGAAGGTACATCAAGAGTAGAACTGGGAGAATCAAGGTATGGACGCAGATCAAAACCCATTTCAGGACCTCTGAAATACTCTTTTGCGTGCTGCCGGCAGAGTACATCTGCACGTAAATCTTCCGGTACTGGACATGCATGACGAAAAACAAACCAAGCCAAATCAGAAGGCCGACGGGGACGAAGCCAGCCCAGAATGACAGTGCCATCAGAACCATCGAACCAAGGGCTATTCCAATCCAGCCGAAATGCCAACCTGGACGGTTGATATAGGTAAAACCCGCTCCAGGGAGAAGCCAGTTCAGCACAAAGCCAAGCCAATAATTCGGGTGGCGTTTGCCGTGTGTTGGTGGTATGCCATTTTGCTCAACCGCAGTCATGAAAGAATCATAAGTCAGTACCGCCCTTGTGGGCGCGTATTTGCCGACGATTCCCCATGATGCTTGATGTGCAGGACATGCAATTCCCGCCACAGCTCCTCAAGGTGCAACAGTCGCGCCGCCGTCCACTCTTCCGTGTCATGCACCGTCACGATGTACCAAAGTGACGCTTCGTCCCGCTTCAGGCTGACGGTCACGCGCTCGCCTGGCTGAAGAGGCGCCTTGGTTCTGCTCATTCCGAAATTCTACGAAGGTGTTTACTATAAGTCATGAAGCGCCCTCGGCTCGTCTCCATCCGCTACGCCCCGACACGCGAACTGGGCGAGCGCCTTCAGGCCGAACAGCACCTCATCGAGTCCATCCAGACGGCACTCGGCGAGGATGTGCTGGTGCGTTTCGAAGAGGTCAGCGATGACGAGTACTGGAAACGCACCCGCGTCCGCATCACCGGACCGTGGGCAGAACCGCGCGACGTGGTCTTTGCCGCGGTCAGCCTGTGTCTGAGTACAGTGGAGGCCGCCTGACGTGTGCGGACGCGTGAACGGGAATTTTCATCCCACGAACTTCCACAGCATGTTCGGCCTGATACTTCCACCAGAGTGGCCGGGCGCGTATGCCGTCGCGCCCACCATGCCTTACCCCATCGTCCGGCTGCCTCCTGGTAAGCGTGTGCAGGCCACTCTGGCCCGCTGGGGCCTCGTGCCAGCCATGTACCACGGGGTACTGCGCAAGTTCAAACCCAGTACCTTCAACGCCCGCAGTGAGGACGCACAACAACGGCCTTCTTTCACACTCGCGTACCAGGAGGCACGCCGTTGCCTAGTGCTGGTCCAAAGCTTTTACGAGTGGAGCGGCGAACCTGAAAAACGCCAAGCATACGAGATCCAGCGCGCTGACGGTCGCCCCCTCGTCCTTGGCGGGCTGTGGGAAACGTGGATTGGCGAGTTCGGCCCGTTGGAGACCTTCACCCTGCTGGCCTGCCCGGCGAATGCCCTGGTCTCGCAGCTGCACGACCGGCAACCCGTGATTCTTGAGCGCTCGAACTGGCGAGCTTGGCTAGACCCACGTACACCAGAAAGGCCAATCTCAAACCTGATGCAGCCATGCGCTCATGACGTGCCGCGCATCTCCCCTGCCAGCAGCCAGGACACCCGGCCCATGCACAAACGTCCCGCAGAGCAAGTGGCCTGATGGGTGGGAAGCTCGCGTGCCTTGTTCGTGCCTTACGCGCACGAGAACAAACGGAGTTGTCCGACCATAAAAGGGCATCACAAGAAGGGCGGAGTGCTGATAATCATGGCCTTGAAGGCATGTGCGGGCATCAACAGGCACCAATCATCATGGCGGAGCTTCCACCAACGGATCAGAAGGCCAGGAGTTCGAATCTCTTCGGGTGCACCAAGAAAACCTTCACTCAGTGGGGGTTTTTACTTTTTCCCTTCAGGCTCCAGGCAGCGTTTTCAGCCGCTCGTGATAAATTCGTGTCAAAACGGTTTTCCGGCCCTTCCCTGCCCAGAAGCCGTGAGAAGTCCAGCGCGAACTCCTGAAGCTCCTGCCAGTACACCGTCCGGTAGATGTCGAGTGTTATGGTCACCGTGCTGTGCACCAGGTGCCTACTGACCACGTCAATCGGCACCTGGGCCTCCATCTCGAACACCTTCGGATGCGGCGGCAATTGGCGATTACTTAGGTTGAGTGGCAGCGTTCTGCTCAGTGGTACTGGACGATGCGTCAGGCTGGTTCTCCAGTACGCTCGTCACTTCGCGTCCAGTGTCAGCCAAGGCACTCAAGCGAGCCTTGGCATCCTGCACTGCCTGCCCCACTTCTTGCGGGTCCTGCGACGACAGAATGACCTGCGCATCTTCGGCGAGTTTGGCAGCGGGCTCGATGCCTCCCTTTGCGACTTGAGCGACTTCCTGACCTTTCTTCACCATGTTTACGGCTTGTCCGGCTTTATCCCGCCATTGCTGGACTTGCGCACGTACCTGCGACGCGTCCCGTTGTGCAACTTCAGCCAGCGTGCCTTGTCGTGCTGCTTCCTGGTATTCGGTGAGTTTTTGCTGCAGCTGCTGTTGCCGCTTGGGTTGGCGGAGCACCAGGTACGCGCCACCCGCGATGAGCAGCAGCAGAAATGGATGACCTCGGCGTCGAGCTACAGCCAGGTCCTTGTCGAGATTAATTTGCACCTTTGCTTTTCTGGTCATATCCAGTTCATCGTCAAAGAATGACGATGGCTGTGGTGAAGCGCACCTTCACTAACCTTTGCCCTTCTGCCGTTCATGAGTACTGCTTGCCTTCGAGCCGCTAAACGGTGAACGTTTGACTGCGTGGCGGGGAGTGATCACCTGATGCTGACTACTCTTGTAAGTTGGTAGTGGGACACGGCGTGGCAGACCGAACTACCCAGGGTGCCAGAAACCGATTTTGAGCCTGCGTCGCCACGTCGCCCAATCCCGGCCCCGAATCCCGAACAGCTGCGTGAACCTCGGAGTTCGTTTCTGCAAGGTTGGGTGCGGCCGGAACACGTCCCGGGAGGTCCTGCATGACGAACCCGGAACTCTTTGTTGGTATTGACGTTTCTCAACTGCGTCTCGATGTTGCCTTGCACCCCACTGGAGAAACCTTCCACGTCAGGAACGACGAAGCCGGCTTTGAACTGCTCTGCACGCGCCTGGCCGCTGTGTCACCCACCCTGATCGTCTGTGAGGCCACCGGCGGAATGGAGCGCCCAGTTGTTCTGGCCTGCACCCTCGCCCAGCTCCCCATGGCCGTCGTCAATGCTCGGCAAGTCCGCAATTTCGCACGAGCAACAGGCCAGCTTGCCAAGACTGACCGCCTCGATGCTCTGATTCTCGCTCACTTCGCGCAGGCCGTACGGCCAGAAGTACGGCTCGTCCCTGACGAACAGATCCGTCATCTCGAAGCACTTGCGGTACGTCGCCGGCAAATCGTCACGATGTTGACCGCGGAACGGAACCGTCTGGGGGCCACGCACGATCAAGTCCTCCGAGGACATATCGAGAAACTCATCGCTCACCTGCAAGCACTCCGCAAAGACCTCGACCGCGAATTACTGGAGGCCGTCCAGGCTGACCCGACGACGCGGCATCGCTTTGAACTGCTGTGCAGTGCACCTGGTGTTGGTCCGGTGGTCGCATTGACGCTCCTGTCGGCTTTGCCAGAACTTGGCATGCTGTCCCGAGGGCAGGTTGCTGGGCTGGTGGGGGTCGCCCCACTCAATCGGGACAGCGGACGAATGCGGGGAAGACGCACGACTTGGGGTGGTCGGGCGGACGTTCGCACAGCGCTGTACATGGCGACCACCGTAGCAGTGAGGCACAATCCAACGATCAAGGCGCACTACGAGCAACTCGTCGCTCGGGGAAAACCAAAAATGGTGGCGCTGATCGCCTGCGGAAGTTCGTGGTCCGCCTGAACGCCATGATTCGAGCTGATGGACCGTGGCACGACCAAGTCGACCAAGCAGGCGGATCAGCAGGGTCGGTCAGCGCCGTAAACTAAAGGTGCCGACTTCGAAGTGAGCCAACAGAGCTCGTGCCGGTCCGACACGGATCCTTGTTCGAGGTCGGCTTCTTGTTCTGTCACTGTTCTTAGCGGGCTGGTCAAGGTTGGCGCCGCCAACCTTGACCAGCCCGAAGGCTCGAATCTTGACTTTCAAGACAGCTGCTCAAAACGTCGATGAGGAGTGAAAAGTCGGCTCCTGTAACGTGTTTCTGCTATGAAAACCGCTGGGAGCCGACCACCTCACGATACCCTGCAAGCCGCCCTCCTCAGTACCCCACATCTTGAGCTGAGTGCTGTATTGGAGCGGGAAAAGGTTGCATGACGAGGCTCAGGAGGATGGTTCGATCACTCGTTCCCCAGCGCAAAGCGGCAGCAAGGCGTTCCAAGCCGTACTTGACGAGACTCACCGCCCGGCGTCCGTGCTTTTTGCGCTTGATGGGCCGCTGCTCGTGGCACCATGTACCGATCCGCAAGCACCAAGCCATCGCCAGCGTCACTACGCCGACCAGCCGCTCCAACCGAGCGGGTTTGGTCATCGCACTCGCCTCAAGGTCGAACCCCCTCGATTTCTGCGCGCTGAAGGTGCTTTCTACCGACCACCTCAAGTGGTACACGCCTCTGGTCTCGTCGATTTTCAGGTCGGTGGCCAGGGCGAGCAGTTCACCCTCGGGCGTGCGCGTCACCACCAGTTGCATGACCTGACCGTAGATATTGGCTTTCTCCAGCACGCCGACCACCTGTCCCGGCTCGACGTACGCCCATCCCTCATCGAGCCGCAAATCATCCACGCGGCTGTCGCCTCGAATGCGCAAACAGCGTTTCACACCCCGACGCCTGAGAAAGGCAAACCACTCCCGCCCCACGAACTCTCGATCAGCGACCAGAACGCGCCATTGCTTCGCAGGCAGCACCTTCAGCAGTCGAGCGACCAGACGCTCGCGTGTCCTGGTGTCGCTGCTGCCCCCATGGGGCAGGGCCGTCCACACCAGCGGTAATGTGAAGCCTTCAAGCACCACGCCGAGCACAAGGACGTTCAAGTCGGCTTCGCCGTACTCCCAGTTCGTACGGTCCATCGTCATGACGAGCTTGTCATCAGGGAGGAGCGGCAAGAGCAGCTTCAAAAAAACGTCCTGATCGAGCTGAGGGTCGTGTAGGCAGCGCTCGACGCGGCGCAGCTTGACTGAACTGCTGGCGTGTCCGGGCAGATGAAGTGCGAGCCGAGCGTGCTTGGTCGAACGCGCTTGGATCAGAGCGGTGACGACGTCGGCGAGGCGTTGCAGGGTGTCTCGGCGCAGAAAGGGCAAATGGTGTTTGAACACCTCGCCGAGCTTGGTAGGATCAGTCAGAGCGGCTTCTTGGAGCGACACACTCCCTTGATGCCGCTCTTTTTGCGTTTATGCCGCGATCAAATCGCCCTTCTGGACGTTACCCACTCCGAGTTGTGGGGTACTGAGGCCGCCCTCGAGTCCGCCTTTCGCCTCGACGCGCGCCGCCTGGCCGTCCTGAGTGCGCTTATTGGAGCGTCAGGAATGGTATGTCCTAAACGCGTTCAATCGCAATTCTGATGCGTCAAGATGGCTGGCCCATACACCGTCACCACCGGAACCCACCCCTCAGTCAACTCGGCGAGCCGCGAACGGTCCAGCAACAAGTACCCCAGCTCGTCCACAGCTCGACTGGTCCTCCATAACGGAATGCGCTGAATGATGCCCGCCAGCTCTGTCAAGTCCGCTTCCTCCCAACGCCCGTAGGTCGAGCTGACGCACGGCGGATTCCCGCGGTAACGGGTGAAAAAACGCTTTAGTGCATCGTTCCTCAATAGCGGTAAAGAACCGCATGTCGCCGGAAGCGCGGCGTCCTCGCGGGTCGCCCCCACACCCATGGGCACGCCCTCGCATTCAACCGCCGCGTCCCGTCTTGCACGGCCTGCTCAACCTCCGCCGCGTCCACGAACGTCATGCCCGCAAACGCTTCTCGGCGCAGCAAACGCCACCACGGCTCGATCAGATTCAGCCAGCACGCGCCCTTCGGAATGAACACGTGTCTCACCCGTGGGTGCGTCTCCAACCACGCCTGTACTGGAGCGCTCTTGTGGCTTGCGAGGTTATCGCTCACCACCAAGATGTCCCCTTCCGGGTTGTCGCGCTCCACCGCCTCCAGGAGCTTGACGTATCCGACCGTGTTCCTCGATGGCCCGCACTGCGTGAGTACCTGTCCGTCTCGCACGCGCAGCGCCCCGTACACCCACGTGCGATCCAGCCCTCGGCTGTACTCCAGGGGCGCTTTCACCCGATGCCCGTCCTTCGTCCAGCCCCCTGCTGGTGGAAAGGTTCTTGGCGACACCGGGCCGAGTTCATCGACGCAGACGGTCGTCGCGTTCACCGGGCATTCGGTGTAGGCCGCGACGACCGCCGCTCTTTTGGGATGAAGTCCGCATCCGGGCTGGTGGCCCATGACCGGGGCTGCCTCCACCGCACGCCTTCGTGTTGCAGGATGCGGCGCACCTGACTCCGACCCACGATGATGCCCTGCTCACGAGCCACCTCGACCAAGGCATCGAGCGTCCACAGGGCGGGCTTCTTGACGTCCACGGCTACGAGTTCACCGCTCGCGTCACGCACGGCACGGCCAGGGGGAGTGCGGCCGACAAGGGTGATGAGTCGACCGCGCTCTTCTTGGGTGAGGCGCGGCTTGCGTCCCGCGCCGGGCAGTGTGTTCAGGCCTTCGAGGCCATGCGCGTTGAAGCGGGCGAAGCGTTCGCGCACGGTTTGGGGGTGACAGCCGAGGTGCTCGGCGATGGACATGGTGCGATGCCCGTCCCAGCTCAAGACGATCGTTTGGGCGCGCTGCTTGAGGTCATGCGGGGCGTGGCGAGCTCGAGCGAGCTGGCGGACCCGAGCCTCCTCGGTGGGATCGAGCGGAGGACGAGCAGAGAGGAGTTTGGGCATCGGGGCCTCCCATCATTCAAACTCTACTCCCATTGAGGAACGATGCATTAGTACTACAGCCGCATATGCAGGCGGGCACGGCGTTGGAAGTGGCAGCGCCGTGCCCTGGCTTGATGCTGTCGCCGCCACCTTGACCACTCCAGCACGAAGATAGGCTCAGGCTGGGATGGCCATACCAGCCGAGCGAGCAGACGACGTACCTCCGGCACGGTCAACGGGATGAGGTCGCCTCCCCGAACGCCCCCTTTTTATGCCCGGCACGCACAGCGACGAGTAAAGCGTAGGCAAACAAGGACAGCGTGACGTGGCGATGCCATCCAACCCACGACCGCACCTCATACTCATCCAACCCTGCGTCGTTCTTGGCCTGCTCAAAGCCAACCTCAATCGACCAGCGCGTTCCCGCTGCCCGCACCACCTCGTCCAGCGTCGTGCCGATGGGTGCAAACACCCGGTAGTAAGCCATTTCTTCGGGTTTGTCGACACTCCGTCGTGCCAGGATCCACTTGTCGAAGCCAGAGGCATTTGCTGGACGCAGATCATCGGTGAGGCCCAGCGACCGAAAGCTGATCCAGGCCCAGTCGAACTCCCGTTCGCCCTTGCTGCCCACGCCTGCCGACCTTCGCTGCCAAGACGACTTCCCGAGCTCTGCAAATAGTTCGGGCAGCTCGGCGATCCTCAAGCGGTTGTTCTCCAGAAAGCGGAGGACCGCGTTCGTCGCGGTAGCGAGTACATACGGCTGCTGTCTGGCCTCCAGGGAACGGCGCAACGCGGCAGCGGAGTACACGCTGTCACCGGTCACCCAGGCTGGCTTCACCTCAGCATTGAGCGCGCGTTCGATCATGGCCAGGCCGAGTTCGGCTTTGGTCTGAAATACACGCTCTTGGGGAATTCGGGCAGCGTCGCGCCGGCTGTTGTCGTTCACCCATTCCTGCGGTAAGAACAGCTCGCGGTCAATAAACGCGCTCCCGTGTTCGGTGGTATAGGCGAGAAATACGCCAAGCTGGCAGTTGTCGATGCCGCCCGCGGTGCCGCTGTACTGGCGTTTCACTCCGGCGGACTTGGTACCTTTTTTGATGAAACCTGTTTTGTCGACTACGAGGACACCGCCCGGCCCAAGGTGGTCGAGGACATAGCAGCGCAGATCATCGCGTACATCGTCGGCGTTCCACTCAGCCGTGGAGAGCAGGCGCTGCATCCCGTCCGGGGTGCGTTCCCCAGCGTGTTCGGCCAGTTGCCAGCCGTTGCGTCGCTCGAGGGGCGCGAGTAGACCACGCAGATAGGCAAGGCTGCGTTTTCTCGGTTCGGCACGTACGAAGCGTGGGGCGAGCCGCTTGGACAGGAGGGCCAGCTCGTGTTGCCACTCCTGTACGGCCTCGAGGCAGAGTCCGCTCATCCCTTGACCTTATCAACTGCGGCTGTAGTACTAGGCCGTGTGACTTTGGCCCGTGCGACGTTCCCTGCCGCGTTACGGTCGGCCTTGACGGTGTATCCGCACGCGAGGCACCGGTACGTCGCTTGATCGGAGCGGTTGCTCTTCTTTCCGCAACTGCATTCAGGGCAAGCTCGATTCGTGTCCGCGGGATTGACTGGAGCCACGCCAATTCCCCTCGAGGAGCCTTGCCTCCGTGACAAAGACGTCCTTGCAAAGCCTGTCACATACGCGTAAGCCAGTCCACATTGTGTTGCAAAAACGATTGTAAACTCAAGGAGCACCTACAAAAAGTTTTGCGATCTTGCGATCTGAGTTTCTCGTCTCCCAGAGAGGTCCCTCATGGCACACCAGTTCCATATCGGCATCGCTACACTGCTCGCCACCGCACTGCTGGCCCCAGCGGCCTCAGCGCAGCAGCCCAAAACCGGCGGCACCATCACCATTGCCCTCACCGAAGAACCCGACACGCTTGATCCGCAAAGAACCAGCACCCAGGTCGCCTCGATGATCCTGCGCTACGCAGGCGACACACTTGTTCAAAAAGACCCGGAAGGACAGATTATCGCTGGCCTCGCGAGCAGCTGGACCGTCAGCAATGACGGACTGACCTACACCTTCAAACTCAAGCCAGGCGTGAAATTCCACAACGGTGCCGCACTCGACGCAGCTGCCGTGAAAGCCTCCATCGAACGGGCCATCGACCCGAACCTGAAATCCCCCATCACAGCCGGGTACTTCGATCAGCTCGCCAGCGTCACCACGCCTGACAAGAACACCGTCGTCATCAAACTCAAGAAGCCTTCCGCGCTGTTCCTCGAGAACCTCGCCGACTCAAGGGCCTCCATCGTCCACGCCAGCAGCGCGAAAAGCGTTGGCAACCAGTTCGGTCGCGCGCCCGTGCTCAGCGGACCGTGGATGATCAGCAAATGGGATTCCGGTACGCAGATCACCTTGAAGCGCAACCCGAACTACAACTGGGGACCTGCTTACGTTCACAAAGGACCCGCTTACCTCGAGCAACTTACCTTCCGCGTGATTCCCGATTCGGCCACGCAGATCTCCGCCTTCAAAGCCAACGACGTCCAGGCACTCACGACCGTCCCACCGAACGACGTCGCTTCCCTGGAATCCGCCAGGAACGCCACACTCAATAAATCCCTGCGAACCGGTGTCGGTCTGTTTTTGGAGTTCAACACGACCAAAGCGCCTTTCAATGACGTGCGCGTCCGCAAGGCCATCAACATGCTCGTCAACAAGGACGCACTCGTGAAAGTCGTCCTCAAGGACCTCGGCGTTCCCGCTTGCGGCCCCCTCTCCCCTTCCTTGTGGGGGTACTGGAAAAACGCATGCAGCTACGCTCCGGAGTACGACGTGACGGCCGCCAAGGCCCTGCTTTCCCAGGCAGGCTGGAAACCCGGACCTGGCAATACCCTGCAAAAGGACGGCAAACCATTCGAGTTCACGCTGTACACCGCGCCGATCGACACATGGACGCAATCCGCGCAGCTCGTGCAGGCGATGCTGCAGCAGGCCGGCATCAAAATGAACATCCAGCAGTACGAATTCGGCACACTGCTCGAAAAGACCAAGGCAGGCGAGGACCAGGCTCACTTCATGGGTTACACCTACCCGAACGCCGATATCGTGTACCTGTGGTTCCACTCCGACAACGACAAGACAGGGCTGAACCTCAGCCACTACAAAAACGCGACGCTTGACCAGCTCATCGACCGTTCCCGCACCACGACGAACAGCAGCACCCGCATGAGCACCTACCAGGCCATTCAACAGCACATCATCGACCAGGCATTGTGGGCTCCGCTGTGGATCAACGAAAATTACAGCGCCGTCCGACCGAACTTGAAAGGCGTGAAGGTCAGCTTCGATGGAAGCCTGATCCTGAACGACGCCTACCTCGAAAGTAAATGATCGGATTCTTGCTTCGGCGTTTGGGTGGGGCTCTGATGGTCATCCTGGCCATCAGCGTCCTCACCTTCAGCATGCTGCACCTCGTTCCCGGCGATCCGGTCGCGATCATGCTCGGAGAGCAGGCCACCGCCGAACGCATCAGCGTCCTCCGTCAGCAGCTCGGTCTGGACCGACCACTGTACGTGCAGTACGGCACCTTCCTGCTCAACGCTCTGCAAGGTGACTTCGGGACCTCCATCCGCAGCGGTCAACCGGTCCTGCAGGAAGTCACGCGTCAATTGCCGGCCACTCTCATCCTCGCACTGAGCGCCGTCGCCATCGCCGCACCTCTCGGGATCTTGCTCGGCACGGTCGCGGCCGTCACCCGTTCCCGCTTCCTGGAGTTCCTCACGACGACCGTCCCTCTGATCGGCCTTTCGATGCCGACCTTCTGGAGTGGACTGCTGATGATTTTGCTGTTCAGCTTGTATTTGGAATGGCTGCCCGTCGTGGGGAACGCTGGTCTGGCTTCGCTGATCATGCCTGCCATCGCGCTGGCACTCCCGGCGTCAGCCGTCATCGCCCGCATGACCCGCTCCACGCTTGCCGAGGTCCTTGGCCAGGATTACGTCCGCACCGCCCGCGCCAAAGGCCTCCTGGAACGCGTCGTCACTTACAAGCACGCTCTTCGCAACGCGCTCATTCCGACCGTCACGATCATCGGCCTTCAATTCGGAGGTTTGATCGGCGGTGCGGTCATCGTCGAATCGGTCTTCGCAAGGCCCGGACTCGGACGTCTCGCCGTGAACGCCATTCTCACGCGTGACTTCCCGATGGTGCAGGCCGTCGTTCTGTTCGGCGCAGTCGGCTACGTCCTCGTCAACCTGCTCGTGGACCTTCTATACAGCGTCCTCGATCCGAGGATCCGCCAATGAGCGTCGCCACACTACGACTCCGCGTCCGCGACCGCCGCCCAAGGCTTCCCAAAGCCTTCCGCAAACCCGCCGCGCACCTCGGTCTGGCACTCGTCATCGTCGCCGTGCTCACAGCTCTGTTCGCGCCCTGGATCGCGCCTCACAGCCCGACCGAGTCCTTCTTTGACGCGATTCAGCAACCACCTTCCTGGCGATTCCCTTTCGGTACCGACGAACTCGGACGCTGCGTGCTGTCACGCGTCATTCACGGCGCGCGCATCTCCCTTTCCGTCGCTCTCAGCGCCGTCCTCATCGGGCTGTCCATCGGAACGCTGCTCGGACTGCTGGCAGGGTACTTCCGCGGATGGCTCGACACGATCCTGATGCGCGTCACGGACGTCATGCTGGCCTTTCCCGAGATTCTCCTCACGATCGCGATCGTCGCGATTCTCGGACCTGACCTGAAAAACACCGTGCTTGCCGTGGGGCTCGCCGCGGTTCCCGTGTACGCTCGCACCGTGCGAAGCGCCGTTTTGCAAATCCGCGAACTCGAGTACATCCAGGCTGCCACCGCGCTCGGACGCAGCGAAAGAGGCATCCTTCTTCGGCACATCCTCCCGAACGTCACTTCGCCGATCATCGTCGTCGCGACCGTCAACGTCGGAACCGCCATCCTGATCACGGCCGGACTCAGTTACGTCGGTCTTGGCGCGCAACCGCCCACACCTGAGTGGGGAGCGATGCTCAGCGCGTCCCGCGCGTACCTGCAAAACGGCTGGTGGATCGCGACTTTCCCAGGACTGGCCATCACCATGCTGGTCATCGCCTTCAACCTTATCGGGGACGCCGCGCGCGACGTACTCGATCCACGCCACCGGCAACGTTAAGGAATTATGCTCGAAATCGTACAGCATTACAGTCAACTGTTCGGTCCTTCCGGAGCGGAGGACCGCGTCATCACCGCCTTCGTCAACGACATGCGCGCATGTGGACTGAGTCCCCGCGTGGACGCTCTCGGCAACGTCATCGTGCCAGTGCGCGAGCCCGACCCTGGTTACCCGCACATCATGGTGTCCGCCCACCTCGACGAGATCGGAGTCGTCATCCGAGCCGTCACCCCCGACGGCTTCCTGCGAGTGCACCGCGTCGGAGGCATGCACGACCGAGTCGTGCCAGGACAGCGTTTCATGTTCCTCGCAGACGACGGGCAACTCATCGAAGGCATCGCGGGAGTAAAAGCCAAGCATGCCAGCGACGCGAACGAACTCACCCAGGCGACCAGCATCGACGACGTGTACATCGACGTCCTCGCCCGCTCCGCAAGCGACGTCGCCGCGCTCGGTCTGCGCGTCGGATGCCTCGGCACCTTCACTGCTTCCTTCACCACCAGGGGCGACCTGGTGTGCGGCAAAGCCCTCGACGACCGCGCCGCCGTCGCCGTCCTCATTCAACTCGCCCGCTCACTGCAGGACAAGAACTTCCAAGCGGGACTCACCATCGTCGGCACGGTCCAGGAAGAATTCAGCATTCGCGGAGGCATCCCAGCCGCGGCGGTCGTACAGCCAGACCTGGCTTTGTGCCTCGACATCGCCCTCGCGACCGACACGCCCGACATGCGCGGAGCGGGCGACCTGCCACTCGGCGGAGGAGCAGTCCTCGGCGGCTTTTCACGCGCCGCCGTGAACGGCATCATCCCAAACCCAAAACTCGTCAAGTACGCCCGAGCCACCGCCAGCAAGCACGACATCCCAATCATGTTCGGAGTCATGCAAGGAGGCCTCACAGACGGGTCATTCATGCAGTACACCGGAGAAGGCATACCCTTCCTCGACCTCGGCTTCTCCACCCGCTACACCCACACGCCCGTCGAAACGTGCAGCCTCAAAGACCTCGAAGCGCTCGCCCGCCTTTGCGAAGCGATGATTCGTGACGTTCCGCAGCAATTCGACCTCACACGTGGCATGCACACACCCCAACACCAGCAAACCGCGGAGCGCGCATGACGAACATCACCGAACGCGAAGACCTCGATTTGCGCGTGCACGCCATCGACGAGACTCGGAAAGTCGCCGAACGCGCCTTACAAAGCCAATTGCCGGGAAACTGGACCTGGCTCACACCGCAAGCCCGCGTCGCCGCCACCGACCGCGTATCCATCCTCGCCAAACCGCAAGTCAGCGCCACGCAGGTGACCGAAGCGCTGCTCGGAGAAGAAGTCGATTTGCTCGAAGAGCGCGAAAACGGATGGGCCTGGGTTCGCACCCGTCATGACGGATACCTCGGCTTCACGCGCCTGGACCAACTCAGCGAAAACCCAACGGGACCCACCTTGCAAGTCACCGCTCTGCGAGGTCACCTGTTCCGCGCTCCGAACATCACATCCCCGATCCTAGGCGTTCTCTCCTGCGGCGCGCGCGTCGCGCTGCTCGACGAAACCCCGATTCAGGACCGCGAAAGGATGTGGTGGCGAACCCGTTACTGCGGTGAGGACGCGTACGTGCAGACCAGCACAACCGACCCCATCCCAGGCGGAACATGCCGGAACCTCACCTTTATTCAGAAGTTCCTCGACACGCCGTACGTGTGGGGAGGACGCAGCGCGTGGGGCATCGACTGCTCCGGACTCGCGCAATTGTTCCACGCCAACCGCGTACCACGCGACGCCAATCAGCAAGAAGCGTACCTGCCACGCGTGACCAAACCAAAAGCAGGTGACCTGGCCTTCTTTCCAGGGCACGTTGGCATCATGCTCAATGAAAGAGACGTGCTGCACGCCAATGCCACTCACATGCGTGTCACCATCGAAACGCTCGGCGAAGGTACCTACGGAGAGCGGCTCGCGCACGAACTGCGCGGCTTCGGACGCTACACCGACTCGGCACCAGAGGAGGTCGGCACATGAACGTCACGTGGGAAACACACGACCTCCGCACAGCACAACCATTCGGCATCGCACGCTGGACACACAGCCTGTACCCCCGCACATTCGTGACGTTGCAGCACGAAGGACGCATAGGACGAGGAGAAGCCGCACCGAACGCCTTCTACGGCGAAAACCGCGCGACCGTAGAAGCCGTCCTGCCAAGCCTCGCCACGGCCCTGCGAGACCCATGGGACTGGGAAGGCCTGCAGCGCGCCTTCGCGTCCCTTTTCCCCTACGACCACCCGAGCGTGAAATGCGCTCTGGAAAGCGCCGCACTCGAATGGTGCGCCGTGACGGCAGGCGTGCCGGTGTGGCGACTCCTGGGCCTCTCGAACCGGCCCATCCCGGAAACGAGTTACACCATCAGCATCGCGGGCATTCCGGACATGCGCCGCCAAACGCGTGAAGCCATCAAGGCAGGACACTCTACCCTCAAAGTCAAGCTCGGCACGGAAAGTGACGAAGCGATCCTCACGGCACTGCGTGAGGAAGCGCCGAACGCGCGCGTCCGCGTGGACGCCAATGCCGCCTGGTCAAGGTCGCAGGCGAAGAGGATGCTGGACGTCCTCAACGCCGCGAACGTCGAATTCGTGGAGCAGCCACTCAAAGCCCACGACCTCGAAGGTCACGCGGAACTCCGGCGCGTCTCGAAAGTCCTGATCGTCGCGGACGAAAGCCTTCACCACGTCGAGGACGTGCCCCGCCTCGCCAACGCGTTCGACGCCGTCAATCTGAAACTCGCGAAGCTCGGCGGTCCCATCCAGACCCTGCACGCCCTCAGAACAGCCCGCGCTCTGGGCATGAACGTCATGCTCGGATGCATGATCGAATCGAGCCTCGGCATCGCCGCTGCCGTTCATCTCGCCGGTCTCGCCGACTGGGTCGATCTGGACGGAGCGTTACTGCTCGCCGCGGATCCCTTTGAAGGACTCTCTTGGGAGGCCGGGCACGTTGCGCGACCGGGCTCACCCGGTTGGGGCGTACGCGCCGTCACTCACCACGTGCACGCCGAAACGCTACCCTGACATGCCGTGAATCCCAAGCGCGTTCACGAAGCCGAGCCTTCACGTGACGCCTACCTTTCATTGTGGCAGCATGATTCTCATGCTCAGCGTGCCAATTCAAAAAGCAGGACAAGGCATCCATTCATCGCGCCAGGTTCCCAGAGGCAACGCAGCATGATCCGCGAAGTGGTGAATGAACACTACACGCAATTGACGAGAAGCGAGCAGGCGATCGCGCAACTGCTGCTCGACCGCATGGAAGAAGTGCCTTTCCTGAACGCCACGGAAGTCGCGTTCGCGCTGAATCTCTACCCTTCGAGCGTGACACGCTTCGCGCAGAAGCTCGGCTTCAAAGGCTACCCTGACCTGCAACTCAGCGTCCGCAAAGAACTTCGCGCCGCGCCGCCGCAAGCCAGCAGCGCCACGAGCATCGTCGCGCGCCACCTGAGCAGCGAAACGAAAAACTTCGAGGAACTGCAGAAACTCGACGCTTCGTGCGTCGAACGAATGGTGGACTCGCTGGTGACCGCGCCGCAAGTCTGGATTTTCGGACCGCGCTCCAGCCTCGGCGTGGCTGACCTGATGGCGCACTTCCTGTCCTTCCTCAGGCCCGGCGTCAACCACCTTCCACCGTCCGTCGGGCATTTCCCGGAACGCCTGCTTGACGTCCGTCAAGGAGACGTTCTGCTGATGTTCACCTTGCAGCGCCACTCGACGCTCGCCACCCGCGTCGCTCAGGACGCCACGAACCGCGGCGCGACGCTCCTGATCGTCAGTGACGGCGGACCAGCCCCCATCAACACGCTCGCGTCGCAGCTCCTCACCGTCCCCGTCCGCGGAATTGGGGGATTCGTGTCCCTCACCGCCATGATGAGCGTATGCATCCTATTCGGCGTCGCCTGCGCCGAACGGCTCGGACCGGAACGCCTGCTCGACGCCGAAGCGCTGTGGGACCGCTTCGAACTGTACGAAAAACCGGACTCCCGCTGACAAAGCAAGGCACCACGTTCACATTTTCGAGAAAGAACAGGGTCCCTTCATGCCCACGACTATCCCCAAAACCATCCACGCGCTCCTGTCTCAGCATCCCGGCAAAGTCGCGATCCGCGTCGAAAGCCTTGAAGGACAGTTGCTGCTCAGCGAATCCGACACACACGTGTTCCCGTCCGCGTCCATTATCAAGGTGCCTCTCCTCGTGCGAGCCTTGCAACGCGTGGAACGAGGAGACTTCCAACTGCACGACCGGATCATCATGCGAAGCGAGGAACGCGTGACCGGATCGGGCATCCTGCGCGACCTCGACGGCGACCTCCAACTCACCCTGCGAGACGCGCTCACACTCATGATCATCGTGAGTGACAACACCGCAACGAACCTCGTCATCGAACAACTGAGCATCGACGACGTGAACGCCTTTCTCGCCGACGAAGGCATGCACGATACAGCCCTCATCGGCCTTCTCCAGGTGACACCCAACCGATTCACCGCACGGCAACGCGCCGGTGAACGCAACCGCACCACGGCACGCGACATGACGACGCTGCTGGGAAAACTCGCGCGCGGCGAACTGCTCAAACCCGAACTCACGAAAATTGCGCTGGACATCCTGGCAAGACAGCACTACAAGGACATCCTCGGGAGACACGTCCCCACCGACGAACACGGTGAAGCGGTGTACCGCGTGGCCAGCAAAACGGGATCCCTGCCAGGCGTGCGTCACGACGTCGGCATCGTATGGACTCCGGAACCACTGGTGCTCGCCGTCCTGAGCGAGGGAGGTCACGACCCGCTTTACCACCCCGACAACCACGAAGTGCAGCTTTTGGCGCGAGTGGCGCGCGCATTACTGACCGAACACGGAAGAATGCCCGATCCGCGTGACGGCAAGGCACGCTCAGCGGGATAAGCGGCGCCGGAAAAGCGTCCCTTTCCCAGCCGTTTCAAGTGACTGGCCCCATACGTGAACGCAGGTTCTTCTCAGGCCACGGCATTCTCCTTCTGGGCAACGGTCGTGGCCGCGGCCTAGCTACCCATCAAAACGTGGCATGAGCGCCGCGAGCGCACGCCACGACGACGTCGACGGCTGCAACAGCAGATCCTGCAAGGTATCCAACCCCAACCGGGATACACTCGCTGCCGTGTATCCATGCGCTTTGCGCCGCACGACTTCCCGACCAGTCAGCACCGCGCCCGTCAGTCACGCCTACCTGTACTTCGGCACTATTCGCTTGGGTATGCACTTTGGTCCGGAGGACCGCGTAGGACGTCGAACGTCGCCTTGACCGCGGCCTTTTTAGCTTCACGTGCATCGAGGCTGCACACGGCAGCTACGGAAGCGGATAATGTCATCATTCCCCAGCGCCTGCCGACCCATAACGTCTGGATGGCGGTGTGCAGTGACGTGCCAGCATCGAGTAAGGTACACAACTCGTGCTCAAGCCGCTGGTCTCGATTCGACGAGCGAAACACGGACATAACTTCAGCGTAACTATCTACACCCGCTTGGAGTGCGTCCTATTCATGATTTGTTGTTGTATTGCTCGCACACTGGACTTTTGCCATGCAGCCTCTTCAGTGGAAGACGATGTTCCAGCAGTGGTTTGAGCCCTTCCAGCAAGCTCTCAAACGCAAAGCCCAGCAGAAATGGGCCACCGTCTACCTGCAAGGCTTGTGCAGCAATGCCCACCGCAAAAGCATGCAGCCCATCGCGGAAGAAGTCGCACCTGGAAAGCATGACCGTGTGCAGCACTTCATCACCGACTCGCCCTGGGAAACTGCCCCTCTCGAAGTTGTTCTTGCCAGGAAGGCCGACGCGCTGCTGGGTGGGCCGGACGCCTGCCTGATCATCGACGATACCTGCCTCAGCAAATTTGGCAAACACTCCGTCGGGGTGACACGGCAGTATTCTGGGCAGGAAGGCAAAATCACTAACTGCCAGAGCCTGGTTTCACTAACGCTGGCCTGTAACGACGTTCCTGTGCCCGTGGCACTCCGACTGTTCTTGCCCAAGGAGTGGACGGACGATCCTGACCGTTGTAACCGAGCGGGCATTCCGGAAGATCAGCAACGTTATCGTCCCAAATGGCAGATGGCCCTCGCTGAGCTCGACCAGGTTCGCAAGAACGTCACGTTCGGCGTTGTTCTGGCTGATGCCGGGTACGGGATGAATGCTGAATTCCGCCAAGGGCTATCGCAGCGATGCCTGGTCTGGTCGGTTGGAATCCTGCGGACTCAGAAGGTGTACAGCACGGACGTGCGGCTGAGCCCCTACGAAGTGAAACGCAATGGGCGACCTCCAAAACGGCTTCCGATTCCGTCCGAGCAACGCGAGACGGTGGAAGCTGTGCTGGACCGCGTTGAATGGGAAACGATTACGTGGCGGGTGGGTACGAAAGGGCCGTTGACCGCCAAGTTCGCTGTCGCGCACGTTCGTACGGCGGATGGGGCAATGCTGCGGAACGGGCAGCACCTTCCCGGCGAGGAAGTGTGGATCATTGGCGAGGAACGCAAACCTGGGGAACGCAAGTACTATGCCAGCAACCTTCCCGCCAGCACGCCAAAAGGGCAGCTGGTGGAGATCACCAAAAGGCGTTGGTCCTGTGAATTGATGCACCGGGACGCCAAGGAAGAACTGGGCTTGGATCATTTCGAGGGGCGGTCATGGCGGGGACTGCATCACCACGCTTTGCTCTGCATGATCGCGCTGAACTTCCTGCAATGGCTTCGACGTCAGGGTAGTGAGTGCGCTGATGCCGCTACAGTTCCAGCGGTTCGGTTGCTTCTGAGTCGTGTGTTCAGTGGATGTGGTGGTTGCGCCGCGTGCCCGTTGGGGCCATTGTTTTCACAAGGCCCATAGTGCGTTCCGAACTCCTGTATTCCGCGTAAACTGCGGTTCGTAATGCCGGCGCCCTTATTGGATTCGCAACACCTTGACCTGTTCGGCTTTGTGCCGGGTTGGGTCAGTGTGGGAATCGTCACCCCACCGATTCTCCAGGAGCTCCTGGAGAAGTGGAGCGAGGGAGTAGATCTTAACCCTGAGCATTACCGCTGGGCGGCATTTACACGCTATGTCACACGGCAGAGACCCCTCTCCGAGGAGCTGTTTGATCAATTGTGGCTGCTAGGGGTAGAAGAGGCCGATCGTCCCATGGGTACGTCAATGCTGATGGAGTTGGTTTTGGAGCCCAACTGTCCTCGCTGGCTCTTGGAACGTGCGCTGACGTCAGGACGAGCTTCAGTAGTGAAGAATGCTGTCGCGAAGCTATCACAGTATCACTGAATTGACCTCCAGCTGCTATCCCTGATGAATAGTGCCGAAGTACAGCTACGGCGTGTTTGCAAAGCAGGAGTAATGATGCTCTCAGACGCAGGCGGTAACGTTCAACACCGTGTCAGCGTGACCTTTCAGACGAACAATGGGCCATCCTTCAACCCCTGCTCCCACCCCAACAGCCCAACACCGGTCGTCCCGCCTTTGACCACCGCTCCTTCCTCAACGGCATCCTCTGGATCCTCCGCACCGGAGCGCCGTGGCGCGATCTCCCAGAACGGTACGGCAAGTGGGCCAGCATCTACTCGCGCTTTCGGCGCTGGACGCTCGCGGGAATATGGGGACGCGTTCTGGCCGAACTGCAACGCATCGCGGATGCCAGCGGGTTGATCGACTGGGACAAGCACTACGTTGATGGCACGACCATCCGAGCTCACCAATGCGCTGCAGGCGCACCTGGTGGACAAGCGACACAAGCCCTTGGGCGTTCACGTGGTGGCTTCACTACCAAGATCCACCTCCGAGCCGAAGGTAACGGCAAACCACTGGTGTTCGTCCTCTCCAGCGGCGAGCGACACGAATCCCGCTACCTGGAGTGGCTTGTCGTACTCGGCAAGGTGAAACGACACGGTCCTGGCCGCCCTCGTTTCCGACCAAAGAAGCTCGTTGGGGACAAGGGCTATAGTTTCCCCAGCCTGAGGGACAAGTTGCGCCGGCGAGGCATCACGCCCGTCATCCCAACGAAAAGCAACCAAGAGAAAGACGACACGTTCGATCAGGCGCTGTACCGCGAGCGCAATAAGGTGGAACGGACCATCAACCGCTTGAAACGCTATCGCCGTGTCGCCACTCGGTACGAGAAGCTGGCCTGCATGTACGCAGGCCTGGTCCTGCTGGCATGCGTGCTGGAATGGCTGGCATGAGCTTTGCCAACACGCGTAGTCGGTTTCGGCATATGGTCTTCCTTTCTGAAGACTACGTCCCCTTCAATCCGCCCACAAAATTCTGGTCACCCTCGCAGAATGCTTACTTTGGGCAATACAACACGTCGTCTCCCTGACAAACACTCGTCACCAGCGCTGGTGCTAGCGAAGGACCGCAAACGATACCTGCACCACTGGAGGAACAACCCGCTCACTTCCGCATCAAAAAGTTGAGTGACATCAAGCCGTTCAGTCCTGACTGCCCACGTTTTCCTTGCCACTGACTTTTGCAACACGAGAACGCCGTATTCACCGCACACCCGTGGTCATTGTAAAACCCTTCGTTTCGCGCGTTCTGGAGGGCTCATTCACTGGGTCTGGGCAGCGAAAGGTCGGCTACCGAACTCCCTTGGCAGGCTGAACCAGAACGTCGCACCTTCGTTCGGCTTGCCTTCCGCCCACACTCGCCCCCCATGCCGCGTCACGATGCGCTTCACGTTGGCCAGGCCCAACCCTGCCCCTTCGAATTCCTCCAGGCGATGCAGCCGTGAAAAGGGCGCGAACAGCTTGTCCCCGAAGCGCGGGTCGAACCCTGACCCGTTGTCCCGTACGAACACGACCACCTCGTCCCCCTGCACCTCGGCGCCCACCTCAACCTGCGCCACCTCGTTCCGGCTGGTGTATTTCAGCGCGTTGCCCAGCAGGTTCGCCAGCACCTGCCGCAACAACTCCGCGTCCCCCTGTACGGACGGCAGGTCTCGCACGCACCACGTTACCGCGCGGTCCTCCCAGTCAGGCCGCAGATCCTCCCACGCGTCGCGCACGACCTCCGTCAAACTCACCGGGTCCAGCGAAGGGGCTCTCCCGCAGGTGATGTGCAGCTGAGCCAGGAATGGCAACAATAGAGCTATGCCACGCACCACCAAACCCAAAGGCGCACCAACCAAAGCGGCCAGTTCCCCAACTGAGGTGCATCAACTCAAAATCACCCTCAACGGCAGCAAACCCTCTGTCTGGCGTCGCATCCAGGTGCCCTCCACCTCCACCCTCGGGCAACTTCACGCCGCCATCCAGCTCGCCTTCGGCTGGACCAACTCCCACCTCCATGAATTCGAAATCGCCCAGCAGCGCTACACCATGGACCTGGCGGACGAATTCGACGACTTTGGCGGCATCGACGAAGATACCGTCACCCTTACCGCCGTGCTGCCCAAAGGCACCCGTGCCAAGTACCTGTATGACTTCGGGGATTCCTGGCAGCACACCATCCTCGTCGAAGACATCCTCCCCGCCGACCCGCAAGCCACCTACCCCACCTGTCTCACCGGCAAGAACGCCTGCCCACCCGAAGACTGCGGTGGGTTCTTCGGCTACGCGCAGATGCTTGAAGAGCTCCAGGATCCCGATCATCCGGAACATGAAACCTGGCTGGAATGGCTCGGCGGAGACTTCGACCCCAAAGCCTTTTCGGTCGACGAAGCCAATGCACGCCTGGCGCAGCTGGCCAAGCTACGCAAGGGACGCCGGGCAGCGTCACGCCAGTAATACTCGCGCTCGCAGCAGATCGAACTTGGCGCGTCCGTACATCTGGCGCTTCAAGTACTTCAGCCGTGTCACCTGCCCTTCGGTCTGTCCGTTACTCCACGGCTCCGTGAATGCGGCGAGCACAGCGTCATAATCAGCCGCCAGTCCTTTGGCGAAGCGTCGCAGTTCGGAAGCTACGCTCGCTTTCGCGTCGCTGAGCCAGGCCGCGAATCGTTGCGCATGATCCTCGCCTTGCTGATGGACCAGTTCCACGAAACGCTGCGCCAGGTCGTACACCCCCACTGAGACCGGGATGTTCTCGTGCAGTAACGCCAGGCGTCGAGCCTCGCTTTCACTCAATTTGGGGGCATCGCGAACGAACATCCACATGCCCTGCCGTGGGGTGTACAACCCAGCGAGTTTTGACTCTGGAACGGCAGGTTCGGCGTAACCGGAGTACTCCAGCACACCACGCTTCAACCACTGCACCGCGATATACACCGATGTGCGCGATCCCTGATAGCCACGCTCTTCCAATTCGTTGCACAGTTGATTCACCTGCAAATCAGGCGTGTCCCACCGCTCCACGATGTAAGGGACGAACGCACTCAAATCCGCCAGAGGCTTCTTTCGTTCCGGGAAGTGGCCCAGCGCGAGCCAGACCGTGATGGTCGAGCGGCTCAAGCCCACCTGCCGAGCTATGGAACGATAGCTGAAGCCCTGCTCATACAGTTCAACAGCATGTTCGTATTTGGCAAGGCGTTCTGCGCGGCGCTCGAAGACTGACTGCTGGTGCCGCATGTACCAGTTGTCCGTTGCTTTTTGGGCTTCAGCACCGTCATTTGGGTTGGGAAGAGGCAAGCTTGGTGCATTTTCTTCTCGAACCAGCAATGAACGGCGATGACGGGACAGCCAGTGTTCGACGGCTGTTCCGAGATTGGAGAGCAGATGCCAGCGATCAGCGATCTGCTTGGCGTTGGGTGCACCAGCGGCAATGCCACGGGCAAATTCAGGGCTGCGGTCCCGACTGACGATTTCTACGCCGGGATGGGCTTGCAACCAGGTGGCAAGCGTTTCAGCGGAGCGGTCTTTTAACACGTCGATGACGCAGTGTTGTTCAAGGTCGACGAGCAAGGCACCGAAGGTCTTGCCTTTCCGGAAGGAGAAGTCATCCACACCCAACACGCGTGGGGTGTTGAATTCTGGGAGCGGCTGGGCTCGGATGGCGCGCAGGAGGCTGTCTGGGCTGGTCGGCATTCGAAGTTGAATCAGCAGTCGCGCGGAGGCTTCACCGCCCAGCGCGAGCGCGACGGATGTTTGGGCAGCTTGGAGGCGGGTGGTGCGTTGAGCGTGAGGTTTGAGGAGTTCGGGCCAGGGTTCAGCGAAGGTCTGACGGGCACAGTTTGGGTTGAGGCAGCGGAATCGACGAACGTGCAAGAGCCACTTCACGCGCTGTTCGCCCAGAGGGGCGTCGTCTGGCGCGCGGGTGTAATGGCTATGAATGTGATGGCTTGGTTGCCCGCAGGCCGGACAGCAGACCTGTGTGCTGGTGCCGTGTAGGTGGAGGAGCAGGCCACCGTGATGCTGGTAGCTGCGGTCGATGGACAGCGTTGGGGGGAGGAGTAGAGCGTTCATTGCTCAGTGTTCGCTTTGCTGGCTTGACGTTCAAGCCGCCCATTCCTGGCTCAGCTGCACATCACCTGCGGGAGAGCCCAAGACTGTGGTGCGGCTTTTGGCGAGCGAGCGCGAGCGCCAGCGTCATGAGAAAACCAGCCAGGACGATCCACGCCAGCGCGTCAATGGAAACGAATAGGCGGTACAGGGCTGGGTTAGCCAGTGCAGCCGCGAAATCAGAGTACTCGAACCCGCCGAACCCCGAAGGGAGTGAGTTGCGTTCGGTGGCCGGGAGAACGAGGATGATGAAGAGAATCAAGAGCGCCAGATAGCTGAGGCCAGCCGCGAACGCCCAACGCGAGACGTACCGCAGCCAGTTCGGGTGCGTAGTGTGATCCATTGCTGTTCCTCCTGGAGAGCGAAGTTTCCGTAATCGTTTGTGTTCTGGGGAATGGTGCGCAGTCGCGTTGTCTGGCTTCGACACGTCACCTGCATGCCAGGGGCTTTGTCGTAGACACTGTTGGCGCCGGGCAAGCTCGTTGTGACGACTGAGCTTCTTACCATAACTTTATGAAGGGACGTGTCCCAGCGTCATCAGCGCAGTGTCCTGGCCGAAGTCCTGGTAATTTTGGGACATTGCCGGTCAACAAGGGGGCGGCAAGTCATTGGTGTTCGTGCTCTCAAGTGGCGAACGACACGAGTCCCGTTACCTCGAATGGCTTCTGGTACTCGGGGCCTCAACGGACACCCGCGCACCCAGCCCGCACCTGAGGGGGACTAAAGTGCGTCTGATAAAGCGCTGTTGCGGCGGAACTGTCTCAATTTGAAGGTCTCGTAGCGCAAGTGGGCTGTCCTCCATCCTGGATTGCCGGCAAGGCGTTCCTGCCCTGTTGGGGCAGCTCCCGTCTCCAATGGCGAATGGTCGCTGTAACGACATCAAAGGCGTGAGCAGCCACTCTACGGCCTATAAACGACGCAACGCCAATTCCTGGCGATTCATGCTCTGGCGAGTCGTCGAAGCATCAGCCGGATCATCACCTCGTACACCACCGCTTCAGCAGTTTCCACCAGTGCTTCGTCATCCTTTGCCAACCGTCTCGATTTGCCCAGCCAAGCGAAGGTCCGCTCGACGATCCACCTTTTTTTCAGTACGACGAAGCCAGCAGGAACCTCGATGGGAGCTGGCGCAGGGCTGTTCACTTCAACCCACGTTCCCTGCCACCCAGACCAGGGGTGCTTGATGATTTCCAGCTTCCAGCCCAGCTCTTCTTTCATCCAGTTCGCGAGTTTCCCGCTGTACCCCATGTCCGCGAAGACCACGTTCATGCGGGGAAACGTCGTTTTGAGGTTATCGAGCAGCAACGTGGCGCCAGATCGGTCCTGGATGTCAGCCTTGTGCACCTTCACCCGCATCACCAGCCCGAGCGTGAGTAAAGGGCATGTAGGAGAGCAGAGAAGGGTGTCGAATAACCGCGAATCGGGGTTGACAGGTGTGCAGTTTAGAACCATTCGAGCACTCGTGTGATCAGCGTGAGCAAAAATACCTGCCCGTTGGAACTGCGGTAGAGTCGAGCGCGTGCGCTTCTTCGAACCTCGTGATCATGATGTGTGTCTTGCTCTGCTGGACAGCAATACACCCGAGTTCTTTGCACCTCAGGAACGTGCAGACTACGTTCGTTTCCTTTGCACACATAGGGGACCTTACTTCGTCCTGGAACGGGATGGAGAAGTCGTGGCGTGCGGTGGCGTGGCTCTCTATCCGGATGATGCAGCTGGGGTGCAGCTCGACGTTGACTCAGCAGGGTTGACATGGGGAATGGTGCGCCGGGACCTGCATGCGCAGGGCCTCGGAACAGCATTGCTCGAAGCACGCATGATCTGGCTCAGGACGCATGCGCCTCAGGTTAAGGAGGTACGCCTCTCCACAAGTCAGTTCACGACGAAGTATTACGCACGACCTGGGTTCGAGGTGACGCGCATCACCCATGATGGGTTCGCACCAGGCGTGGACGCGATCGAAATGCGGTATGTGGTTGTGCCTCTGGCACGACCATAAAGTTATCAGGGCCCCGAAACAGCGGCAGGAGACACTGGGGTATGGGCCGCCTCAATTGCGCCTCCCGGCAGCACGATTGGGTGAATCCCCTGAACTGAGCAGTGAGTTGAACACTGTTGTTGCGTGGAACTGGACCAGCCGCACAGTGAGCCGAGCCCGTGTGAGAGAAGACAGAGCATGTCGGATTCGCTCCTTCCCCTGGAAAGCTTTGCCTGCCCTGCACCGCACTGTGAACAACACGGCCAACGCGGTCAGGGCAACCTCCGCGTCCGCAAACTCTACGGTGATGAGCAGCGCCGGCTGCTGAAGTGCCGCTCTTGTGGTACCGAGTTCAGCGAACGAAAAGGCACCCCCCTCTGGAACACCCGCGCTCCAGAAGACCAGCTGGTGAGTGCCGTGGAGCACCTGAGCGCCGGGAACGCCTTGAAGACCACCGCCAAACTGACCAAACTGCATCGCTCCACTGTCCGTCGTCTCGCCATCCTCACTGGTGTCCACGCTCAAGGACTTCATGACCAGCAGGCCAAGAACTCCAGCTCAGCGCGTTGCAGGCCGATGAGCGCTACGGCTTCGTTGAACGCAAAGGCCAGCGGCTCTGGGAAGCAACGGTGATTGAACCCAGGAGCAAGTTCCTGGTCCAGAGCGAACTCGGCCAACGGAACGAGGATCTGGGACGGAAGCTACTGCTTGGCGCTCGGCAACGACTGGCCAATCCCCATGACCTGGTGCTCTTCACCGATGGCTGGGCGGTGTACGAGTCCTTGTTTCCTGAGGTGTTTGGCGTTGCTTACCGTCCGCCTCGTCAAGGATCACAGGGTCGTTTCAAGAAAGTCCGCTTCCGGGTGCCCCGCACGCTGGCGCACGTGTTGATCGTGAAACGGCGGGAGGGGCGCCGGGTGGTGATGGTCTTGCTCGGGTTTGGTGGAAGGGGAGTTGAGTCTCAGCCAGAATGGGGACTGAGATGCCAAGACAAAGTGTCACTCACAGCGCGGAGTTCAAGCAGGAAGCCGTCCGGCTGGTCCTCAGCAGCGGGAAGAGCTGCGCTGAGGTCGCCCGCGACCTGGGAATCGCCGATTACCTGCTGGTCCGTTGGAAGCGACAGCACGAGGCGCGCGAAGCGTCAGGGAAACCCAGCTTCACCGGCCGGGGCGTTCCAGCCCGCTCCGCGCAGGAACTCCGCATCGCCCAGCTCGAACGTGAGCTTGAGATTGCGCGGCAGGAACGTGATGTCCTGAAAAAAGCCGTGGCCTATCTTGGGCAGAACGGACGCCCATGAGGACGCCTGCCCGCTTCTTCGCGAAGGAAAACCGCTAATCTATCGCTTCATCCAGGAACACCGCGATCAGTTTCCCCTGGAGCTGATGTGCCGGGTTCTGGAGGTCAGCGTGAGTGGCTATTTCGCCTGGCGGGGAAGGCCAGAAAGTGACCGTACACGCGAGGATCGGGCGTTGACCGAGTCGATCAGCAGCATTCACCGGCAGAGCCGAGAGACGTACGGTTCACCCAGGGTGCAAGTCGAGTTGCGGGAGCAGGGGAAGCATGTCAGCCGGGCACGTGTCACCCGGTTGATGAAGTCCGCTGGTCTCAAAGTGCGGCGTAAGCGAAAATTCCGCACGACGACCAATTCCAAGCATCGCCATCCTGTAGCCGAGAATCTGCTGGAGCGCGACTTCACGGCTGCGGCGCCGAATCAGAAGTGGTGCACGGACATCACGTATTTACCGACGCGTGAGGGCTGGCTGTACCTGGCCGTGGTGATGGATCTCTTCTCCAGGAAGGTCATCGGGTGGGCCATGCGGGAAACGTTGCACACCGAGCTGGTATTGGCCGCCTTGGAGCTGGCGGAGCAGGCTCGGCAGCCGGGGGAAGGGATGCTGCATCATTAGACCTCCTGCGAAAGTCATGACTGCACGTCAAGGGTGAGGTTGACGAGGGCGGCGATCAGGTGCAGGCGCAGCGCAAAGCGCCTGCGACGATGACGATACGTCTCCTTGAGCACCCGGAAGATCTTCAGCCATCGGATGACATGCTCGATCCTCTGGCGGAAGTGCGCTAGCACGCGGTTTTCGTGCCGCTGCTCTGCGCTGAGCGAGACGCGCGCTGTGGCTTTATGCGGGGTCAGCGAGAGCGTGTGATCGTGGGCGATGCCCTGATACCCGGCGTCGGCGATCAGAGCGGTTTCTTGGTGCACCCGAATGCCCGAGGCGCGCAGCAGCGTGAGGTCATGCGTCGCCCCACGACCGACCGCGACGCACAGGATGCGCCCGGTGAGGGCCTCGATCATCACTTGAATCTTCTGGGTGTGCCGCTTCTTCTTGCCGCTGTACCACGTCCGCTGTTTTTTTGGGTCGCTCGCACGGCACTTCGGACACGTCGACGAGGACCGCGCTGTACACCGTCTCGGTCGTCAGCGCCGAGCGACGCGGCAAGGAGAACTGGCCGCTGGCCAGCAAGGCGGCTTCGACACGCTCGACGGTGCGCAGCACCGTGGTCTCGTGCACGCCCCAGTCGTCGCCGAGGTGAGCTTGAGTGCGATACTCCCGCCAGAATTCCAGTGTCATGAGCAATTGCTCGTCCGGGGTGAGCGCTGCGGGACGGCCCGCCTTTGTCTTGGCCCGCTCGCGCTGATCAAGCACGTCGCGCATCGCCTCGAAGGTTTCGGGGTATACCCCGGTTCGCCGCTTGAACCGCACGCGGTTCAACTTCATCGTCCGTTCGTACCGCTCGTGCGCCATCCCCTACCCTAACCCACCACTTTCGCAGGAGGTCTATTCGGACCAAGGGGTGCAATATGCGTCTGGGACGTACCAGGAGGTGCTGGAGCGTCTGAATGCGGTGCAGAGTATGAGTCGCAAGGGGGAGTGCTGGGATAATGCCGCGCTGGAGAGCTTTTTCTCGACCTTGAAGATGGAACTCGACTTGGATGTAGCCCAGGGAACCCGGCAGTGGACCAGAACGCTGGTATTCGAGTGGGTAGAAGCCTTCTACAACCGTGAACGCCGTCATTCAAGCCTGGGGTACGTTTCGCCTCAGAAATTCGAAGAACAGTGGGCCAGACTCAACTGACCTTCCACGAAAGCCTTGCAATTCCACTTCGTCTCCAGCGCGTTGCAGCTTGTCTTGCGTGGGCAGGGCATGGTGCTCTTTTACAATCATGATGTACCCTCAGGGTACCCTGCTGGCCCCTCCATGCGGGGAAATAGAGAGCGGCCGTCCTTCCTATAAATGAGAAGCGTCGAAGTTCGAGAACGTTGCTTGTGTTCGCGCGGCCTCTCCTATAACGCGAATCTCGAATGGGGCTCTGATCCAGACTTGCGATAATTTATTTCTTTCGCATCTCGTGCTCCCTGCGAAGCACAAGTGTTGTTGGAATTTTGTGAGGGAAAATACATTATCTTTAAGATCAGCATGTCACTGAAGGACCCGCGCGTCCCGACCGTAGTTCCCATGAACCACGCGCGTCTTCCTTTGGCTCGCACGCCCGCTCCTCAAGTGCTGGGGAAGCACCCTGGTCGAGGTGCCCTGTGACAACAGCGATGACGGCGATGGTCGCGCTTGACCTCGAATTCGTGGGAGAAGATTTTAAGGTTGGTGCGCTTGTGTCAAGTGGAGGAGCGTGGACTTTCACGCTGGCGGACGTTGAGCACGCCGCTTACGCTCTTGAACAAGCAGGCGTCATTGTCGGACACAACATCCGCAAGTTCGACTTACCACGCCTCGCGCAGCTGCGTGGACGTCCGTGGCATCCGGGCTTAGACGCACGTACTCTCGACACACTTGAGTTGGCGAGCCTCGCCTTCCCAGGCCGTCCCTCTCAAGCGCTCGATAAGCTATATCGTGAGCACCATCACGCAAACGACCCAATTGCTGACAGCCATGAAGCCCTTGCTTTGGCAGAAGAAGCAAAGCGATCACTTGCGGACCTGCCTGCTGTCGTCTGTGCTGTTGCCCGGCGGCTCCTGCCGCTCGGGGCTTTGCGGGATCTACTTCCTGAGGGCGTGTCCGATTGGACGGCCGTGCAGGAGGCCCTCGGGGAACGCTCGGCAGACCGTTTGCGCGCGCACCTGGATACCCTTCCACCCGGTCAGCACGAGAATCTCGGCGCGGTTGTCTACCTTTACTGGGCCCTGCACCGGCACAGTCCGGATTGCCGCCGCCCCGCTTGGGTGGAATTAACCTTCCCCTCCTTCCGTGAAGCGGAACGCGCGCTCGGCCGGTTGGACACCTCCCAGGAAGCCCTCACCATGGAGCTCCGCTCTTTCTACGGGCCCACGTACGACTTCCGGGAGGGGCAACTCGAGATCGTGCAGGGCCTGTTGCGTGGCGAATGCGTTCCACTTGGTTTGCTCCCCACCGGTGGTGGGAAGAGCCTCACCTTTCAGTTCCCAGCGCTGCTGCTCAGCAAGCATTACCGTGCCCTCACCATTGTCGTGTCCCCCTGCAGGCCCTGATGGAGGACCAAGTGCTGAACTTGCAGGTGGCGTTACCCGGCTGGGGCGAGCGGGCCGCGTTCCTCAGCGCCGCGCAGACACCCGTGGAGCAACGAAAGGTCCTGGACAGCGTCTGGGAAGGCCGTGTGGATCTCCTGTACGTCAGCCCTGAACGCCTCCGCAACCCGGGCGTCTTACGCCTCCTTCGGCACCGCCGCCCTGCTCTGTGGGTGCTGGACGAGGCGCATACCTTCTCTCAGTGGGGCATGGACTTCCGACCGGACTTCCTGCGTCTCGCGCGTGCTATCCGTGAAATTCACGAAGGTGACGAGGCACCCCTACTCGGCCTCGTCACCGCAACCGCCACACACCGCGTTGCCGCAGACCTCGAGGGGAAGCTCGTTACGGTCCTGGGGGATGTTTTAAAGCGCCCCATGCGGCGCATCCCGCAGGACATTGAGTTTCAGTGGCGCGCTGAGATTCACACGGAAGTCGAGCGGCTCCCCAGAACGGAGCGCCTCGCGGCGATTCGGCAACGCCTGCAAGCCACTCGGGGGGAAGGCGTCGCAATCGTCTACGTGCAGAGCCGCAAACTCGCAGAGTCCTACGCGGAGCAGCTCGAGAAGGCCGGCTTCCGCGCCGCGGCATTCCATGCACGTGTCCTAAGTGGAACGAAGCAGCTGGTCCTGCAAGCCTTCAAGGAAGGAGAACTTGAGGTGGTCGTCGCGACCAGCGCGTTTGGGATGGGCATCGACCGTGCTGGGATTCACAGCGTGTATCACGCGGGGCCACCCTCCACGCCCGAATCATACCTGCAAGAGATCGGACGTGTCGCCCGAAAGACGGGAGAGCGAGGCCGGGCCGTGCTGTTTTGGGACGAGCAGGACTTTCAGTTCGCCTTTGACTTCGAACGGCAAAACCGCGTCGGAAACGAAAAGAACCTCAAGGACGTTTGGCACCTCGTCCGCAACCGCCTCAAGGAAGCCCCACCCGCCCGTTGGGTGTCGAGCTTCGAGTTCGCGCATGCCCTCTCGCAAGACGACCCGGAGGACCTCGTCACACAAGCGCGCGTGGCCCTCTACGCCCTTGAAGCGTTCGACCTGGTCCGCGAAGGCGAAAAGCAACCTGCCCGGTTGCACCTGCGCGTCTTGCAGAGTGATGAGCCGCCCGGTGTGGAAGGTGCGCCTTTGCTCGCTCACCTGCGTAAGCGCGGCGCTAAGCCCGGCGAGGAACTCGAGTTGGACGTGCGCGAAACGGCCCTGTTGGCGAGTTTGCGGCCCAGCAAAGTTGTGACCGCCGCCCGGCAACTCGTGAAGACTGGGCACGCTGCCTGGAGTTACCCAGTCACGTTGCGAGCCCGTTATGGGGGCCGGAAGGCACTCGACGTGGCCGCGGCCAGCTTGCGGGCATTTCTTGCGCATCTGGCGGAACACGAGGATGTGGACCTCAGCCGCATCCACCTACAAGCGGTCGAAGCGGACCTTGTACGCCGCAATAAAACCGCGCGCCTGGTTACCGCCTTCCGCGCCATCGCCGCACTCGGCATCGCCCGCACCCGCCGTGACGCTTTTACCGGGCATCTCGTTCCGAATGAGCATGCACCGCTCAAAGAGTGGACTTCGGAAGCGGAGCAGCGCATGCGTGGTCTGCGCGCCCTTGGTGACGACGTCCTCGCCGCACTGAACGAGCAGGCTGAGGGAGGCGTCGTCACGTTGAACGCCGTAGAACTTGATGCGCGCTATGGGGACGCCCTCGACGGACTCAACGCCATTGAGGGCCTGCTCGCGCTCGCGCAGCTCGGCGTGATTGATGTCGCCCGCGGGGATAGCGAGCAGGGCGGGGTGTTCTACCTGGAGCGCGGAGGAACCCCCAAGTACTCCCGAAAAGCATACGAGCCACTCAGCGCACACTACGCGGACCGAGCACGGCGACTGCACGCCATGCGTCACATCCTCCTTCAACCTGGGGAGGTCGAACGCGTCCGCATCATTCGCGACTACTTCACCCTCACCTTGAGTGAGTTCTGCGAGCGGCACTTCCAAGACCCAGAAGCGGCCAGCATGCCGCAACTGCCTGAGTATCAGCACCGCATTCTCGACGAGCTCAGCGACACGCAACGTCGTGTTGTGACGGATGACGAGAGTCGCGCGATCCTGGTGCTGGCCGGCCCGGGCTCCGGGAAGACCCGCACGGTCGTGCACCGCGTCGCGAATCTCGTCGTGCTGCGCGGCGTCCCCGCCGACCGCGTGCTGGTCCTGGCGTACAACCGTACGGCCGCTGCGGAAGTCCGTGAGCGCCTCGCAGCGCTCATTGGCCCCCTCGGCGTGCACGTCGACGTCCTCACCTTCCACGGTCTCGCTCGCAAACTTACCGGCCTCACCGACGGGGACGCGGTCGACACCACAGGACGCAAACTGACCGGAGACGCGGCGCACGCGTGGCTGCTCGAGCAAGCCATCACACACCTCGATGAGACACCGGCTCCGTACCAGTACGTTCTTGTGGACGAGTACCAGGATGTCGACGACCTTAAGTACCGACTCGTGACGCGCCTCGCCCGCTTTAACGCCGCTTCAGGTGACACTGCAGAAGGTGAGGATGATCGAGAGCAACCCGGGTACCTCGTCGCCGTCGGAGATGACGACCAGAACCTGTATGGCTTCCAAGGGGCGGATATCTCGTTCATCCGCCGCTTCCAAAGCGACTACGCAATCACCGACGAGAATGTCGTACTGCTCGTTGACAATTACCGGTCTCGTCCGCATCTCGTTGAGACCGCCAATGCCTTTATGGCCTCCAGTCTTTCGATTGAACAGCGCCTCAAGAACGCCGATCAGCAGGTGCGTAGCGTCCGCACCGACATGCTGGGGGAGGTGTTCTTCGGGCGGTACACGCGCCGATACCACGCGGCTCTCGCCGTCGCGCAGGAAGCGCGCCGCCTTGTGGATACGGGCACGCCCCCCCACGAGATCGCGGTGTTGGCCCGGCAGTGGACGCATTTGGAGGAAGTGCAGCACACCCTACGCGAGGTGGGCCTCGCCTGCCAGCACTACGAAGTGGATGATCAACTGCGCCCCGCGCGCAGCCTGGTCGGGCAACGCGTCCTACAGGAGCTCCTGCGGACCCCCGACGCATTGAGCGAGCATGTCCCCACCACCCTCGAAACCGTTCGCACCCTACTGGGGCTCAGTGGGGAGGATGCCAGTTGGCCCGCCTTGCTCGCGGCCGTGCATGACCAGTGGAACCTGACATTCGAATCCATAGCGTTACGGCTCGAGAGCGCTCGCCCACTCGCCCGCGGCGGCGTGGTGCTCAGCACGTACCATACTGCGAAAGGCAGTGAGTTCACGGCGGTGTTCGTCTTGGACGAACGCGAATTCGAAGTGACCGACGATGACACCCGCGCGCTGTACGTCGCCCTAACCCGCGCGAAGGAGCAGCTGTACCTGCTCCGCAACGTGCATGCATGCCACCCCACCTTTAAAGCCACAACGTTCATGCTCCGCCTGCAGCAGCTTGGCGTAAAGCCCTTGCTCATCCCAACCAACGCACCCCTGCCTGAAGTGATCGAGTACCAACTGCGCGCCACACCTGGCGACTTGTACCTCAGTGCGCCGGTACTCCTTTCCCAGGAGGGGCGTGACGCAGTGGAGCATTACGCACGCAGATGGGGGGAGTTGTCCCTCTCAGACTTGCGCGTGAGAACAGCGGGTGGGTGCGTTGCACAGTTCGTGCGTCCTCGTAGCGACCGCCAGAACAAGCTCTTCACGCAACTCCAACGTCTCCTGCAGGGAGGCGCGCGTATTCAATTGCATGGTCAGACGGTGATGCACGTTCCACGGGATGACGAGTGGTACGCGCGTGCTGGGTACAGCGGACCGGAAACGCATCACCACGTGGTCGTGCCCAGCATCCGGGTGCGTCGTAATTTAGGGTGAGGGGACGGTACCAGCGCAGGTTGGAAAGACAGATCGTCGTGCCGCTCCCCTTGTCAAACAGCCCTCGGTCACTGGTGGATGGGCGCGTCTTCACGCATAAATGGCCAGTGGTACGCGGTCCAGAACTCGGCGTGCAGTCGGAGAGGCACGGCCACACTCTTCGTGCCTGTCACGTCAAGGTACGACAGCCGCACATCATTCAATGCGCGCACGAACGCAATCTTGTCCGTATTCTGCTTCGCGTCGTGCCGCAAGATCGACGCGAGCAGCGCCTGACCGTTTCCCATGTCGCCTTATGCTACTCAGGACGGCTCCTTGACTCACACGATCCGTGCTTTGTTCGCAGGTGATCCTCGACCACAAAGGCCAGCCGCAAGAAGGCGAAGTATGGCGCAAAGAGCCAGAGCGGCGTGGAGGATGACGCCTCTGGGAATTGAGAACGGCTTACGCTGATGACACCCAGAAACGCGTGGCGGCGAGCCTTGAAAGAGAAATTTCTACGCGAAGGAGAAAACGATGACCAAGGAGCCCCCGAACTGGGTCGTTCTGAAGGAATGCGCGGAAGAACTCACGCACCGTGGGCTGACTCCCTTCACTCGGCAACAGCTCATCACGGCCGTCCAGTCGCGCTTTCCAGATCGGAGCGAGAGTTCCCTCAACCCCATGATTCAAGGCATGACGATCAACCTGAAAGGTGGAGCGCCAGGCGGCATTGGTAAAGAAGTGTTCCGCTCTGTCGGGCGTGGGGTATTCGAATTACGCCCTCAATCCGCACGACCACACGGTGCCCCCGACGTCTCGACGACCGCCAGAGAACCCGCACGAAAGCAGTATTCCGTCGTTCCCAGCGCACCCACGCCCACAAACGACCTGCGTCCACTGATCTTGGTTTCATGCGTCAAAAGCAAACGCAACCAGCCTGCCATCGCTGAGGATTTGTACACCTCGGCCTGGTTCGTCAAAGCGAAACGCTTCGCGAAAGCCCACGGTGAGCAGTGGTTCATTCTGTCTGCCAAATATGGGCTGGTCGAACCAGAATGCGTGCTCGAACCCTACGAACTGACCCTCAACGAATTACGCATCGCGGAACGCCGCGAATGGGCAGAACGTGTCATGCAAGCATTGCGCCCCCGCTTGGTGCCGGGACGACACGTCATCCTGCTGGCTGGAAGTCGGTATCGAGAGTTTCTGATGCAGCATATCGAGCAACACGGCTGTCACGTCGAGGCTCCTCTGGCCAGCATCGCTGGTTTGGGACCACAGCAGAACTGACTGGAGAACGCCATAAAGAACCGGACGTGACCTGCCAGTTATGGATGAGACGCCATGGAGTTTAGGAGCGGTTGAGGAACAGACCAGCTTGGGCGGATCACATAATTGCCCGGATGGCAGCGTGGTTAAGTTTGGGTACGCATGGGTGGGTATAGGCTACCCGGCAATGCCATCTTGAAACTGCGAAAATCATGTCGTGACCTGGTCTGCTGACGCGATCCGCAAGCGCGCCCTCTTCGACGGTTGGTTGGCCGCTCATCTCGACTTCCTGGTACCGCTCGCCTCAGCCGGAGAAGAGATCGACCGTCGAACCGTGCAGGCGCGTTTGACTTCACTGGTGGGTCGCCAACAAGCGCCGGAGTACGTGTACGTGTTGCTGGAAAGGCGACCCGCGGAGATGACACCGGCGTATATCGGCAAGGCCCTTTCACCTCGGGAGCGTTGGACGCAACACCTGATAGGGTTGGCGCGGGGTACGGGCAGTTACGCACGCTGGCGGACACGTCTACTGCGTGAAGGACACGAGTCCGTGCGTTTCGATCTGCAACTGCTGGTGGTGGGGGAACCGCAGGTACAGTTCCCACCCATTCCGGATTTCCCCATGACGATCGGCGCGGTCGAGTACCAGCTGGTGGGCCTCGCGGCAGACGCCTACCCGCTGCGACTGCTGAATCACGAAGGGCAAACGCGATGACGACACTGCAAGCCTGGCTCGACAACTTTCCCAATCTGCGTGTCGCGCCGCTCTTCGAAGTCGACGGGTTGACAGTCCGCACGCATCCACGTGGCTCAACAGGAGAGCGGCGCGTCCTGACGCGCTCTGCGGAGTTCGACTCGGCAATGATCGACCTGGTGGAGGCGGGCCTGAAGGATGACCGTTGGCAAGGTTTGGTGTACCTGATGGGTTGGGGTGAGCGCGCGGCATTCGTTCCGCTGTACATCGGCAAAGCCGAAAAACGGGGGAAAAGTCAGACCATCAGCGCGAACCTGAAGAACTTACGGTCGAACCATGGCTTTTTCGCACGTTGGGGGTACAACACTGATTACCACGTGGGAGACCTCAGTCACGCGATATTCGAATGGACTGCTTACCGACCACCCACCAAGAAGTACCGCCGCTGGGCGGAGGTGTTGTTCGCTTCGTACGATCCGCCGGTGTTGCGCGCCGGTGACGATGCTGCTGCTGCCGTGGTTTGAGGACAGCCGGGGCCCGAGTGGCTTCATCACGTCAGTCGCGGCAGCGGAGAAGGAAATCATCGCGCTCACGTCAGGCTTGCACGGCGAACACCTGCTCAACATCGATGGCCGGTAAGACCCTCACCATGCGTGTGTTTGTCGGCATCACTGACAGGGATTGGTACCGTCACCTTTCCCAGCAACCGGGCTTGGAGGAAGTGAGCTTCTGGCGTCCAGCGGTAGAACGCGAGCATTCCAGTCAGCGGCTGACCTCCGCACTCAAGGATCGTAAGCCTTCCAGGTCCAGGGTGGACAGCGCCGTCTGGATTCTGCTTTCAAAGTCTGGCGGCGCGTCTGGGACGTTGGCCGCTGCGCGAACTGCGCCTTTCTCGTTCGTCAGCCACACGCCGTGCCGCGCGCATAACGTCTGCGCCATGGCCATCACAGCCTGATACGCACAGCCTTGCAGCCAGTGCACGTCCCCACGGGCCTGACCCTTCACTGCGCCTTCCAGCCAGAATTGCGGCTGCCAGGCGTAGTGACGCTCCAAGGCCACACGTAACGCCTGCGGGTACGCACCAAGGCGTTCCTTCAGCTCCTTAAGCCGCCCGTGCGGATCGAGGAGCACGACGCTCAGCGCCAGTTCCGCCGCGTAGTGATGGCTGTGAATTCCATGCGGATGACCGACTTGGGCGTGCAGGATCACCTGGCCGGCCAGGGCGTCATTGATGCTGATTTCAACTCGACGAAGGTCACGGTAAATGAAGTCAACACGCTGTCCTTTGATCGTCAGCCATGCTCCGCCATCTACCCAGGGTCCCCATTCACCGGGCAGCGTCGCCTGGGCGACGCCGTCGTCGTCGATCTGGCGGCACAAGTCGTTCAGCTGCGCCGCGTCAAGCGGCCTGGAGGGGTCGTAATACAAGCCCAGGTCCAGATCAGAATCGGGGTGGGCAGCGCCACGCGCGTGCGAACCACCCAGGCTCACGGCGATCACGCCGGGAATGCTCACGAGGCGCGTGGACAAGCGAGAAGCCAGGGCAGGAACGGGCATCACGTTAATGGTCACGCTAGCACTCTGCACAGCCTGAGCGCACTCCACCAGGCGGCTTTGGGTGGCGCCTGCGGAGCCTCTGGCAACAGCTTCTGGGCAATTTCAGTACCGATACCACAATGCTAGTGGAAGGCCGAAATGCACGGCTGGTCGTGTGTCATGCAGGCCTCAGCAGCCACTCCCGCATCAAGTTCAGCGCGGCCTGTCAACGCGAAGGCATCCTGTACACGCCGCACCGCACGAAAGCAGGTGTGCTCACCACAACTCTCATCCGAGCGGTCATAAAACGTGCACGTGACCTGGACCATTTCAAACCTGAGCTGCTGCCGGTACGGTCGCTCGCCACGGCCAGGTACCTGCAGGATCGGTACGGAGGCTACCTCAAGATGGAAATCAGAAATCACGTCAAATGCATTGCGGCGCCACCCGCGGCTTTGCTACGTGACCTGGCCATGATGTACGCCGCGGACTGCCGACGCAGTTTCTCGCTGCGTATGAAGTGGAACATGACCCCAGCCTGAACGTTCAAATGCTGTACGGAGAGCCGAACCTATTCGAGTATGGGCTGCTGAGCGTCAGCCGGTGCCTCTCCCCGTTTGTGGAGTCAACGGTCAGTCCAGCCCTTGCGCTCACTTGATTTACAACGACAACAGCGGGCGGGTGCAGGTGCTGCGCCAAGCGAAAGACGTGCTGCTGCCTTCGTCCGTACACTCTGCCGCGGCACTTCCCCGCTTCAGGACTGGACGCCAAGGGTCGTTAGATTATCTCTGACAATGGAAGTGAGCCCTTTAGACCTGCGTCATTCAACGTTCACAGGCGACACCGTCACCATCCCGGTCCATGGCGCTACGGTACCCGCTTTCGCCACGCTTGATGTTGGTGTACCCGGCGTTGCGCGCTTCCGCGCAATTGCGGAAGTACACCTCCGTCGTAGGTGCTGGCGTGGTAGGAGCAGGCGTAGTCGTCCGGGTGGTCTTCTGCGTACCCAGTCCCTGCTCCGCGGTGACAGTGTACGACCCGTCGGGCTTCACGCTCACCGTGACTGTGCCGTTGAGGTCCGTGCGGAACACCTGCGCATTCACCATCTTATAGACCGCCAGCGCCTCTGAGGAAGGATGACCGTAGTTGTTCTTCCCCACCCCGATGACCACCATCTCGGGTTTCACGAGCTGTAGGAACTCCAGGGTGTCGTTGTGTTTGCTGCCGTGATGCAGCGCTTTGTACAGCTGCACATTCCGAAGCTGTGACGCGTACCGCTGAGCCCAGCCTTTCGTCGTGACGGGCTCGGCGTCCCCACCGAAGAACACCTTGAAGGATCCGTAGCTGAGCAGCACCCCGACGCTGTTCGCGTTCTGATTGGTCTTCGGTACCCCCAATGCTGGCAGCACCTGCAGCTTCACCTGCGCGCCCAGATTGATACTGCGCTCCGTTGCCCTCAAACCCTGACTGCCCGCCTGTTCAAATGCGGCCAGCACCCGCGCGTACGTCTGCGTACTTTTCGCGAGTCCATTGTTCAACACCGCTCGTGGTTTGAATTGCTGCGCGACCGCTTCGAAACCGCCGATGTGATCCGCGTCACCCTGGCTCATCACCGCCAGGTCGAGTTGCTTCACGCCGTACCGCTTGAGAAGCTGCGCGGCGGTGGTACCTCGTCCAGCGTCGTACAGCATGCTTTTGCCATCCGGGGTGGTGACGAGCACCGCGTCCCCTTGCCCGACATTCAGAAAGCGGATCTGCAGGTCAGCAGCGGAGGCGGCGCAAAGAAGCAGTGGGAGCATCAATAACAGGCGTTTCATAAGTCAAGGTCTCCGCCGTCGTCTTTCGCGTTCAGCGCATTGAGGGCCTGTTGATTCGCCTGCAGAGCCTGCTGGGTCGCTGCGGCGTCGATCTCGAAAGTCACGTGCCCGTCTTTGGCGATGACCTTCAGATGGTCACCTTCCTGAGCGGCCTGGGGCAACCACACACGCGGCAAGTCCAACGAGCGATCGTGCCACTCGATGACAACCAGGTCTTCCTCGAAGCGTTCGATGACGAAACGGTCAGCCATGTTCTTCCTCCGTCCTGGCACGCTAGCACTCTCCTCACCCTGAGGGCACCCGAAATCAAGCGCCCAAAGAGGCAGGCAGCGCGCCATCGTCCGCCAGCAACTGCAAGGCCACTGCCGTGACAGCGTCTGCCGGCAGGAACGCCTCAATCGCCAGTTCCGAGAGCGTCACGTCAACGGGCGTCCCGAAGACCGTGGTGATGCTCAACAGCGTCAACGGACCGAACGATGAAGCCAGGCGGATCGGCACGAACACTTCCGCCGGACTGACGTTCACCTCATTCGCGGCGGGCGTGAAGTACCCGGAGAGTTCCTGGTGAAGGGCACGCAGAGTCGCGTCTCCGCTCGTGTCGATCTGCCGGCGGAGCCGCGCGAGGACATGCGCTCGCCATTCGCTCAAGTTGAGAATGCGCGGCGATAAGCCGTTCGGGTGCAAACTGAGGCGCAGAACATTGAGGGGTGGTGTCAACAGGGAGGGATCGAGGCCGTCCAGCAACCGCAACGCCGCACGGTTGGCCGTCACGAGCGTCCAATGACGATCCACCGCCAGGGCCGGTGACGCTCCATACCCGCTCAGGACCGCGTCGATCGCAGCGCGCACCGCCTGCATGGCAGGATCGTCCAAAGAGCGTTGCGGGTACAGTGGCGCGTACCCCGCTGCCTGAAGCAACACGTTGCGTTCCCGTAAGGGCACCTCGAGCTGCTCGGACAAACGCAGCACCATCTCCCGGCTGGGCACGGCACGTCCGGTTTCCATGAAGCTGACATGCCGCGCGGACACGCCACTTTCACCGGCCAGGTCAAGTTGGCTCAACCGGCGCTGCTGACGCCAGCCTCGCAGCAGTTCCCCGAAGGTTGGCGTGGCGTTCATGCCCTGAGGATACCCGCTGCAGCGCAGACTTCCGATTACCTGCCAGGTAATCGATTTCAGTGCGTGCACGGTACATGCTCAACGGGAGTTCGGTTTGACGCCGGGCCAGAAAGGTGGAACGCATGCTGGGAAATGATTTGACAGACCTTTACCTCGCAGCCTGGAATGCAGCGGATGAAACCAAGCGAGCCACGCTTTTACGTCAGGTCTTCACCTCAGACGGTCGTTACATCGACCCGCTGACGGAAGCGCACGGTGTGGCGGACATCAGCGTCATGATCGGCCGGGCAAGAGCGCCCTTCGCGGCGGCGCGCTTTCAGCGGTCCGGTGACATGCAGGCGCATCATGACTTTTTGCGCTTCAGCTGGGAATGGCGCACTGAAGATTCCGCGTCGGTCGTGCGAGGAACGGACGTTGCACAGCAGCTCAACGGGCGATTCCAGCTAATGGTGGGCTTCTTCGATCAGCTTCCAGCGGCCCGGCAGAGCACGGAAGGTCTGCATGCGGTGGTCTGAGGCTCTCTTGCTGCGCCGGGTGCTCGCGGTGGACGCAGTCGCCAGCGGGGTGATGGGTGTAGCGTTGCTGGTGGGTGCTGAAGTCCTGCCGGGGCTGCTGGGCGTACCGGAGTCGCTGCCGACACCCACCGGCTGGTTTCTGCTGGGGTACGCAGCGGCGTTGGGTGTGATGGTCGCCTGGCGTCGTCCGGTGCCACTCCCCGTTTGGGCTGTCGTCATGCTGAACCTCACCTGGGTGGTGCTCAGCGTGGCGGTCACATTCTTGTGGCCGCTGACCAGCTGGGGCGCCGCGTTGGTGTGGCTGCAGGCCGTGCTGGTGGTGGGCTTCGCCTGGCTGGAGTTCCTGGGCCTCAAGCCTCAAGCCCGAACCGCCCAGCTGACGTAAGTTCGGACTGGAAGACGCTGAATGCGGGATGGCACGGCAGATCAATGGGTATTCAGTGTTTTCGCGTGAGATTCGGGGAGTGTCGGGCGTTGGAAATCGAAGGGCCTGACCCTTCGTTCACGTCCCTTCAGCCCCTGGCGAGTCCAGTGTGCGGTCCTGTCATAAGGTCACCGCGAGGTCCGCCTCAAAGCGTCGATCGAAGAATCGGTCCGTCATGCCGTACAGGCCAGTCAACGAGCATAACGTCGCCTCGCCTGATGGGCTCAGAACAAGGCGGGTTGCGCAGCAGCCTCTTCGGGTTTCGGGAGCGCCTGAATTTCCTTGAATTCCAGTTGCAGGCGTTCAAGTTGCACCCGCGCCGGATGCGTGATCGCCGGAGCGGCCAGAATTCCTCGCACAGCATTCGGGACAAGAGGCTGCACGGCCTGCACGTACCGCTGTAACTGATGCACGGCTTCCTGGGTGGCTTTGCCGCGTTTGAGTTCCACCACCACGAAACGTCCCTCGGAATCGCGCGCGTACAAATCGATGTCACCGACGCTGCTGATTAGCTCGCGATCCAGTACCGTCAAACCCTCTTCGATCAACTGTGGATTCCTCGCCAGCGCACTCTGCATGTCTTTCTCGCTGCCGGTCAGCACGAAGCCGACTTCTTCCTGCAGTTCGAGCGCCATCGCGATGCTCGGCTCGAGGAACGCGACACGGACCGTTTCCTCCGGGCTTTTCCGGTAAGCAGTCAGGACACACCGACCCTCCTCTGTTCGTGCGCTCATTCATCCGTGCGTGGTTGCCAGTTGATGGGTTTCACGCTTTTCGGGCCGTGCACCATGACACTGCCGTCGCATTTGATGATTACTAGGTAATTTCCCGCTTCGGCCATGCTCATCGCGCGGCCGTGGTAGAGCACTTCGCATTCCCCGGCGATCTGCACGAGGCAGCCACCGACGCGCAGGTGCAAGTTCAGGAAGTCCGACAGTTCATTGGGCGTGGGCCGCAGCAGCTGGTCACGCAACATCCGCACAGGATAGCGTCCCGAGCAGGCGAGGCCGGATCGCCCTCCTTTCACGTCGGTTATGCTTCGCGTGGAGGTTTCATGACCCACCCTGTGCCTGTCACGCCCTTGACTCTCGATCGCACGCAGCTTGAAGCCCTGGCTGAACGCACAACCAGCTTGATGGCGCAGTACGCCGTTCCTGGCGTGACGCTGGGTCTGCTTACCCCGGGCGGGCAGCACGAACTGAGTTTCGGTGTGACCAGCATCGAGCATCCGCTGCCTGTCACGCCGGACACGCTGTTCCAAATCGGGTCGGTCACCAAGACCTTCGTGGCGCTGGCCATCATGCGCCTCGTGGAACGCGGCGACCTGCAATTGGACGACCGGGTCCGTGAGTACCTGCCGGACTTCAGGCTGAGCGATCAGGACGTCGCGGCTCGCGTGACGGTCCGTCAACTCCTGAATCACACGGCGGGATGGGCTGGGGATCATTTCGAGAATACCGGTGAGGGTGATGATGCCCTGGCGCGCATGATGCTGAGTGTCGCGCAGCTCCCCCAGGTAACTCCACTCGGGGAAGTCTGGTCGTACAACAATGCCGCGTTCTACGTGGCGGGACGCGTGATTGAAGTCGTGACACGACAGACCTTCGAAGCGGCCTTGAGGGACCTGGTGCTGACACCGCTCGGCCTCGATACTTCGTTTTTCTTTCCGGATGAAGTGATGACGCGGCGTTTTGCGGTGGGACACGTCATCCAGGGAGGCGAGCCGGTCGTGGCCCGCCCGTGGGGGTTAGGACGCAGTGCCAACGCCGCAGGTGGTCTGGCGTGCAGCGTGCGTGACCTGCTGCGCTACGCTCAGTTCCACCTGCGGGACGGCACGGCCATAAGTGGTGCGCGACTGCTGTCACCGGACAGCATGCAGGTGATGCACACACCCACCGTCGCAGCAGCCGGTGATCGTGCGATGGCCGTGTCGTGGTTCGTGCATGACGAGAGCGGCGTACGGACGTTGATGCATGGTGGTGCGACGAACGGGCAGATGGCTACCTTCCAGCTGGTACCCGAGCGAGGATTCGCCTTCGTGGCCCTCACCAATGGCGATCAGGGAGAAGCGGTGTATGCGGAACTGACCCGCTGGATTCGTCAGCACCTGTTGGGCCTCGTTCCAGTGCAAGAAGAGTACCTTCAGGTGAGTGCTGACGTGCTTCATGAGTTAGTCGGGCGGTACGTGATGGCCGGAGCGGGGGACGTGATTGAGGTGACAACGGACGCTGAGGGGTTGCTGCTGCGGATGATTGAAGGGGATTACTCCAGCATCGCGTCCGTTCCGAGTGATCCTCAACCGCCGTACCGAGCTCGTTTTTACGCGCCGGACAAGCTGGTACTGGTCGATGGACCGTACCGGGGGACGCGCGCGGACGTGCTGCGTTTTCCGGATGGCCGGTTGCGCTGGTTGCGGAAGAGTCGCGTGTACGTGCCGCAACATTGAGGTGCCTTGCGCGCCCTGGCGGGTCTTCTTCCTCGGAGGAAGTCCTAGGGGTGAAGCTGGTAGAGGGAGATTGCTTCGTTCTGCTTTCGTCGAGCGCTTCTTTTCGATGTTCAAGCGGGGATTCCTGATTATGAGCGTAATTTTCAGGCATCAAGAGGAGCGGTCGCAGGTTTTCGAGCATGAGGAAGTGCTGTTCAGTTGGCCTCACTGGCATTTTCATTTGGATCCGCTTAGGGTGTAGATTTCTTGGATACCCTGGCTTTGCCGGGCTTGGCTTGCCTGGTCGTGGTGCGCTTACCGGACGTGGTTTTTGGGTGTGTACCAGCCTGGCGAGATGTGAAGGACGCTTTCCGGCCGGCTGGAGAGGCACTCCAATGTCCGGCCAGGACAGCCTCGACGACTTCCAGGTTCAGCTCGTCGGGTGCGAGCGACTCGGGAAGCACGACGTGCCGTCCGTTCAGGCTGAGTGTCGGGATACCACCGCGGGCTGAGCATGTCGCTCCGGGTACTTTCGGAATGCCGAGGATGGGTGCTCGTCTGGTTGCACCAGCAATCGTGCGTTCCAGGCCATTCGTCCAGAATGCCTCCAGGTACGGTACCCGGCCTTGCTTTCCTTCCGCGATGGCGTCGAGGTCCGCTTCCATCTTCGCCGTGAAGTCCTTACTCACGAGGTTGTCAAAGGCGGCCGTGAGGTACGTGCTGACCAGCAGCCCCAACCAGGTCACCGCGAGCTGGCGACCTGCGGGTCGCATGTACCCGCGGGCCTGCAGGGTCGTGAGGATCTGCGCGTACGTGCTGGGCCGACCAATACCCGCGCGTTCCAGCGTCTGAACCAGGCTCGCTTCGCTGTACCGACCGGGAGGGGTGGTGCGTTTCTCCTCGGTCTTGACGTCCTTCAGCGGGTACTGCGAGGCAGCTGGCAGGGAAGGCAGCGTCTGCTCTTCTTCCAGGTCTTCCTGCGCGTCCTGGTACGCCAGGGTGAAGCCCGGGTACGTCAGGCGCTTCCCGGTCGCCTGGAGTTTCACCACTCCCGCCTGCAGCACCACCACGGTCTTTTCACCTTGCGCGTCGTTCATCTGACAGGCGATTGTTCGGCGGTAGATCAGGTCGTACACGCTGAGCAGTTCACCATTGAGGTCCGTTTCCTTCGGAGTTTTGAAATCCGTTCCGCTGGGCCGGATGGCTTCGTGGGCTTCTTGCGCGTTTTTTGCTTTCGCTTGGTACTGCCGGGCGCGCTCGGGAAGGTGTTGCGCTCCGTACTGCTGCTCAATGGCTTGACGGCTGGCGTGTTGCGCTTCGCTTGAGAGGCTGGGGCTGTCCGTGCGGTGGTAGGTGATGTACCCTCCTTCGTACAACGTCTGCGCGAGCTTCATGGTCTGCTCGGCCCGGAGGCGCAGTTGCCGGGCTGCTTCCTGCTGCAAGGTGCTGGTGGTGAAGGGCGCGGGAGGTTTTTGCGTGAAGGGCGTGGTGGTGACCTTGTCAATCACACCTGTCTGCCGTGACAGGTACGTCTTGAGCTGCGCGGCTTGCTCGGTCGTCATCAGCAGCACGTCGTTTTTCAGTGTGCCGTTCGCGTCGAAGTCTCGTGGGAGCGCCAAGGGGTTTTCGCGTACGTGCGTGACGGTCGCGATGAAGGAGGGTGAGCTCATGACGTTCGCGGTGACCCGCCAGTAGTTCGCGTTGGTGAAGTTCATGCGTTCCTCTTCACGGTCCGCGAGGATCTTCAGGGCAGCACTCTGCACCCGACCGGCGCTGAGTCCGGATCCGATGACATTCCACAAGAGCGGGGACACACCGAAACCCACCAGCCGGTCGATCAGCCGTCTGGCTTCCTGCGCGCCGACCAGGTGGTAATCGAGCGTCCTGGGGTTCTGCGCGGCCTGGTGGATGGCGTCTTTGGTGATTTCCGTGAAGGTCATGCGGGCGAACTGCCCGTCCTTCAGGTTCAGTACGCGTGTGAGGTGCCAGCCAATCGCTTCCCCTTCCCGGTCCGGGTCAGTGGCGATCAGCACGCGGTCAGCGTTCTTCGCGGCCTCGCGGAGTTCCTTGACGACTTTGGCTTTCTTGCGGCTGATGACGTAGAGCGGTTTGAAGCCCCCCGCGACATCCACGCCGGTGCGCGCCCAGGGTGCGCTTCGGTATTGTTCCGGAACGTCGTTCTTGCTGGCGGGCAGATCACGGATGTGCCCGAGGCTGGCGCGCACCACGTACGCGTTGCCCAGCAGGCTCTGGATTTTCTTGCCTTTGCTGGGTGACTCGACGATCACCAGGGTACGCATGCGTCTTTCCGGCACGTCACCTTACCGCGCGCTTTCTTCCGGCAGGCACATCAGGACGCACTGCCACGCCGGCCGTACCAGTCGCCTTTGCCACCATCGCCGAAGGCGAAGCCAAAGTGGACACGCAACGTGTTGCGTCTGCCGTGTAGCCTGCCCAGACAGCCACGCGTCATCAACGCCACTCCACACGCCGGCGGGGGCGATGAGATTGCTGCCCACGACAGGCGTGACCTCGTCACACAGGATGTGCGTGAGTTCCTGGGTGCTGTACCCGGAGTTCGCCAGAACACACGCGATGTGCCGATCATCGGCTTCGCTGAGTTCGGTATCCAGGAACAACTCCGACAAGGCGGTCCATACTGGCTGGCAGCGCCGTCGATCTTCCGGGGACAGTCCATCGCGTGCGCGCATGCGTTCATTTCATCAGATGCGGGGTGGGGCAATATGTTCCGCGACTTCCAGCACGTCCTTGGGTGGCAGCACGCCTTTGAAGAAGATCACCCGGCCTTCAAATTCACTGGGGTCCACGCCGGCTTTCTCGAGGTTCAGGCGTTCACTGACGGCGATGATGACGTCCTGACGACCGGATTTCTTCAGCAGCGCGAATTTCTTCTTGAGGTAATCCGGACGCCAGTACCCGACGATTTCCAGCAGCACCGCGCGGTCGTCTTTCACCAGCCGGAAGTCCGGGATGATCACACCACCCGGGACGGGGACGAGATCCACTTCGCGTTCGAGAATCCAGTCAGAGCTGGCTTTCTCGAAGCGTTCCGCGAAGGCAGATTCGAGGGCACTATCGAAGTCCGCTTCTTCCTTGTAGTGACTGACCAGACCGCTTTCGCTGGTGAGTTCGAAACGCCATTCTTCATCGTTGGATTCGATCCAGGCGAGGTCCTTGCGGGGTTTCAGGGTGGCGGTGAGGTCCCATTTGGTGACGTGCAGCAGGGCCGGCAGGAATTTCGCCATGCTGAGTCCGTAGCGGGTGCTCTGCTTGAAGAGACTTGTCGGTCCGTCCAGGACGATCGTGAAGCCGTAATCGGCGTCGCCTTCCACGGTGGCCATCAACCCGAAGAGCTTGAGGTACTTGAAGAGTTGTTTGTAACGGGCGGGTTCGTTGCGCCGGGCGGTGATGACGAGTTCGTACGCGCGGTACAGTGCTCCCTGGGATTGCGCGAGGTTATAGCGGTCCATCAGTGCTTGTACTTCAGGGGCTTGGAACGCCACGAGTTCCTGGTTCTCCGGCAGGTCCGCGTACAAACCATCGAGGATGTCTTCTGCGCTGAGGGTGGTGTCGTGATCGCTGAGTTCCGTCGCGGCCTGCTCGAGGACCACCTGCCGTCGTATCCGGCTGGGCGGGCTGTGCTGCGCGAGCGCGAAGACTTTCTCGCGAATCCGGGCGGGTTCGGTTTTCGCGCGGGTTTCGAAGGTGCTGTGGTCACTCGCGAGCAGGTGAGAAAGTCCGCGGATGACCTTGAAGTCACTGCGGCCTTCTTCGAGTTGCGAGAGGAGTTCGTTGAGGGTGCGTTTGCGTTCACCGACGTTGAAGTCGTACAGCTCGATCAGCGCTTTGGCGAGGCTGCGGTTCTTGTCGTTGTTGGGCAGCTTGCGGGGGGTCAGCATGCCCGCTTCGACTTTGAAGCTGAGCAGTTCGGTGGGCAGCATCAGAGGTTCTCCCAGCTGGTTTCCTGAATGTCATACGCGAAGGTCGTGCGGGGTTGTTTTGCGGTTTGCTGGAATTGACCTCGGCGGCGTTGACTGACGTGCTCTTCACTGGTGCCTTCCGTGACGAGTTCGTACAGCACTGCTTTCTTACCGGTGACTTTGCGCAGGATGCGGCCGAGTCGTTGGATGTGCTCTCGTTCGGTGGCCGTGCCGGAGAGGACGATGGCGATGCTGGCTTCCGGGACGTCGACGCCTTCGTTGAGTACGCGGCTGGTGACGATGACGCGGTACTCGCCTTTCCGGAAGGCTTCGAGGAGCTTGTGGCGCTCTTTGACGGGGGTCTGGTGGGTGATGCAGGGAATCAGGAAGTCATGACTGATGCGGTACACGGTGGCGTTGTCGTCCGTGAAGATGATGGTGCGTTCCTGCAGGTGTTGCTGCAGGAGTTCTTCGAGGACGCGGAGTTTGCCGTCCGTGCCGTACGCGAGTTTGCGGGCTTCGCGGTGCGCGAGCATGGCGCGGCGTCCTTCGGGAGTGCCGCACGAGGCGATGAACTGCTTCCAGCCGTCAAGGCTGCCGAGTTGAATGCCGGCCTTCGCGAGGAATTTGTTGCGGGTCTGGATCAGTTCTGCGTAGCGTTTCTGTTCGCTGGGGCTGAGTTTCACCAGGATCTTGACTTCCTGGTACTCGTTGAGGGTGTGCCCCTGGAGTTCTTCGGGCAGGCGGCGGTAAGCGACAGGACCGATCAGGTCGTCGAGGTCTTTTTCACGGCCGTCGCTGCGTTTGGGGGTGGCGGTGAGACCCAGGCGGTACGGGGCGATGCTGTACTCGGCGATGACGCGCATGAAGTCCGCGGGAAGGTGGTGCGCTTCGTCGAAGACCAGCAGGGCGTACTGGTTCCCAAGTTTTTCCGCGTGAATGGCGGCGCTGTCGTACGTGGCGATGAGGAGGGGGGTTTCGTCGTGGCTGCCTCCGCCGAGCAGGCCGAGGTTGGCGTCCGGAAAAGCGGCGAGAAGGCCGGAGTACCATTGGTGCATCAGGTCAAGGGTGGGGACCAGGATGAGGGTGGTTCTGGGTGTGTCACGCATGGCGAGTTGCGCGACGAGGGTCTTGCCGGCGCCGGTGGGCAGGACGACCACACCCCGTCTCCCCTGCTGCTTCCAGGCGCTCAGGGCTTCCTGCTGGTGTTTGTACGGAGTGATTTCGCGGCTGAAGCCGAGTTCGAGTGGCCCGAAGTCGGCGGCGCTGTCGATGATGTTGATTCCGCTCGCGCGGGCGGTTTCCATGACGGTGCGGTACTGCTGGGCGGGCGCGCGATTGGTTTGTGTTCGGGCGTCCCAGGTGAAGAGGCTGGTGAGCACAGGGGGAAGGATGTCAATGGTGAGGGTGCCGCGGTCGAAGCGCAGCGTTGGGGGACGCGGCATATCCATTATGATAGCAACAGAATGAACGGACGGGCCCGTAGCCCCGCTCAAGAACGAGGTCACGTCCGCAAGATCATCCACGTCGACGCCGACGCTTTCTTCGCGTCCGTGGAAGTGCGAGACAAGCCAAAACTGAAAGGCCAGGCCATGGCGGTCGCCTGGAAAGGCCCGCATAGCGTCGTCACCACCGCTCCGTATGAAGCCAGTGGAGCGCCTCGAATTCAACGTGAAGTCGTGGTCGTCTGACCACTCACCTACCTTCAAGACGGTTCAGTGGGGCTTACTTCGGTCTTCCTGGCGCGATCAGCTGCACACCCCGTTGGATGAGCGCGGTGTGGAGGTGTGACACAAACTCCAGGGCGTGCTCACCATCACCGTGAATACACACGGTATCCGCTCGGATCGAGACCATCTCCCCATCGGTTGCGCGGACCTTTCCATCATTGACCATGTGGAGCACCTGCTGTACGGCGAGCGCTGGGTCATGCAGCATGGCGTTCGGTTGGGTTCGGGGGGTCAGTGTTCCGTTTTGCTGGTACGTGCGGTCCGCGAAGACTTCATGCGCAACCGCCAGACCTTGTTTTTCTGCGGCGCGTGTCATTTCCGAGCCTGACAGCGCGTACAGATGCAGTGTGGGATCCACGGCCAGCACTGCTCGGACAATGGCGGCCGCCAGGGGCTGCTGTACAGCTGCCATGTTGTGCAGCATTCCGTGAGGTTTCACGTGCCTCAGAGTGCCGCCAGCGGCCCGCACGAATCCCCATAAGGCCCCGATCTGGTACACCACGAGTTCGTACACTTCTTCTGGGGTCAGCTCCATCGCACGTCGGCCGAAACCCTGCAGGTCCGGGAAACTCGGGTGTGCGCCGATGGCGACGTCATGCTCTATCGCGAGGTCGACGGTGCGCCGCATGGTACTGAAGTCGCCCGCGTGAAATCCACAGGCGATATTGGCTGAGGTGATGAACTTCATCACTGCGGCATCCTGCCCGAGGGTGAAACGACCATAGCTCTCGCCCATATCGCAGTTCAGATCCAGTGGTCTCATACAATCCCCCGTGAAGAATGTGTGTGTGCGTGCAGAGCAATTGCCGTTTGAATAGAACGGAGGGTTCGTTCCTGCTGAAGCAGGGCGTGACGGGCCTGATCTTCATCGACCAAGTGAAAATGCACGTGGTCACCGGGTTGGAGTTGTGCGATGAGGGGTAAGTCCACCTGAGTGACCTGCGCGATGCGTGGGTATCCACCGGTTGTCTGAGCGTCTGCCAGCAGTACGATCGGTTGTCCGGTTGGTGGTACTTGCACCGTTCCGGCGGTAACAGCAGTCGATAACAACTGCTGCGCAGACTGAAGTGTCAATTCAGGACCTTGTAAACGGTAGCCCATCCGGTCTACTTGCGGTGTGGTTCGGTACGGATGCACAAAGAAGTCATGGCTTGCTGACCCGGTGAACCACCGATGCTCTGGCCCAATCATTGCGCGCACGGTTGGGCGGTTGGTGTAGGCTGGCCGGAACTGCTGCGCGATGAACCATTTCGTCCAGGCTGCGCCAGCCGTAGTGTTACGCAGGTCGTGCAAGAAGCGTTGAGCTATCGGGGATGAGTTTCCCACCCGCAGTTCATCACCTTGCTTGAGGGCGCGTCCTTCATGACCGCCGAAGTTCGCGCGGAGGCACGTACCACGACCATTGAGCACGAGTGGCACGTCCACTCCCCCAGCGACGGACAGGTACGCCCGGCATCCCCGGTTGGGACGATCAAGTTTCAGGGTACTTCCTGCGGGCACTCGGACTGGACGCCAGTTGGGAACAGGCTGTTCATTAATGCGAACGGGGAGGGATGCACCGGTCACGGCGATCAGGGCTTCTTCTTCAAAGTAGACGCTCAAACCTCCTAAGGTCACCTCGAACGCAGCGGCATCTTTGGTGTTGCCGACCAGCAGGTTTGCTGTTCGTAGGGCGAAGGCATCCATGGCGCCTCCGATGGGAACACCGAGGTGTTGCATGCAGTACCGTCCGGTGTCTTGCAGGGTGGTGAGCACCCCAGGCCGTATGATGCGCATCACCACGGGGACTCCTGGAATTCCCGGTAGGATATGGGGATAAACCGCACTTGATCGCCTGGCTGTAAGAGGGTGGTGCGTGCTGCGTAAGGCTTGAAGAGCTTCACGGGAGTTCGTCCGATGATGTGCCAGCCGGCGGGCGTCTCGAATGGATAGATGACCGTGTATCCGTTGGCGATGGCCACTGATCCTGCCGGAACTGAGAGTCGGGGGGTTGTTCGGCGGGGAAGGTTCAGGGTGCTGGATGGGGACCTGAGGTATGGCAGGCCGGGTGCGAATCCCAGGAACAACACCTGGTGTTCGGTCTTAACGTGCAACCCGATGACGTCCGCTGGGGTCATTTGGCAGTGGTCGGCCACGTCAAGCAGGTCGGGCGCGCAGGGCTGCTCGTAACACACGGGAATGTCCACGCGCGTCGTTGAAGTGCGCGTGAGCTGAGTAAGCGAGTGAAGCCGGGTGAGCAGGTCGGCACGCACGTCACGCCCGGCAATTTCGGTCGCTTGATAGTAAACCGTCAGGGTCGTGTAGGCAGGAACACACTCGGTGAAGCCCGAAAACGGCTGGGCTTGTAAGTGCTGCATGAGGCTGAGGATCGTTTGACGTTTAAGGTCACTGACCGGCCCGCCGAAATCAACGACTTGTGCCACTTCCCCCAGGGGGTAGCACACGGGTCGCAATTCGCTGGAGCTGGGTAATTCCTGCTGTGAGGGCGGTGGGGTGGATGGGGAACGTCGAGGTAAATTCAAGTGGTCCTTGCCGCGCCTCTTGTGCCGGGGTGCATGGACGCCACGCCAGACGAAAGCGCCGGTAAAAGAGGAGCTTCGTGTCAGATGACCTATGCGGATTTTCTGCTGACGTGGAGTTTCGCTATGGTTGCGTGTGATAATCCAGCGCAGCCTGGCAGACGGTCAGGTGCGCTTTGACGAACATGCGGAACAACTCACCGTAAATGGTCTCATCTGGCGCTTCGGTGATCACGGTGAGGGGGCACAGTGCGGCGGGTTGTTCACTGAGGATGAATGGTAGCCCGTGAATCAGCTCGTAGTGCGGCTGCAGCAAATGCGTGGAGCTGATGTGTGAGGCGCGCTCCGCATGTCGGGCAATGTCTGGTTGTTCTTTCAGCTGCCCAGCGATCACTTCTGCCAGGGCTCGCGCTTGCGCCTGATGCCCAGGCCAGTACCAGATGATCGTCAGGAATCCGGCGGGTAAGGCCCACGATTCAAAGCCATGCGGCGCGTAACCGCTGTATGGCCGCACCCACTCATGCGCGGGGTAACCATGCAAATTGAGGTGCAGAGTCGCGTGTACTTCCTGCTGAGCCCACACGCGCGCACGCGCTTCCCAGCGGGGTTGTCCCTGGCGTACCCGGGCTTCCAGGTCATCACCAAGCGAGGTGTAACGTGCCGCGTGGTGCATGTGGTCTGGAGCGAGCTGAATCAACGTGCGGTGCAGGTGCGCGCCATCAGGATTCTCGAGTGGGAGAACAGCGAAATTCACCTCGCTGGCTGCCAGTGCGGCGATGAACTTCAGGGCGGCCACTGGACCTGTGGTTTCGTTGGCGTGCTGGCCAGCCGTGACGATGATGCCGTCGGGTGTGACCTGACCGGACCGGATGACCGTCGGTACTGGGCGACCATCGACGCTGGCTGCCGGGATGTGCCAGTCGAGGCCATGCTGATTGGCCAGCTGACGCGCGGTCGCCCAGATGTGCGTGGGTGGGCAGGGTCGATCGAGCAGCGTCAACGGCTCGTCCAGCAATGAACTGTCCAGGCGGGGTGGCTCCTGGATTTCCAGCGGACGTTCACTCCACTCGGTCAGCACGACGCGTACTCGGCCTTCCTGCCCGGGCGTGTTGTGAACGATGGGTACGATCCTGCCCGGCGTGAGGGTGCGCGCCGCCGTTGGTGTCTGCGTATGTCGTTTCAAGGCGTCCAGCGTACCGAAGTACACTTCCTCCGTGAGGGCCTCGGTCATGCTGACGCGTTCCTCGAGCACTTCCAGCGGGAAATCGGGTTCCGAGAGATGCGCGCTGACGGATAAATTCTGGAAGACCAGCCCGTCAGCGCGTTCATCGGAAAGCTGCAGGACGCGTGGAATCACCGTGGCGCAGTACCAGTCCCAGAACAACTCACCATCCGTGGCGATGCGTTCGTCGTACAACTGCCGGGTGCCTGACTGCACGCTGAGCCAGCCAGTGGGACCTAGCACGTTCCTGCCGTCCGGCGAGACGCGCGACTGCAGCGGCACGAAACATTCACCTCGCCAGACTTCCCGGTCACCCTGCCAGAGGATCGCCTGGTACGTGCGGTGCGGGGTGTGAGCAGGCTGGTACTCACCGTGAAGTCCTTCGCGTTCCAGCACGGCCGCAAGCGGGTAGAGTTCCTGCAGGAAACGCCCGGGGCTTTCGTTGCTGAGCTGCGGGTACGTGAGCGTCAGGCGGTCCGCCTGCGCGCGCCGCCAGATAGGCCGGAGTTCTTCAGTCACCCAGAAGTACGCACTCTTGTACGCACTGCGGACCTGCGCGCTGCACGGCACTCCGCGGGCCTGCAGGGTGCTGGTAATGGCGGCCTTGAGGAACGAGCGAATTTCTGGTGATTCCGAGACGTACGCCAGCACACGGACCGGTTGATCGGGAGTTGGCAGCGTCTGAAGCTGTTCGAGGAGGCGCTGGCCTTCCCAGGGAAAGTGTTGCTCCCATTCGGTGCGTACCCCCCGTGAAGCGTGACGAGGCAGCCTGACAGATTGGGCGTTCAGTTCGTCTTGCGCGCCTTGAAGCGTAAGTTGTTCTGGGTTGAAGTCCGTGGGTTGAATGCCCATCACCGCCTTCCGTGCGGATCGAGATGATCACGAAGCCAGTCGCCCAGCAGGTTGAAGCCGAGGACCGTCAGGGTAATGGCCACTCCTGGGAAGACCGACACCCACCAGGCACTTTGCAGGTAGGTGCGACCGTCAGCGAGCATGCCTCCCCAGGAGGGCACTTGTGGATCTACACCCAGCCCCAGGAAGGTCAAGCCGGATTCCAGCAGGATGTTGTTCGCGACATTCAGTGTCGCGAGGACGACAATGGGACCGATGGCGTTCGGAACGATATGGCGGAACATCATGCGGGCGTTGTTCGCGCCGAGGGCATGCGCAGCCTGCACGTACTCGCGTTCTCGCAGGGAGAGCACTACACCCCGCACAAGTCGCGCGTACTGCGCCCACTGCGAAAGAACCATCACGGCAATCAGCTTCCATAACCCCGGTCCGATGATTGCGATGACGGTGATGGCGAGCAGAATAAAAGGAAACGCGAGTTGAATATCCGCAAGACGCATCAGAATTGAACCGAGCGAAGCGCGGTAGTAACCGGCGATCAGTCCGATCAGAGAGCCGAGCAAGGCGGACAGCGCCACCGAGACCAGACCGACAATCAATGAAATACGTCCTCCATACACCACGCGGGCGAGCACGTCACGACCGATCGGATCAGTCCCCAGCGGATGCGTGCCGCTGAACGTCGGGGGTTGCAGGCGCGCATTGAGGTCCATGACGTCACCTCCGGCGGGGAACAGCAGGTTGGCGAACAGCACCAGCAGTAAAATCGTGCCGGTGAGCAACGCACCGAAAATCAAATCTGCTTTCCAGCCGGTGAAGCGGCGACGTGCCTTGAGGGGCGGGGTGGTCGGGTGCGTCATGTTACTCCATCCGGATGCGCGGATCGAACCAGCCGTATGAGAGGTCCACCAGGAAATTCACCAGCACTACCATGACGGCCAGTACCGTGACGGTGCCTTGCAGTACCGGGTAATCACGATTGGCGATGGCCTGAAGCGCCAACGACCCCAGGCCTGGCCAGGCGAACACCTGCTCGACAACGACCACACCGCCGATCAGACCACCGAATTGCAAACCGATGAAGGTGATCACCGGAATGGCGGTGTTGCGCAGCGCGTGCTTATAAAGCACCCGGCGTTCCGACAGGCCTTTGCTGCGCGCCACGGTGACGTACTGACTGCCGAGCACTTCGAGCAGTGAAGCGCGCAGCAACCGCACGGTGGTGGACGTGAGGATCAAGCCGAGGGTGACGCTGGGCAAAATCAGTGAAAGGGCGCTCTCGTACCCTGACGGCGGCAACCAGCCGAGGACCACCCCGAAAATCAGGACCAGCATGATGCCCAGCCAGAAATTCGGGAAAGATAACCCCAGCAACGAGAACATCCGGATGAACTGGTCAGCCCAGCGGCCCTTGTGCACTGCCGCGTAAATACCGAGCGGCAGAGAAATCAGGATGGAGATCAGCAGGGACGTCAGGGCCAGCAGCAAGGTGGGTGGCATGGCTTGCCAGACCAAGGTACTGACGGCCGTTTTGCTGCGAAAGCTGATTCCGAGGTTGCCGGTCAGCAGCCCGGAAAGGAAATTGCCGTATTGCGTCAGGAATGGCTGATTCAAACCGAGTGCCTGGCGGATTTCCTGCAGTTCTTCTTCCGAGGGGGCCGAAGCCCCCTGGAAGAGGGCGACGGCCGGATCTCCGGAGAAGCGCAGCATGACCGCGACAACCAGCGTCACGAATACGATGACCAGCACCGCTTGCAGGAACTGGGAGAGGAGGTACTTGGCCATAAGGCAGCGTCACTTCACGCTGACATTTTTCAGGTTCAGCAGGTTATCACTCGGTGCTTTGAAGTTCTGTACGCGTTGACCGACACCCCACAAATCCTGCTGGTTGTACAGCGGAATTTCGATGGCTTCATCATGCGTCATTTTGGCGACGTTGCGCAGGATGGTGAGGCGTTTCTTTTGGTCGCTGAGATTGTGCTGCTCGTCGAGCAACTTGTCCATCGCGGGATTCTTATAGTCAGGATTCCAGAACTGTCCGCTGTGGTAGAGCAGGTAAGCCGTGTTGTCGAAGTCGAACGTCCAGCCTCCCCAGCCCATCTGGTAGGCGTTGCTGGTTTTGTTTTTCGGGATGATGTCGCTGTAGAAGGTGTTGGTTTCATAGGTTTTGAGTTCGGGTTTGAGCCCCACGGCCTGGAAGAATCCCGCGACAGCCTGCGCGACTTCACGGAATACCGCGTCAGTACCGACGAAGTCAATGCCGATGGTCGTGCCGGGCTTCACTCCCGCTTCCTGCAGCAGCTGCTTGGCTTTGGTGGGATCGTACGGGTAAGGTTTCAGATTCGGATCGTACCCGAACGATTTGGCACCTTGCAGTGAAGCGATGGGCGTACCGTAGCCTTGCAGGATGCTTTTGATGATGGCTTCACGGTCAACTGCGTAATTCAGTGCCTGACGCACCTTGAGGTTGTCGGTGGGGGCTTTGCTGGTATTGAAACGCAAGCTCATGGCCGTCGGGCTGTCCACTGCCTGCAATACCAGCTTGTTGTTCTTCTTGATGGTTTCTGCCTGACTGACCGGGATGCCTTGGGCGATATCAATGCGTCCCGCTTGCAGTTCCGCAACTCGCGTCGAAGGCTCCTCGATGAAGCGGTAGGTGAGGTTGTCGACTTTGGGCGCGCCTCCCCAGTACTCCTTGAAGGCTTGAAGTTTCAGAGATTCGCCGTTCTTGTAGGAAACGAATTTGAAGGGTCCGGTGCCGACCGGATGGGTGTTGAAGTAATCTTCGCCTTTTTCCTTGAGGTACTTGGGAGGAACGATCATCGCGCCGTACCCGGCGAGTTTGGTGAGCAGGACCGGATCGGCCTGCGAGAGGATGAAGTCCACCGTGTATGGATCGATGACCTTGACCTCTTTGATGGCGTTGTAGTTGGCTTGTTGCGGACCTTTCTTGCCTTCGGGGCCCAGCAGGCGGTCAAAGGTGAACTTCACGGCAGCAGCGTTGAAGGGTTCACCGTTATGAAATTTCACGTTCTTGCGTAAGGTGAAGCGCAAGGTTTTGTTGTTGTTCAGCGCGGTCCATTTGGTGGCCAGTCCCGGCTGCAGTTTCAGGTCGGGGCTGCGGATGACCAGCCCGTCGTAAATGTTGTGTCCGACTTGGCCCCAGGCCATCAGGAACGTGTCGATCGGGTCCCAGCTTTGCGGATCCTGGCCGGTCGCGACGGTCAGGGTCGTGCCCTGAGCGTGAGCGGCGCCGACGGCGAGGGTGAGTGTAAGCAGCAAGGGTTTGAGTGCTTTCATGGCGTTCCTCCGGGTTGGGGTAAGAGGTGAGGCGTTTCGGGCTGTCGGGGCGTTCAAACGAGTGTAGAGGGAGCCGTGGGTGCTCCAAGTTGCTTTGACAATTGTTGGGCGGCGTGGCGTGTCTGATGGGCCAGGAACGGAATGCGTTCTTGTTGAAAGCGGAATTCAGGTCCGGAGAGGCTGATGCTGGCAGCCACGACTCCGTTGGCTGCGAAGACGGGGGCTGCAACGCCGGCGGTGGCGTCTTCGAGTTCTGAGTAGCTGACGGTGAAGCCAGTGGTGCGGTCGCGGAGTATTTTCTGCCAGAGAGTCGTGGGGTCGGTGATGGTGCCGCTCGCGTAGGGTGTAAGCGGCGCGTTTTGCAGATAAGCGTGAATCTCCTGGTCCGTTCGAAAGGTGAGAATGGCCCGTGGGCAGGCGCCAGCGTACAAGGGTGCGCGTCGTCCGATTCGCGTGTAGGTGCGTACGGGCTGGGTGCTTTCGAAGCGTTCGACGTAGATGGCTTCGGTACCGTCCTGCAGCACGAGGCTGACGGCTTCTCCTGTCGCTTCGAGCAGGGTGCGCATGGGCGCCAGGGCGAGCTGGCGGATGTTCACGCGTTCAGCCACCAGGTTTCCGTAATGCAGGAAGCTGTAACCGAGCATGTAATGTCCGTTGGTGGCCCGTTGAAGCAGGCCAGCTGCCTGCAAGGTCGTCACGAGTCGATGCGCGGATCCTTTGGGCAGCCCAGCGAGTTCACTGATTTGTTGCAGGCTCAGTGATGGATGGTTGGTGAACAGCTCAAGGAGGCTCAATGTTTTGAGTACAGTGCTGTTCAGAAAGCACCCATCCTTCCTGGTTCCAATTTATGGAACCTTGTTCCACTTCTTGTTGAGTTGAGAGTATTGTAAACACAGCACCCCGAAGATGCAAACGACCACCCCTATCAACTGATCTCTTCGTCCTGAAAGCTGCACACCACAAGCCCGCCCATCGCCACACGCCGCGCCAGGAAGCCCTTCTTCAGCCACTCGGCACGTCAGGAGTGCACCATGACCCGCCACAACGACCCGGTCAAACGCGTTCAAGTCGACGGCCAGTATCACGTCTGGACAAAGAAAGTCGGACACGGACCGGTCACGCTCCTCTTGCTCCACGGCGGGCCAGGCTGCACCCACGAATACTTCGAGTGCTTCGAACAGTGGCTCTCTCCCGACAAATACACCTTCTACTACTACGACCAGCTCGGCTCGTTTTACTCTGATCAGCCTGACGACCCCAGCCTATGGACCGTCGAACGCTTCCGGGAGGAAGTCGAGCAGGTACGCCAAGCCCTCGGTCTCGAGCAGTTCTACCTCTTCGGTAACTCCTGGGGCGGCATGCTCGCTCTCGAGTACGCCCTCAAATATCAAACGCACCTCAAAGGCCTGATCGTCAGCAACATGACGGCCAGCATCGCCTCATACGTCGCCTACATCAACGAGTTGCGCGAACAACTTCCCGAGGAAGACGTTGCGCGTATGAAGCAACACGAAACGAGCGGCGAACTCGACCATCCTGAATACCAGGAATTACTGATGACGCTGTACAACCGGCACATCTGCCGCGTAGTGCCCTGGCCGGAACCCGTGCAACGCATGTTCAGTCACCTCGCGACTCCAGTCTACAACACCATGCAAGGTCCCAACGAATTCGTGGTGTCCGGAAACTTCAAAGACTGGAACCGCTGGGAGGACCTACACCGCATCACCGTACCGACCCTGCTGTCCGTCGGCCGGCATGACAGCATGAACCCCGCAGACATTCAGGAAATGGGCCGACGCATGCAGAACGCCACAGTATCCATCTGCGAGAACGGCAGTCATCTCAGCATGTGGGATGACGCCAACACCTACTTCGGTGCACTCGAGCAGTTTATCCACGAGGTCGAGCAGCAAGGGGTAGCTCGCCCTTGAATGCGAGGTTTTGCGTTTCATCGATGGAACCCTTAGCGCTCAGTGGTCATCCAAGCTGCTTCAGGGTGTCGCATGACGTCAAGCGGTACCTCCAACAGCACCCCCGGTGTGCGTGCCCTGACCATCACGGACAAACCCGCAGCCTACACCTCACTTGAAACACCACCGAAAGTCGCTTTTTTGTCTTGACCACGCCTCAGCTGTCTGACCTCACCAAAACCCGCGGACTCGCGGCGCTTCTCATCACCACCTTCTTGATGAACGCCGGATTCTTCATGGTCATACCGCTCGTGACGGTACATTACGTTTACGTGCGCGACCTGGGTTGGGCTGCCGGCACGGTGGGCTTGGTGCTGGCCGCGCGTCAGATCACCCAACAGGGCCTGACGGTTTTTGGTGGCGCCCTCGCTGACCGGGTTGGACCGCGCAGCTTGATCCTGGCGGGCTTGCTGGTGCGCGCATTGGGATTCGGCGCGATGGGCTGGGCGAATGACTTCCCCGCGCTCCTCGCCGCCGCCGTTCTTTCCGGGGTGGGCGGCAGCCTGTTTGACGCACCAAAAAACGCGGCTGTAGTGGTGTTGACATCCGTGGTCGGGCGTACATGAGCCTATAGCCTGATGGGGGTAGCGGACAATTTCGATATGGTGATTGGCCCACTGCTCGGGGCTTTGCTGATTCGGTCTGACTTCAAGACAGTCACGCTGGTCTCCGCATCAGTTTATGTCGTCGCATTTGTATTCCTGATCCTCAGCCTGCCAAAACTCCACGGGACCTCACCGACAGGTGGCCTCTCAGGACTCGGCGTGGTGACACGCGACCGCCGCTTTGTCCTGTTCACCATGCTGATGATGGGCTACAGCGCCCTGGTGGTACAGCTGAATGTCGCGGTAACCTTGAAAGGCAACGCGCTCGCTGGAGAGGCGGCTATACCTTGGCTGTACGGTATGAACGCTGGCCTGGCCATCGCGCTGCAGTATCCATTGCTGCGGCAAGCCGAGCGGTGGCTGGCGCCGCCGCTGGTACTGATTCTTGGGGTGAGCTTCGCTGCACTCGGCTTGGCCGGCATGGCCTTGACCGTATCCTTTCAGACGTTGCTGGGCTGCGTTGCGGTCTTCGCGCTAGGGTCTGTCTGGCGGAACTCATGGGGAGTAGGTAGGTTTTTGGGATGCACCGGACGGACATGACGAAAGCGCAGTGGGCAGCGCTCGAACCCTTGCTTCCGAGCAATCCGAGACGTGGTCAGCCCTACAACCCACACCGCAAAGTCATCAACGGCATCCTCTGGCGCCTCAAAACTGGCGCTCCCTACTCGCCCTGACAGCGCGGCCAAAAGCGGTTTTGGCCGCTGGGCGATTGGCGTGACATTCCGCGTCGCTACGGTTCCTGGCAAACCTGTTACGACCGGTTCGTGCGCTGGTCGAGAGACGGCACCTGGCACCGTTTGCTTCAGACCCTGCAAGCTCATGCTGACCAAGACGGCCTCATCGACTGGGAAGGGGCCGCCTTGGACAGCACCCACATCAAAGCGCACCGCAGTGCCACAGGGGCAAGAAAAACGCTTACCAAAGCAGAAAAAAGGGGCTCATCGCAGACGAATGGCTGGGATCCAGTCGTGGGGACGCACCAGCAAGATTCATGTCCTGAGTGACGGACTCGCCCGTCCTCTGGCCGTGCTGGTTTCGGTCGGCCAAGCTTCTGATCCAACCTTTCTGGTCCCACTCCTTGATGAGATTCGGGTCCCACGGGACGTCCCAGGTCGGCCCCGCAAACGTCCGACCACGTTGCGTGTTGACCGAGCCTATGGGGCACGTTGCTATCGACGTCAACTGCGGGCCCGAGGCATTCGCTGTGTTTGTCCTGAGCGCGAAGATGCCAAGAAGGCCCGGCTCAAACGAGGCTCAAAGGGTGGACGGCCGCCCAGGTTTGATGCGAAAGCCTATAAGGGCCGCAATGTGGTCGAGCGTTGTATCAATCGGCTCAAGGATTTCCGCGCTGTCGCCACCCGCTATGAAAAACGCGGACGGCATTTCCTCTCTGCCGTCCATCTCGCTGCCATCATGCTCTGGCTCTGATCCGCCAGACACACCCTAGACGTTGGGCTACAAGACCCCGGTAGAATTCGAGCAGTTCAGGGAACGCGAGGCGGCGTAACTGAAAGTACGCAAAACCGAGGCAGGCTCAATCGGCGGCAAATGATCCTGCCAGCCGAAAAGGCAGGAATCTCGGTGCGCCGCCAATGTCAGTTGCTGAAGGTGAACCGCGCCAGTGTGCACTACCAAAAGACCCTGAAAAGGGAAAGAACTCAAGGAATCAATGACGACCAGCTGCGCCAGGAGATCGAGCAGGTGATCCTCGACTGCTCAGGTTACGGGTACCGGCGAGTGACCCATGAGCTCGGTCGGCGTCATCGGCAGGTGAATCACATGCGGGTCCGCAGGGTGATGAAGCAGCACCAGTTGCAGTGCCGGGTGAGGCCTCGCAAGAAGAACACCCCTGGCCTTCCAGCGGCTGGCATTCCGAATCTGCTTCGGGACGAGAAGATTGTGCCCAGTGGACCGGATCAGGTGTGGATCGAGGCGCGACCGGGGCGGCCCTGTCCCGGCGAGCCGTTGGCATGCGGACTTCACCTTCGTGCACGTCCTGACGGGTTTCGTGTACCTGGCCTGCGTACTCGACGGGTATTCAAGGAAGATCGTGGGCTGGGCTTTGTCGTAACGTCCGGACGCGCCGCTGGTGTGTGCTGCATTGAAGATGGCAATCAGCGAGCGGGGAGCGTGGCGGGGCTGATCCACCACAGCGATCAGGGTTCGGTGTACCAGAGTGGCGCGTATCTGGCTTTACTCGACTAGTCCAAGGCCACAGGGATAGCTAGGGCTGTTCGAGTTTGGGGTAGAGGCGGGCGAGTTTAACGCGTGCGTCCTGGGTCTTGAACTGCCAGTTCACGGTGATATTTCGAGCGTTGCGCTCTTGCTGCCACGCCTTGGTTTCGCGCTCCAGGCTCTTGGTGTCTTCGATGCGCCGCTTCAGACACTGTCGTTCCAGCGCCGACCATTCGATTTCAGCCATCTTGGGCAGAACGGACGCCCTTGAGGACGCCTGCCCGCAACTGGAAGCTGGGGAAGAAAGACGTGAACATCCTGCTGCTGTCCGCCACCTGGCAGTCATTCAGCTTCCCGCTGCTCTGGTCCCTGCTCCCACACGGTGGTGCCAGCGCGCAAACCGACCGGAAAGCGCTCCTGCAACGCTTGCTGGCTGTGCGGGGTGAGCGCAACATCGCAGGAGTGTGGGAGTTCGTGGGCAAGGGCTGGTTCGCTTTCCTCGATCAGCACGGCATTGCCCCCTGCATTCGACTTCGCGCTGATTCCCCACTGAACGGTGTCCCAGTGTGGGCCTGCTTTCGTAAGCTCAAGGGCGGCGAGTTGCGTGTGTGGCACACCACGTCGCTGGTTTATGGGGTGCGCCTCCGTGTTCTGGCCACCAAAAACGCGGCTGGCGAAATGTTGTACTTGGCTTATCGTGGTTGGGGCCGCAAGAATCTGGTTCGCTACGCCCACAGGTGGCAATGCGAAAACCTGCACTCGGCGCTGAAATCCCGAGGCTTTAACATCGAAGACACGGGTTTAACGAACGCGGCCCGTGTCTCGACCCTCTTGGTGGCCGTCTCGCTTGCCTTTGTATGGGCCTGCCTCACCGGAAGGCTTGAGGCGGCCAGGCAGCACCTGAAGGCCAAGAAGCACGGCTACAACCAGATCAGCGTCTTCCGGCTCGGCCTCGACACCCTGCAAGACCTCCTGCAACATCCTTCGCCTGCGTCCTGGCGCGCTCTCGGAGCCCTCATGCCACGTTTTGAGCAGCTGTCTTGAATGTCAAGGTGAATCCTTCGGGGCGTTGGCGTTTGGCGACCACAGGACGTGTCCTGTGGTCGCCAAACGCCAACGCCCCGCTCAAGCTATTGACAACACAAAATGCCGACCTCGAACAAGGATCCGTGTCGGACCGGCACGAGCTCTGTTGGCTCACTTCGAAGTCGGCTCCTCTAGCTTATGCTACCGACCGACTCATCGGGTTTCATTGCTACGCCGGGCTGGTCGCGCCACGGTTCATCAGCTCGAATCATGGCGTTCAAGTGGACAACGAACTTTCGCAGGCAGGCGATCAGTGCCACCATCTTTGGTTTCCCCCTGGCGACAAGTTGCTCATAGTGCGCCTTGATGGTTGGATTGTGCCTCACGGCGACGGTGGTTGCCATGTACAGCGCGGTGCGGACTTCTGCCCGGCCACCCCAGGTTGTGCGTCTTCCCCGCATTCGTCCGCTGTCCCGATTGAGTGGGGCGACCCCCACCAGCCCAGCAACCTGCCCTCGGGACAGCATGCCAAGTTCCGGCAACGCTGAGAGGAGCGTCAGAGCGACCACTGGACCGATCCCTGGCGCACTGCACAGCAGCTCGAAGCGGTGCTGTGTCGCTGGGTGAGCCTGCACTGCGTCCAACAACTCTCGGTCCAGGTCTTTGCGGAGCGTTTGGAGGTGGGCAATCAAGTGTTCGATATGAATTCGGACGCCTTGATCGTGGGTGGCCCCCAGCCGGTTTCGTTCTGCCGTCAACATCGTGACGATTTGCCGGCGCCGAACGGCGAGCGCTTCAAGATGACGGATCTGTTCGTCACGGACAAGGCGCACCTCTGGCCGCACAGCCTGCGCGAAGTGAGCGAGGATCAGGGCATCGAGGCGGTCGGTCTTGGCCAGCTGGCCTGTCGCTCTTGCAAAATTGCGGACCTGCCGAGCATTCACGACCGCGATGGGCAGGTGTGCGAGCGTGCTGGCCAGCACGACTGGGCGCTCCATTCCACCGGTGGCCTCACAGACGATCAGCGTAGGCGACAACGCGGCCAGGCGGGTGCAGAGCAGCTCAAAGCCGCCTTCGTCGTTGGTGACATGGAAGGTCTCCCCAGAGGGGTGGAGGGCGACATCGAGACGCGCCTGGGAAACATCAATACCGACGAAGAGTTCCGGGTTCGTCATATAGGACCTCCCGGGACGTGTTCCGGCCGAACCCAACCTTGCAGAAACGAACTTGGAGATTCACGCAGCTGTACGGGCTTTGGGGCCGGGACTGGGCGACGTGGCGACGCTTGCTCAAAACCGGTTTTGGGCACCCAGAGTAGTTCGGTCTGCCACGTCGTGTCCCATACCTAACTTACAAAGAGTAGTCAGGATCGAAGCACTCGCGTTGATTGTGTACACCCTGTAGTTCATTTACCGGTTGAGGAATGCGGCGCAGCAACTGGCTTGGATTCCGGCGAGCCCTTCTGGCGGAGCCAGATGGACAGTACGACAATGCTCACCACCGCTAGGAACTCGCTCTGCCAGTTCTGAAGTGATTGGAACCAGAAGGTGGGTGACTGCAGATACTCCCCGAGTGTTTGCAGTTCACTCCCGTGCGCTGATGCTTCCTGATTGTGTTCTTTTAAACTGCTGATCGCGTGCAGCACGAACGATACCGCGAAGAGCGCGAAGAATGCCATGGACAGAGAGTTCTGGTAAAGCCGCAGGATCATTCCACCCTGACGAACGGGGCCAGGTGCGTCTGGACGACTGCGGGCCGTGTTGGGATCTTCGTCAACGGGTTCTTCCTCATCAACTTTCTTCGACTCTGAGGAGCCCTTCTGTCGCAACCACACGGTCAGCAGGACGTATGCGCCCATTTGCAAAAATTCACTTTCCCAGTTCTCGGTGGTGGCTTCCCAGAAGTGCGCGGTGCCGAGGTAATGCGCGTAGGTGAGGGGATTTCCGCCGTGGTCTTGGCGTTCCGTATTGAGTTCTGCCCAGCCCGCCAGGGACTGTCCAATCCAGAGCAGAAGAAAGATGATGGTCATGACGATGCTCAGATTATTTTCACGCCAGTAACGCTTCATGTTCGCCTCCGGTATAAGGATTTTTGTGTGGAACTTTATGGCATGCGCTTGATTCGGAACGGGCAAATGTCAATAAATTGTTCCAGAAACCTGAAGGCGCACGAATTGCATGCCGTCAGATGATGACCAGCGGGACAGCGGGGCAGAAGGTGTTCAAATTATCTCTTGGTCATTGTGGGACGGCTTGACGGGGCGTTCAGGCTGCTGCATGATCGAAGCCTCAGTACCCCACATTTTGAGGTGAATATCATGCAGGAGCGGGAAAAGGCTGCATGACGAGACCCAGCAGTGCGGCTTGGTCGTCTGTCTGCCAACGTAGAGCGGCAGCGAGGCGTTCAAGGTCGTACCTCACGAGGCTCACCGCCCTTCGACCGTGCTGTTTGCGCTTGATCGGTCGAGTCGCGTGACACCACACCCCGACTCTCAGGCACCACACCAGCGCCAGCGTCACCACGCCGAACAAGCGCTCAAGTCGATCCGACCTTGTCATCGCTGAACCCTCCAAGTCAAAACCCCTGGATTTTTGCGAGCTGAACGTACGTTCCACCGTCCACCGTAAGCGGTACATCGCTCTGGTCTCGTCAATTTTCAAGTCTGTCGCAAGCGCCAGCAGTTCGCCATCTGGGGTGCGCGTCACGACCAGTTGCATGATTGAGCCGAAGATGTTGGCTTTCTCCAGCAGGCCAACGACCTGTCCCGGCTCGACGTACGCCCAGCCCTCATCGAGCCGCAGACCGTCGATCTGCGTGTCCGCCCGAATGCGCAGGCACCGCTTGATCTTGCGACGTCGCAGAAACGTGAACCACTCGCTGCCGATAAATTCGCGGTCCGCGACCAGAGCGCACCACCGCTTCGCGGGCAGCACCTTCAAGAGACGGGCGACCAGACGAGAACGAGCCGCCGTGTCGCTACTCCCGCCGTGCGGCAGGGCCGTCCACACCAGCGGCAAGGTGAAGCCTTCGATGACCACGCCAAGCACAAGGAGGTTGAGATCCGTCTCGCCGTACTCCCAGTTGCGGGCAGGCGTCCTCATGGGCGTCCGTTCTGCCCAAGACAGCGGCAGGTAGTGGCGCTGTTGTTGTCGACGTTCCCTGAGCTGGCTGAGCTTTGTCGTTTGACCAGGACGCTCGTGCGGGCACTGCTGGAACGTACTCCGGAACTGTTGGGAAGCTGGCGTGACGAGGTGGAGCAGAGCGGCTTGAAATCGCTTCAGGCATTCGTGGACGGCTTGCGGTATGAATGGTCCGCCCTCGTCGCAGCCTGCTCGACGTCGTGGTCGAACGGCCCCACGGAGGGCGTGGCGAACCGCTTGAAGCTGGTGAAACGCCAGATGTTTGGTCGGGGATCATTCGAGCTGCTGCGTAAAAAGGTTCTGCTGGCCGCCTGACTTCAGCACGCAGATTGCGGAAGAGCCACTTCCCTTGACACCCTCGCGCTCCGAGGTTCCACGCGTCATCGTCCCTTCGATGATGACGCCCTTCCAGCGACAAGCCCGCCAGTTGAAGTGCTTCGTGCATCCCCAGCTTCTTCCTGAGATCAAACGTTCGCGAGAACGCCGTCTTGGCGTTGGTATATTGCGACGAGAAGGGGAACGGGACGCGCTCGACCCGGCACTGATGCTCGAACTGCTTGCGGTCGTACTCCCCCCAACTCACCCATGAACGCGAAGAAGCGCGATGCTGACGTTCAAGCGTCATGCAGGCATCCCGGAAGGTCAGGCCGTCCTCCACGTCCTGCGGCCGCAAGCCGGTGAGTTGGGTGCAGAAGGGACTGATGGTGGAGCGTTGCGGACGCACGAGCAGCCGGTGTCGTTCGACGCGTTCCAGGGTGAAGGTGTCGATGACGCATAACTGCCGTCCCTGCTCCGGACGATCAGGCACTCCATCGCTTCGAATCAACCTCGCCGCTGTCTCGATCATGGACGCTTCCGGTCACCTCAACACGCCGCTCCCACCACAACGCCAACCCCAACCAGAGCAAACTGAGTCCCATTGGGACCGCCGCGATGCGCTGAAAGGAGTGCGGCAGAACCGACACCGCAAGTGGCGCCAGCGCCGCCACTACCAGCAACCCGCCCGCCCCCCGCGGCAGGACACCCGCGCGGATCGTCGCCACGCCGAACCCGAGCGCTCCCAGAATGTACAGCACCCCGGATAACGGCCCGGCCGCTGCAAGCAGTCCGAGGTCCATCTCCCCAGGTTGACCACTGAAGATCCCAAGAACGGCCTCCACGAAACGGGGCGCGTCTACCACTAACAGCGGCAGGATGAACGCCTCGACGAATGTGAAGGCCGAAACGAGCACCAGCCACGTGAACAGCAACAAAAACCCCACCAACCCAACCCAGCCTGCGCGCCGCGCGTGACGCGCATACACTGCCGAGACACCCAACAACCCCAAAATTGCCATTAGCATCGTCAGGTCATGTACGACCGCCCAGCGCGGGGTGGCGACGTTCGTGACCACCTCGGCCGGGTGAAGCGTCTGCACCATCATGAATAGCAGCCCAGCGGTCGCGGCCGCGGCTCCTCCCGTGCGCAACAGTCCTGCTTGTGTGATCGTCATATGCGTCCTCCTTGCGTGGCCCGTTCCCTTGACCGCGAACGCACGATAGGTAGCGACATGGTGACGTGGCGTCACCACATGTGGTGACCGTCACGGCAGAGGCGCCCTGCCTGGGTTGCGCTGCCGGAGACGGCGTGTCGATCAGATGACGTTGAGGTCCCGCGCTCGGCGGACGGCCCCGCGTCGGTCGTGTACACCGAGCTTGTCGTAGATTCGCTTTGTGTGCGTTCGTAGTGTGTTGAGCGACACCCCGAGCTCGCGGGCGATGTCCGGCCCGCTCAGGTCGGAAGCGAGCCAGCGCAGCACAGTGAGCTCACGGTCACTCAGCGTTTCGCCCGTGAATGCAGCTGGGCGGGGCGCAGGGGTGGTGGGGTCCAGCGCGGCGAGCAGGTCACGAGCGTACGAGGGCGTGATGCCTCGCTTTTTCGCTCGATTGAGGAGCCCCGTCATCCTGGCGCCTTCCCTCAGAAACAAGCGTGCGTAGCCCTCTGGTTCGGCCAGTTCGAGTGCGCGCCCCAGCGGAATCAGCACGTTCGCGCCCTCACCCTCAGCGTCGAGCGCAAGCGCCTGAAGGACCAGAATCTCGATCAAGCTCCCGTTGCGGCCACCCTTCACCGCCGCCCGCTCAAGGCGCGTCAGAAGATCTTGGATGTCGTGCGGTGTGTGGTTCACGACGTCCGTTTTGGCGCGTGCGAGCAGGACGCGTGCCAGCGTGACGAGTTCGAACTCACGGACGTAGGTCACGTCATCCTGCGGGGTCACACCCGCGGCCCGCACCCAGTCCTCCGCGCCTCGCAAGTGGCCGTGTACGAGCAGTATCTGCACCTTCATGGCTGGTATGGGGCGGACGACCGGGAAGAAGTCGGGTACGTACCGCCCTTGAGCTTCGTCGAGCAGACGCAGCGCGTCATCCAGCTCACCCTGCGCCGCGTGCACGCCCGCAAGAGCCACGCGGGCACGCCACTCGTGCTGCGGCAGCCCCAACAGTGGGCCAAGCATGTCATTCCGCTGGAGGTGCTGCCGTGCGGCCGTCAGGTCGTTCCACTCCCGGTAAAGTTCGCTCATGCCGACGTGCATGTCCGCCGAGCCCCGTACGATCGCCTCGCCGGCCGGATGCGCCACCTGAAGGCCACGCTCGTATGTGTGCAGCGCGTCACGCAGACGACCCTGCGTGACGAGGATGTCCGCCTGGACGCGCACAGTGCCGATCGCATCTGGAGTGTGCCCGGCGCGAAGCAGGTGCATCTCCGCCTCCGCCCACCAGCCCCGCGCCGCCTCAAGATCCCCGGTGTGAAGGGCGGTCAGGCCGAGGAAACCGCTCGCGGCGCCACGCGCGAGGTGGTCCTCGTTGGGCGTGAGGTGAAGCGCGTGCTGCGCGTGTCGTTCTGCCTCACCGACCGTGCCGAGCGTCATGGCCGTCGCAGCGCGGTACACGGCGATCTCGGCCGGGAGACGCCGGAACTCGGCCTCGTCCACGACAACCATGTCAGGTGCGCCCAGCGAGCGTTCCGCCGTGCGGAGCTTGACTTCAACCTTGTGGAGGTCTCCGGTGCGCAGCAGCGCCTTGGCGTGATGCACACTCAGGACCGGCCGGTCACGCAGAAGATCATCCGGCAGCGCGTTAAGCCACCCCAGGATGGCCTCTTCGCGCAGACTTCGACGCAATTTGGGAACGGCCAGTTCGATCATGCTCGCGGCACGCTCGAAGTCCTGAGCAGCAAGAGCGTGCCGGATGGCGTCCTCAGGCAGGTCGTGCTGCTCGAACCAAGCACTGGCGCGGCGGTGAAGGAAACGCGCCTGCCCGGGTTGCTCGGCGTGGAGGCGTGCCCGTAGGGCCTCGGCGAACAAGTGGTGGTACCGGTACGCGTGACGCCTGCCGTCGAGAGGAACGAGGAAGTAGTTCTGCCGTTCGAGCGTCTCCAGCTGCTTCTGGCTTCCTGTCTGCCCGGTGACGGCGTCGCACAGGGGTCCATTCAGGTGGTCCAGCAGGGCCGTGTGCAGCAGGAACTGCCGGACGGCTTGGGGTTGATGCGCGAGGACTTCGTCGACGAGGTACGTCAGCACGAGGCGGTCATTCCCGGCGAAGCCCTGCACGAAGGCCGAGCGGTTCGGTTGGTCACGCAGGGACAGTGCGGCGAGTTGCAGGCCTGCCACCCAGCCTTCCGTGCGGGCGCTGAGGGTCGCGACGTCTTCCAGCTCCAGGTTGACGTGCATGACGTCGTTGAGGAAGGCCGCGGCTTCTGTGGTAGTGAAGTGCAACTCGGGCGTGCGGAGCTCGTTGAGGTCGTTGCGGACGCGGTGTCTGGCGAGCGGTAAGGGTGGGTCCTCGCGGGTGGTGAGGAGCAGGTGGAGGTGCGGTGGCTGGTGCGCGAGGATGAAGTCGAGCATGTGGTGGACCGCCTCGCGGTGAATGACGTGGTAGTCGTCCAGCACCAGGACGAGCGGGCGTGCGAGGCGTCCAACGTCATTGAGCACCGTCGTGAGGATCTCTACCGTCGGTGGTGAAGCCGTCCGTGCCGTGCGCTGCGCTTCATCGCCGATTGCGGCCACTTCGCGCAGCGCGGCGATGAGGTACGTCAGGAACCGCGTCGGGTCGTTATCGTCATGGTCGAGGGAGAGCCACGCGACGGGAATCGACGATGCGGCCGCCCAGGTGCTGATAAGGGTGGTTTTCCCAGAGCCAGCGGGAGCCGAGACGAGGGTAAGTTTGGCGTGTAGGCCCGCGTCGAGCCGATCAAGCAGTCGGGATCGCGACACGAGCGAGCGACGCGGCCAGGGAACACGGATTTTGGACTCGATAATTGGATTGGTCACGAGGAGATGAGCCTCGCTGAGGAACGCGAGCGGCATGCTGTCGTTGCACCGCTGGGCACGGTAAGTTCAGGGTACCGCACAGTGGCCGTCAAGGTGATGGTCGGTCAGTGACTACGGCAAACCCCGAATGACACTCGGCGGCCATACCCAAGAGAGTGGTCCGACCACAGGCTGGCATTGCGGCAGGTGCCTGCGTGAACGTTCGGCGTCCTGGTGAGCCTGTTCCGGGCCGTAGCGGCGATATTCGGAGTGGTACTGCTTGGTGGGCGCCTGACAGTCGCGTAGTGGGCCGCGGTGGCGCTCGTACTGATTGCAGGTGTGGGCGCGACGCTCGCAGACATCGGGCGACGCATGGGTTACCAAGCGCATGATCCTGGAACCCATCCATCGGTACGTCCACCACAAACACCCCCACCCACAGGGGCGAGTCCAACCACGCAATTGGCTCTGTCGCGGCGACCATCGCGTTCTCCGTGGACGGTAGTGGAGCAGGTTTCCGCGTGCCCATCTTCACAGCAACCGGTAAAGGGAGCTGATCACGCCACGGCGCATCCTCGACCTCGTGCAGGAACGTCCCGGTCGCATGATTGTTGCCCTCGCCTATACTCCCCTCCATGAACCGCACCGAGATTCGCGCGCAGTTCCCCTCGCTGGCCAACGGCCGGGTCTACCTGGACAATGCGGCCGGCTCACTCCTGCCTCAGCACGCGATTGACGGCGTCACCCGACACCTGATCCGCTACGGCGCCATCAACAGCATGATCGGTCACCAGCCTGGCCGCGAGATGCTGAACATCAAGCACCGCGCGCGCGAGGGCACAGCGTTGTTCTTCAACGCTCAGCCTGAGGACGTGGTGCTGGGCCCCAGCGCCACGGCGCTGGCCTTCCGCATGGCGACTGCCTTCACGCGCCTGTGGGGACCGGGCGACGAGGTCATCGTGTCTGGGCTGGAGCACGAGGCGAACGCCAGCCCCTGGCGTGACCTGCAACGCTCCGGTGTGAGCGTGAACGTCTGGCATGCACGCACCCCGGACCTTCGTCTCGACCTGGAGGACCTCAAGGTGCTGCTCTCACCACGCACGCGGCTGGTGGCGGTCACCACGGCCAGCAACGTGCTCGGTAGCACCGTGGATATTCGCGCGGTCACGGCCCTGGCCCGCGAGGTGGGGGCATGGACGTTTGCGGACGCGGTGCAGAGCGCACCGCACGAGTTTCCGGACGTGCAGTCGTGGGGTGCTGATTTCGTGACGTTCAGCATGTACAAGGTGTGCGGACCACACCTGGGTGCGCTGTGGATCCGCCCTGAGTTACGCGCGGAGTTGCCCTGGCCGAAACTGGTGTTCTTCCCGGACGCCGATGTGCACGGCCTGGAGCACGGCACCCCCCAGTTCGAGTTGCTGGCGGGCTGGCTGGGCACCCTGGATTACCTGCGTGAGTTGGGTGGCGCGAGCGACCTGACCCGTGAGGCGTTGAATACAGCGGCCAAGTGCATCCGCGAGTTGGAAGAACCGGTGGCCACGCACCTGCTGGCTGGACTGGTGGCCCGACCGAACGTGACGGTATACGGCCCACAGGAGATGGAGCGCCGCGTTGGCACGGTCGCCTTCCGGGTGGCTGGCGAAGCGCCGGAACAGACGGCCACGCGCCTCAGCGAACAGGGCATCGATCTGTCCGCAGGGCATTTCTACGCCGTGCAGCCCATGACGGACCTGGGCCTCTACCCGGCGGGCGTAGCCCGAGCGAGCATCGCGCATTACACCAGCATGGAGGACGTGGAGCGGCTACTGAACGCGCTCCGGTGAGGGAAGGACCCCGCTTCCCGTCATCTCATCGGGTACCACTCGGAGGCACTGACCGCCATTCACCCAAACCCCAGTCCCGGCTGGCGACGCCGCTACTGGGCGATCTTCAGCGCCGAAAGAGCGAGTCGACAGCACCCGGTCGTCTGCAACGAAGACAATAGGTGTTTGGGCCGCGACTGTCCTTTGGGCCCGCCCGCCGTGTGTACACTCATCAGGTGAGAATGTCCGTCGAGCTTCCAGGCGCGCTGTGGCAAACCCACGCCTGGTGTACTTCACGGTTGGACGGAGCACCGACGACGCTCACCCTCCGCGCGCCTGAGCTGCGACCACCCGAATCTCCGGAAGCGTGGAGGTATGGGGAACTCCACCCTGAATGGATTGCCGGGCTGGTGAAGCGCCGCGCTGCGCTCCTGGCCAGGCAACAGGTCCCTTTCGACCTGTTGCCTGGCCGCATCCTTGGCGTCCTGTCACACGCGGATATGGATATAGGCGAAGGAGCGCCCGCTTCGAACGGCGTTATTGATAACATCTACCTCCCTCCGTGGGACACCTGGTTCGCGTTCGTTTCTTTCGACACGACTGGCATGCTGCTGGCCTGGATTCCCGCACCCCTCGAAGCGCTCGTTGAGTCCGCGCGCTCAGTACCCCACAACTTGGTTCGGGTAACGTCCTGAAGGGCGATTTGATCGCAGCGTAGACACAAGAAGAGCGGCATCAAGGGAGTGTGTCGCTCCAAGAAGCCGCTCTGGCTGATCCTACCAAGCTCGGCGAGGTCATCAAGCACCATCTGCCATTCCTACGCCGAGATACCCTGCAACGCCTCGCCGACGTCGTCACCGCCCTGATTCAAGCTCGCTCGACCAAGCACGCCCAGCTTGCCCTCCATCTGCCCGGCACAGTCGGTGCCGTCAGCAAGCTGCGCCGAGTCGAGCGCTGCCTACACGACCCTCAGCTCGATCGCGACGTTTTCTTGAAGCTCCTCGTGCCACTGCTGCCCGACGAGAAGCTGGTCATGACCATGGACCGCACGAACTGGGAACACGGCGAAGCCGACCTGAACCTCCTTGTGCTGGGCGTAGTGCTTGAAGGCTTCACCTTGCCCCTCGTGTGGATGGCCTTGCCGCACGGGGGTAGCAGCGACACCGGAGTGCGTGAGCGTTTGGTCGCTCAACTTCTCAAGGTCTTGCCCGCGAAGCGGTGGCGTGTTCTGGTTGCCGACCGTGAGTTCGTCGGGGCGGCGTGGTTCACGTTTCTGAGGCGGCGCGGCATCAAACGCTGCCTGCGCATCCGAGGTGACGCTCGGATCGACGACGTGCGGCTCGACGAGGGCTGGGGGTACGTGCAGCCCGGACAAGTGGTCGCGCTGCTCGAAAAAGCGAATGTGTACGGCAACGTCATGCAACTGGTCGTCACCCGCACCGACGCCGGGGAACTGCTCGCCCTGGCGACCGACCTGAAGATCGACGAGACGCGGGCGGTGTATCGTTTGCGCTGGACCGTGGAGTGTACCTTCAGCACTCAGAAATCCAGAGGCTTCGACCTGGAGGCGAGTGCCATGACCAGGCCGGATCGGCTGGAACGCTTGTTCGGGGTAGTCACGCTGGCTTTGGCATGGTGTTTGCGTGTCGGCGTGTGGTGTCACCAGCAGCGGCCCATCAAACGCAAAAAACACGGACGCCGTGCAGTGAGCCTCGTCAGGTACGGCCTGGAGCTTCTTTCCGCTTCTTTGCGTTGGGACACGAGTGACTGCCTGACACTTTTGGCGCTTGTCATGCAGCCTTTTCCCGCTCCAGCACACCACTCAATCCAAGTTGTGGGGTACTGAGGTCCGCGCGGGTAGTTGCCGCGACGGAACCGCTCGTGTGGCTTGACGAAGCGTTACGTGCGAAACAGTTGTCCGGAGGCGCTGGTGGGGCCGATCATGTCGAGGTGCTTTCAACTCTGGCCGAGCTGCTGACAGCTCACCTCCCTTCAAAACCAGACTGAAACATGAAAATTCGGTTCCTGTAGCGTATTTCTGCGATGACGACTGCGCGCAGCCTCGGAAGGCGCGGCGGTCCGTACCCTGGGTTTACCCACTGAACGTCGGTGCGGACGGCGTGATCTGCACGTTCGACGTGAACACCACGCACCGAATGGCACACCCCTTGCAGGTGATGCGCGCGGGTGGACCGCGAGAGCGTGCAGGGCATGGACGTGATGTTGGACAGCTGCGTCATGCGGCCAAGGTCTGTGCAGCTGAAGGAGAAACAGGGTGGGATCATTCTTACAGTCGTTGGCTGACGGTCTCGATCCGACAACGGCAGAGCCCACACCGTCCCTGAAACGCTCGACGATTGGTCTTCGCACGGCTCACTGTACTTGTCTGCGTATCCTTAAGGCATGCGGCACCCTCCTGCCCGACCTGTGTCCCTCTCCTGTGAGCGGCGCGCGGACCTGGCCACCCCACTACTTCACCATCGTCCTGAGCGCGGGGTTCGTGGTGCTCGCCTTCAGCATGAACGGCCCACCCCTGCTCGCTTTGGCGTTCGGCGGGCTGGGCAGCCTGTACTTGAGCATGTCCTTGTATTTGATTGTCCGCGACCAGCGGATCGGCAGCCGCGTCGACCCCGACCGGCGAACCCTGCACTGGTGGGTGGACTTCCCCCCTGTACAGGAGCAAACCATCGCCCTGGCGGACATTGCCGTGATCATCCTGGACGAATCTTCAGACGCGCCGCGCGTGCGGGCACTACCATGCTGGGCGTCACGTGGCGTTCCTGAAGGTGATGACGTGCTCCGCACGCAAGTGGAAGATGACGGCGCGACGGTTAACCTGCGCTAGGCGATTGTTTATCCTACGCAGACGGCTCGCTGGCTCAACCGCCGCTATTGGCAATCTCCCGCGTAACAGTCCACTGGGCTTTCTGCAGGGATTTACGGCTGTATAGGGCCTGCCATGGAGACAGGCAGTATATGGTTTAAAAAGTCGGCGGAGTGTAAAGCTTGGTAGTTCAATATTCTGCAAATGCAGAATATTGGTTCATTTTGCAGAAGTCTGCAATTGTGCATTATCGGTACGTATTCTGCTCTCGCATCAGGTCCAGCAAGGATCAGCCAGAGATGTGTCACAATGAACTGATGGTTATATCGCTCACATCAAAAAAAGGAGGCTGTGGAAAAACTACCTCGGCCATCCACCTGAGCGCGCTGCTCGCACGTCACGGCAAGACTTTGCTGATCGACATGGACGACGCGAAGCACTCGATCTCGTGGAAAGCTCGTGGGGGAGAGCAGCTTCCCTTCACCGTGACGGACTATGGCGGCTCACTGCGCCTGGCGCGCAGCCATGAGCATTTTGTCATCGACCAGAAAGGTGGCTTGACCGGTGACGGCATCATCGACGCCTACAACGACGCGGACGTGTTGGTCGTGCCCGCCATCGTCGAAATGATGACCCTCGAGAGTATGCTCCAGACAGCAGACGCCATCAAAACCGTCGACCCCACGCTCGCCAAGCTGCGCGCACTGTTCGTGCAGACAACCCCGCACAACAAAAGGCTCGTGGAAGAGGCGCGCCGTGAAATCGAGGAACTGGGCGTGAAAACGATCAGGCAGACCGTCCGCCACACCGAAGATTTCAAGCACGCCGTCAACAGTGGCAAACTTGCGAGCAACATGGGCAAGTACGGCCGGCTCGGCTGGTACGATTACGAGCGGGTATTCGACGAGTTGCGCCTGGCCGCGCCTGCAGGTGCCTTGTGACTTTCGGACACCTGAGAGGAAATCGTGACACCGCCGATGCTCCCGTCGAAAGTGAGCCTGTCGATCAAGCCACAGCACGCGGGACGCCACCAGCAAGAGGGCGCAAGGCGTCAGCAGGCAAAACGGCTCCGGGGACCAGATCAGCCAAACCTGCTGAGCGGGAGACCGCCCAGATGACTGAGGCTGCCGAAGCGGCGGTAGAGCAGTCTGGCGTCCGGGACGCACTCGCCGAACTCGATGAGCTGTCGAGTCTTCAGGAACGCAAGGTCGGCATTACCGGGCGTGTCCCGGAAAGCCTCAAGGACGAACTGGAAGCGTTCTTATTGACCAACAAGAAACGCATCGGTCGCAAGCCCTCCGCCGACATGCTCGTCGCCGCCTGGATCAGCCTGACCCTGCACGACGAGGACACGCAACGCAAACTGCTGTTGATGCTGCGTGAGCGCCTCAACCGGTAAGTGATGCCATGGAGGCCCCGGCATCATTGCCGGGGCTTGCTGGCGGGTGGATCCGTGGTGCAGTGAAGGCTGAGCACCAAGGTGACCTCGGTTGACTACCACACACCCACGCTTTTCTTCTGGCGTTTATCGGCCCGCTTGGTGTACGTTCGGGTGGTCTGGATGTTCGCATGACCGAGGAACTGCGCAACTAGGTCGAGGTCGTTGGTTTCCTCGATCAGGCGCACGCCCGCGTAATGCCGCAAAGCGTGCACGCCACGCCCACGCAGCGCCTTCTCGGGAATCTCCGCGATCACCGCCAGTTTCCTGACTCGTTTGCGCAGCCCGTAGGAACTCAAGCCGATCACCAGCCCGTCCGGCCGTCTGGGCAAGGCCCGCAGGGCGCGCGTCAAGGTGAGCGCCAGGGTGACGCTGCGCGGCTTGCGTCCTTTGCCACGTTGCACGGTCAACTGCTGGCGTGCGAAGTCGATGTCGTCCCAGCGCAGGGCGCGCACTTCACTGTTGCGCAGCCCGGCGTAGGCGCACAGCAGGATGATCACCCGGTCGCGCGGCCCGGCGATCTGCAACAGACGCTCGAGTTCATCCTGCGTGTAGGCGTCGCGTTTGTCGGACGGATCGACCGTGTCCTTCACCGGCCGGGGATGTTCGAAGGGATCCGCTGTGGTCGCGCCCGCCCAGCGCAAGGCCCGGTACAGCCACTTGGCGGCCGCGAGGCGGTTCTGCACGGTGGATGGTCGCAAGGCGCGCCTTGAGGCCGTTTCATTCTCGAGGCTGCGCAGGTACAGGGCGCCCGCGTCACGGCCAGGCCGCAGCAGGTCGAACTGCCCTTCATCGAGCAGCACCCGGACGCCGCGTTTGTAGTCTCGCAGGGTGTGGGCACTGACCTGGCCACCGTTGGGGCCATACACGGTCAGGTACGCTTCCGTGAGCTGCCACAGGCCGTCAAATTCGCGGTCGCGGGCCCAGGTCACGGCACGGCGGCGCAGTTCGTCTTCGGGCAGGGCGGTCAGGGGCATTGCGCGCGCGAGGGGTGTCGCAGCGTACGGCACGAGGGTCATGGGTCCACTCAGCTTACGCTCTTTTTGGTTGCGATAAGAGCAGTTGTCGCAACCAGTGTCTTATCGCAGGCTCCAGTAGTCGTGCTGAAAGCCTTCAAGATGGTCCGGTCAGCCCGCAATTTTGAGTTCAGACAACTCTTGCGACGCTGAGTCGTGCGTCCCGCTACGCAGGCTGAACGGTGGCCTCGGACGGCCCTCGGCTGGAAATTCCTTATTTCCAACTGCTCACCGGATGACTTGTATCTGGACGGGCAGGTCGGGCAGGCTGGCCCAAGCGCTCTCAGCCGTGAGGGCATCAGCGCCGTGGTGTTCAGCAGTGGCGAGGCACAGGGCGTCTCCGAGGCTGAGGTTGTAGGGGCGGCGCCGGGCATAGTAGAAGCTGGCAGCATGCTGAGCGGCGCTGGGAAAGGGCACGACTTCGAGCACCTGCGTGAGGACGCCGAAACGGCGGCGCACCCGATCCACGGTGAACGTGCCGTCGCTGACGAGCTTGCCTTCAGCCTCGACGACGTTCGCGCTGCTGATCAGGCAGTGCCGGTCGGTGAGGGCCTGGGCTACCACTTCCCAGCCGGGCTCCTTGCGGAAGAAGGCCATCAGGGCGCTCGCATCCAGCAGCAGAGGACGGGCACTCACTCGTGTCCCTTTTCGCGCTCGGCTTCCTCGCGGCGTTCCTGCAGGAGTTCACTGGTGAAGTCGCGCCCGTCGTCTTCAGCCAGGCTCCCGGCGAGTTCCTGAACCAGGGCGGCTCGGGTGGTGACGCGGATGCCAACCTCGTCTTCAATGAAGAGGATAGTGTCACCTTCCTTGACTTTGAGGGATTCTCGGAGCGGTTGGGGAACTACAACTCGTCCCTTTGCAGTAATTGATGCGGTGTACACTCGTGATTCCATCGTAGCCCTCCTTTGACATGTGCCACTTAGCTTTTCTATTCCCACCCTACCATCTCCAGTTCCCCTCAGTTTTCCTATCCTTGTGGTAATTTGTATTACAAAAAACCTGATGAGTCGGCAGCGTGCGTCCACTGGAGCATGGCGCCGCTCCAGGCGAGCGAGAGGGACGAGTGGAATAAGCGTCTCGTGACCTCGGCCGTCGAGTTGGATGTTGCCTCTTCCGGCTTTCGATACGTACTCCAATTCATGGGAGAAATGAGTTCCCTTACTCCTGTTGTAAAGATCCACGAACGGACGCTTCTCAATTGGGGCAAGCTGTTGGGTTGAGTCGGTGCTGAGCGCTCAGCACCGATCCGGCTGCGCCGGCCTTGCTTATAATCGACGCGTCTCTTTAGAGGCTGAGGTCAGAACAAGTGTCGGTATCTTGGCAAAATGGTCGAGCATCTCGTCCCTGACGATCTCTGGGTCATCGTGAAAACCGTCATTCCCGCTCAAACACCCCGACCACACGGGGGTCGAACGAAGATCCATGCCCGCCGTACGTTGGCGGGGATTCTCTACATCCTCCGCTGGGGTCTCCCATGGCGCCAGCTCCCTCTCGCTCTCGGCTTCGGGAGTGGGCAGACCCGCGAGCGCCGCTTCCGAGAATGGCTGCGTCAAGGCGTTTGGGCACGTCTCCTACGCCTCGTCCTCGACTATGCTGCTCGTCAGGGTGCGCTCGACTGGTCGCGTGCTTCCATCGACTGGGCCAGTCTCCCTGCACCGCGCGGCGGCGTCGCCACCGGCCCAAATCCCACAGATCGCGGCAAGGCCGGGTGCAAGCTGCACCTGCTCGTCGACCGGCAAGGTCTTCCGCTGGCGGTAACGATCAGCGGCGCCAACGTGCACGATTCCCGACAGCTTGAGGCAACCCTCGCTGCTGTGCAGGGTGTACGCAACGGCAAGGGGGGTCGGCCACAGCGTCGCCCAGTCAAGTTACACGCCGACAAGGGCTACGACTACTCACGATGCCGCACGGCGTTGTATCAGCGCGGCATCGTCCCGCGGATCGCACGACGGGGCATCGAGTCCAGTAATCATTTGGGACGTACTGCTGGCGAGTGGAACGTACTTTGGTGTGGCTGTTATCGTACAGGAAGCTGGCTTTGGCGTGGTGTTTGCGTGTCGGCGTGTGGTGTCACCAGCAGCGGCCCATCAAACGCAAAAAACACGGACGCCGTGCAGTGAGCCTCCTCAGGTACGGTTTGGAGCGCCTTGCTGCCGCCTTGCGCTGGGACACGGGTGAGCGACAAGCTCTCCTGAGCCTCGTCATGAAACCTTTTCCCGCTCCAGAACAGCACTCAACCCAAGTCGTGGAGTACTGAGATCCAGGTCCCTACGGAATGGGAACAAGTTGGTGAAAAGTGACGATGGTGGCGCTGATGGTGAAGGCGCTGGTCAAGGTGGTAATAAAGATGGTCCGTCCGACATCGTCGTAGTCGCCGCCAACTTCGACGGCAACTCCAAAGATGTTCACGGCGGTGGGGAGTGCTGCACTGAGGGTCAGTACGGCGAGGTCCAACCCCTGGAGTCCGAGGAGCAGGCCTACACCAACGGCAAGGGCGGGCGCGACTGCGCTTTTGAGCAGTACGGCAGGCCAGTTGATGGCGGTGAGTTTCCAAGTCCAGGTGCGGGCAACTTGAATGCCGAGCAGCAACAACATGGTAGGAACGACTGCGCCACCCAGCAATTCAAGAACCCGGTCCGGTACCACCGGGAGGTCGGTGTTGGTGGTGTTGAGCAGCAAGCCGACCACTGCCGCCCAGATGGGTGGTAATTTCCAGGCTTCGAGGAGCCGCTGTCTGAAGCGCCCACCGTTGCCAGAGAGGAGCGCGGGGCCAATTGAGAACATCAGCAGCATGCTGAGCACGAAGATGATGACCGAACGCTCCAGCCCTGGAATTCCATACGCGAACAAGGACAGCGAGAGTCCCATATTGCCGGTATTCGCGAAAAGACTGGCCGCGACAACCCCGTTGCGGCGTTTTTTGGGTTGCTTCCACACCAGCAGGTAACACACGACCGCCAGCACCACCATGAACAGCAGGTATGCGATGGCGAGGCGGCTGGCGTTGTCGGCCGGAATGGAGGCGTGCGCGGCCGTCGAGATGATCAAGGCCGGTGTCATGAAGTACATCGCCAGCCTGGAGATCGGCAAGGGATCGAGGCCGGGCATCATCCTGCCGGCGAACGCGCCCAGTGCGACGATGCAGAACGCAGGAAGGACGGCGTTCAGCGTGAAAAGCAGAGTGTCCATGCCGTCCTTCCCAGGTGCTCAGCGTTCGAGGAGATGCGTGCCAGCACGGACGACGGTAACTTCCTGCCCGGCGAAGGGGATGTGCTCTGAAGTGGTGTGCTCCTCGAACACGAGGACCTGTGTGATTCTGCCAGCTTCAATTTCTCCGGTGTGTTGTCCGGCGGGGCCGAGTGGAACGTAGGAACCGGCACGACCAAAGACAGGGATCCATTCGAGAGGCGCGGTGATGTCGTACGTCCGGCCACCTTGAAAGACTTCACCCGTGAAGAGATGCGTCCACTGGCCCTCAGGCAGGTAAACGCGAACTTCGCCGCCGCTCTGCACGACCGGGGCGACAAGAAGTGCGTCGCCGAGCATGTACTGCTCTTCGAAGGCCCAGCTTTCGGGCTCGTTGGGGAAGGCGTATGCCATGGCGCGCGTCACAGGGCGGTGGTGATCGACGGCTTCCTGGCAGAGGCGCTCGAGGTAGGGCAGCAGGCGGTACCGAAAGTACACCCAGTTCGTGACAATGCCTTCGGCTTCATCCCCGAAGTACCAGGGTTCACGAGGGGTAGTGCCGTGGAAGCGCGCGTGGCTGCCCAGCATGCCGACCTGGCTCCAGCGCACGTACAGTTCCGCGTCGGGTTTCGGGCCGTAGAAGCCGCCGATGTCGTGACTATGGTAGGGCACACCACTGAGACCCCAGCTCAGTCCGCCGTGCAGGCTGCCGATCAATCCGCCCCAGTCCGTTTGGGGGTCGCCACCCCAACCGAGCGCGTAGCGTTGGCTGCCCGTCCAGCCTGCGCGTCCCCAGACGAGCCCACCGCTCGGGCCGCGTTCCTGGGTCGCTTCGTAAACAGTCTGATTGAAGAGCAGGCCGTACGCGTTGTGGTGCCGCACACCATCATCGCCGTTGCTGGCGTAGGCGTCTTCGGGGACCTGCTCGGCGAAGTCTGTTTTCATGACGTCCACGCCGATGTCGAACAGCTTATTGTGGTTTGCTTTGTACCAGGCGCGCGCTTCGGGATTGGTGAAGTCGATCAGGCCGCTTGGTGGCAGTGGCGTCAGCAGGCTGCCGAACGGCGCGGGATCCCAGTGGTACACGTAAGTGTCACCCTGCCGGTCTTTCAGGAAGTATCCTTTGGCCGCCAGGTCAGCAAAGTGTTCATTGCGAATGGAGATCAGTGGGTACTCCCAGACGCACAACTTGTAGTGCAGGCTCTTGAGTTCACGAATCCAGGCGGCAGGGTCAGGGTAGCGGGAGGTGTCGAAATCGAGAGTGCAGCGGGTGTCGACTTCCAGCCAGGCGCGACCGTCCAGTGTGAAGACATCACAGGGGATTTGGCGTTTACGAATTTCCTGCGCGATCTCCATGGCCTCTTCGGCCGTGCGGTAGTACGCGCGGGACATCCATACACCCAGGCTCCAGCGAGGCACTTCAGGAGCACCTCCCGTGAGGTTGGCGTATGCCGTGAGGATGTCGGCGGGAGAGTCACCGAGGAAGACGAACGTGTCGAGGCGTTCTTCCTGGCTGAGCAGGCAGTACGCCCGGTGCGACCAGTCCGGGAAGCCGACACCGTGCACGACGCGGGTGGTGGTGTTGGTGAAGACGCCCCAGCCGTAGGGACTCCACGCAAAGGGGGCATTCTTGTAGGCGTACTCGCTGTTGACGCCGTACGCATCCTCGTTCCAGTTGATGACACGCTCGCCCCGCTTATTCACGCGGCCGAACTTCTCGCCGAGCCCATAAATCTGCTCTCCAGCCCGAAGTTCGAAGCTGAGCCCACTCCACTCGCCTTCGCGGATGGCGGTGGGAATGCGGAACCCTCCGCCCATGTGCAGATCGTTGCTGCTGCTCAGACGTGTTTTGCCGTTGCGAGTGATGTGCAGGAAGAGGGTGGCGTGAGTGACCGTGATGGCGTCTGGTCCGCAGGTGAGGGTGGTGGCGGTGTCACTGCGCGTGATGGTCGCTGTGACAGGTTGCTCCTGCTGCACGACGAGGCCGTAATCAGGGTAATCAGCGCTGCCGAGCGTCAGTCGCAGCACACCCGGCGCGTGAAAGGCGACGCGCAGGGAGCCGTTCGGGGTATCCAGCGTGAATCCACGGGTGTCCTGGTCTCGGTACGAGGCATTCTCCACGCTTTTGAAGGTGCGGGGATCGACGGTGACTTTGTAACCGCCTGTGGTGGTGCTGGGGGTAGGAAGGGCGCTTTGGGTGCTGGTCATGAAGTCTCCGTGTTCAGTAATCGCCATGAACAAGTTCTGCCGTCGTGTGACCCGTGGGGCTGATGCGGAAATCCGTGGTGATGGCTTGTGGTGTGATGTCGTGCAGGACTTCGTTCAGGCGGCTCAGGGCGGAGCGGCCTTGCTGACGGAGGGCGCTGCGGGTTGCGTCGAGGTCCGGGTAATGCTTGAGGGACTCGGACCACACGGCACGTCCGGCCATGTAGCCGCGCGCGCCTGCACGCGCAGCTGCTTGCATCGCTTCGACGAAAGCGTTGGTGTCCATGCCGCCGCTGAGCAGCACCCACGGGACCGGCAGCGCCGCGGTGATTTCACGCATCAGCTGTTCAGCTTCGGCGACGCTGCTGCCACTTCCACCCCATTCGCTGACGCGTTGTGGTGCGACGGGCAAAGCGAGCTTGTAAAGGTCAACGCCGAATGCCGGATCCTTGAGCTCTTCAATGGCGCCCATCGTGAGTTCTGGGATGAGCGCAGCGTATTCCTGATCGCTTTCACCCTGGAGCTGGTAAGGCAGGATTTCGAAGATGTAAGGCCGGTCGAATTCGCGGCAGGCGTCTCCCATCTCCTGCACGAAAGCGAGCTGCTGGGCTTTGACGTCTTCGGGCGCGTCTGGACGGTACCAGGCGAGCACCTTGATGCCTTCAGCGCCGTGTTTCACCGCCTGCTCGACCGTCCAGCCGGGAATAGCGCCGCTCAGGCGGTGTCCGCGTTCGACTTCACGAAACGCGTGGTGCTCGAGGGTCATCAGCAAGCCGGTGTCGCGCTTCACGTGAGGCATGACCGTGTGAAAGCCCAGGTACGGATCGACGAGGATACCGGTCGCGACGTCGGAGAGGGTTTCAGCAAGCAGGCCTTTGAGTTCGCTGACTTCTGTGTCGACGTCGCTGGTGGGCTTCCCGGTTGCGCGTGCCGCCACTTGCATCAATGGTGGGCGTTGGTCGACGGCCAGGACACCGAAACGGCCGTGGCCATCAGAAAGACGGGCGAGACAGCGGGCTTTACCGGGCGTAAGTTTCTGCTGAGTCATAGTTCTTCTCCATAAGCGTTGTGGTGGAAGCGTCAGTGGGGAGTTCACCTGTCGCGCATCGCACGGCGGCGGCCGCAGCAGCAAAGTGAAGCGGGCTTGGGTGTTCGTGAAGCAGGGCAGCCGCGTATGCGCCATGGAAGACGTCGCCTGCGCCGGTGGTGTCGAGTACGGGTACCTGGCACGCCGGAATGACCGCAGTTTGTGTCCAGACGCCTCGCGGGCCCAGGGTGGCTGCGACCACTTCCGCTCTGGGAAGCTGGGTGAGCAGCGCGTCAAGTCCGCCAAGGTGCTGCGTGACTGCTTCATCCGCGATGATGTGCGTGCTCAGGTGCGCGAGTTCCCAAGCGGCAGGTTCGTCTCGATCGAAGTCGAGGATGACTCGGGCGCCGACGGTACGGGCTTGTTCGGCCAGCTGTTTCGCCAGGTGCGGAGCGCGGCAGTCGAGCAGGACAACGTCGTGACGCGTGAGGTTCAGAAGGGGCAGGGACGTCGCGGGTTCACTCTGGGCTTCGCGGAAAATGAAGCGTTCACCGTCAGGGACCACGAGAATGGTGTTCACTGGCGTCTGGAAGCCGGCGGTGGCGGGTAGACCCAGCTGCACTCCGGTGACGGCCAAGCGGTCTTGCAGGCGTGCGCCGTACGAGTCATGTCCGAGGTGCGTGACCAGCAGTGCTGACGTACCGACACTGGCTGCGGCCATTGCAGCAACCGTCGCGGGTCCGCCGGCATCTTCCCGGCGCGAAGTGACTTCCGTTCGGGCGTGGCGCGGCGGGAAGTCGGCGACGCGCAGGCGCACGTCCCAGCAAGCCCATCCGCCGCACACCACCCGGCCAGTCGCTTCGGTGCTCACGACCACCGCACCACTCCGGTTGCTTCGCGCGCAGGAAGAACTTCGTAGCCCAACCAGAGGCACAGTTCCAGCAGTTCTTCTTCGCAGTGTCCGAGCGCGAACACCAGGTGGTGCGGCAAGCGATTTTCGAGGATATTCGCGAGGAAGACTTGACTGGTCACGCTCTGGCCTGCAATGCGGAAGTCCGTCACCCAGCCACTGACCCCTTCGTAGCGGCTTTCACGCTCGACGACCTGACCGCTGAAGACAAAGGCCCGGTTTCCCTCCAGGAGACGCAGCCCGCTCACCGGGCCGGGTTTGAGGGTCATGCCGCGCACGGCGGGTACCTGCCGATTGAAGTGCTTCTCGATGCGGGTTTCGCTCGCCCATTCCTGCGCGACGTTGCCGCAATGCCAGAACATCAGCGCGTCCGCACTGGTGTGCGTCAGGTCCAGCAGTGCGCCTGGGGTACCGCTGATTTTCTGGGCGGCGAGCATCGAGAGTGCACCAAAAGTGTCTCCTTCGCAGGCGACGGGCAATCCTCGGTCGGCGAGGCGCGCGCAGGCCAGGCAGGCCATGGAGCCCAGTTCTTCGGGAACTTCCGGCCAGCAGCGCAACGCGACCGCGTCGTACCCTGTCGCGGCGTCCGCGAGGGCCGTTTCGATTTTGAGGGCCTGCTCGAGTGCAGCCGGGGTGTAGTCACTGGGCTCGTGGGGTGTGCTGGCCGCAGCGGCGTTGGCGACCGTGCCGATGAATTCCTGGAGCGGTGCGTGGTCAACGGTGCTGAGCGCGACGGGTTCGCTTTCAATCCGGTAAAATCCTGGCGCGCTGCCGCCGAGTTGCAAGATGCGCGCATCCTTGAGTTCGCGGGCGACGCTGGCGCCCCTCAGCGAGGTGACCAGTTGCGTGTGCAGTGACACGTCGTCTGGTGCGCCGTACAGCCACCGGACGGGTTTGGTTCGCTGGGCGGGCAGCGAGAGCGTCATGTTGAGGCCGCACAAGGCGTTTTGCGGCAGCCGTCCTTCTTCGAATGCTTCTGGCAGCGCCCATACGACGGACGGCAAGTCCAGTTCGAGCAGAGGGGTGACGAGGTCCCCGGTGGCAAAGGTGACATGCTGGATCAGCAGCAAATCTGGTGGGGTCTGGAGCAGTACGTCGCAGGTGGCCTGCGTTTCACCGGTTTCCGCGATGGGCGCGCAGACGTGCAGTTCAAATCCGTACTGGTTCGCGAGGTCGCGCAGGACTGCTTCGGTGCGTTCCTGGAGGCCCATATGGGCCCCTCGGAACATCGGGCGCACAATCGGGACGTACGTGAGTTTCATCCTTTAACTCCTCCGGCGGTCAGTCCGCTGACGACGCGGTCCTGGAACATCACCACGACGACGGCGACAGGGACCATGGCAAGAACCAGCGCGGCGCTGATGAGCGCCCACGGAAAGGCAAATTCACCTTGGTAGAGGGTGATGCCGACGGCCAGCGTGCGCATGTCCTCACGCTGAATGAGGGTGAGGGCCAGCAGAAACTCCTCCCAGGCGTTCACGAAGGCGAGAATGGCGGCGGTGAAGACGCCCGGTGCGGAGAGAGGAAACACGACTTTCCAGAGGGCCTGGGCGCGGGTACAGCCGTCGACCATCGCGGCATTCTCGAGGTCACGGGGAATCTGCTGGAAGAATCCCACCATCATCAAGGTGCAGACGGGCAGGCTCAGGACGGTGTAAGGAATGATCAGGGCAAGGTGGGTGTTGAGCAGACCGAGCGCACGCATGGTCTGGAAGAGTGGCACGATCAGCGTGATGAGGGGGAACATGCTGATGCCGGCAATCACCGCGAGGATGACTCCCCGGCCGCGAATGTTCATGCGGGCAATCACGTAGGCGACTTGGCTGCTGATCCAGACGCACAAGCCTGCGGAAACCAAGGAGATGAGGGCACTATTCCCAAACCAGCGCCAGAACGGTTTCGGTGAGGGGTCGTTGGGATTCAGTCCGAGGACCGTAGCGTAATTCGACAGCGTGACGGCGTCAGGGAAGTACGTGATGGGCAGCCTGGACAGTTCACCTTCGGGCTTGAGGCTGGTCAGCAGCATCCACACCAACGGAAACACGCCGTTCATGACCACGGCAATTCCGGCGATCCAGATCAACAGACGGCCTGTGTTTCTGCTGTTCCAACTGGCTCCGCCGAAGGCGCCGCGCGCGGCGCGGTCTTGTGCTGCGGTGTGTACGGGATTGTTCATTCGGCATCTCCGCGAATGTGGCGCAGGTAAAAGCTCGTGATGATCAGGCTCAGCAGGAACAGCAGGACCGCAATGGCTGCTCCGAATCCGAAGTTTCCGAACTGGAGCGTCTGCTCATGAATGACCATGGCGATCGTCGTGGTGACATCACCTGGACCGCCGCTGGTCATGATGTAGGGCACGTCGAAGGTCTGGATGGCGGTGATCGTGCGGAAGATGACCGCGACGATGAGTGCAGGTTTGAGCAACGGCAGGGTGATTCGCCAGAATTTGGTCCAGGCCCGCGCGCCGTCCACGTCCGCGGCTTCGTACATTTCTTTTGGAATGGTTTGCAGGCCCGCCAACAGAATCAGGGCGACGAAGGAGGAGGTTTTCCAGATGATGGCGAAGCAAGTCGCGAAGAACGCGAAGCCTGGCGCGCTGAGCCAGTTGGGGGCAGCGAAACCGAAACGGCGGATGACGTCGTTGATCACGCCGTAATCACTGTTGAAGAACCACGCGAAGATCAGGGCTGCGAAGGCCATGCTCATCGACCACGGCAGCAGCAGCGATAGCCGCACGGGCCACTTCACCCGGAAGGGCAGGTTGGCGAGCAGCGCGAGGATCAGGCCGAGGATCATGCCACCGGGAACGGTCACGAGGACGTACAGGCCGGTGACCTTCAGGGCGTTGATGACTTCGCTGCTCCGCAGGGCTTCCAGGTAATTGTGCATGCCGATGAAAGGCGGATTGACCGGCCCCATGCTGTAGTCGAACAGGCTGGTGTACAGCAATCGGCTGACAGGGTAAACCACTACCAGGGCGAGAAGTAGAACTGCGGGCAGAAGAAGCCAGAACGCCAGCTGCCGTTCGGAAAGTTCGCGGCGGATCAAGGGAAGCCTCCAATAAGGCAAAAGAAGAGCCTGAGGGGCACCATTCGGCGCCCCTTGATCGTGTCGTGGTGTCTGTGCTTACTTCAGCAGGCTGCTGAGTTTGTCCTGCATGTCCTTGAGGGCCTGATCGACGCTGCGGACACCGGCAATCACGGCGTTCACGTTCGTGTTGATGGCAGCGCTGATCTGCGGATAGCGTGGGGAGACAGGGCGTTGGCGGGCCGCTTGCACGGTCGGCAGCGCGTCTTTGAACCAGGGGTTGACCTTGAGGACGTCGGCATCGCGGTAAAGGGCAGGGAAGACGGGGAGGTTGGAGGCTTCGATCGCGAGGGTTTTGCTGACTTCCTTGCCGCCGAGGTACTGCACGAGGCTCGCGGCGGCTTTCTTGTTGGCACTGAAGGCGCTCACGGCCCATTCCCAGCCGCCCAGGCACGAGTAAGACTGGCTTCCCGCGAAGGCAGGAAGTTTCACGACGCCTACTTTGTCTTTCACCGCGCTGTCCGCATCCTCCTGGAATCTGTTCCAGCCGTAGGCCCAGAGTTGCGCGAACACGTAATTGCCGGATTGGAAGAGGCGGCGCGTGTCATCGGTTTTGATTTCGGCGCTGTTGTTGGGCGCCACATTTTCTTTTTTGGAAAGGTCAACGAGGAACTGCATGGCTTTCTGGCCTTGCGGTGAGTCGATGTTCACCTGGCCGGTGCTGCTGAGATTGCCACCTTGCCCCCAGAACGGCACGAGGAAGGAGCACACGGTGCCTTCAATGGGCGCGGCTTGGTAGGAGAAGCCGCGCAGGTTGGGGTTCTTTTCTTTCTCGACGATGGTTTTGGAAATGCGGATCATGTCTTCCCAGGTTTTGGGAGGAAGGAGGCGGTGCTTGGCCAGCAGGTCTTTGCGGTAGTAGAGGAACATGGCGTCTGCGAAGGCTGGAAGCGCGTACAGGCGACCGTTGTAGGTATTGGCGGCGGCGTACGCCGGCAGGTACTGCTTGAGCAGGCTGTTTTTGTTGGGGATGTAGGCGTCAAGGGGTTCGGCCCAGCCGCTTTGGGCGTACTGAGCGACGCGGACGATGTCGAGCAAGAAGATGTCGATGCTTTTATCGCCGCTGTTGAGCACGGTGGAGAGGTACTGTTGTTGCGCTTCGCTGGTGGCGCCGCCGACTTCGAGTTCGACTTTGACGCCAGGGTTGTTTTTTTCGTATTCCGCGAAGATTTTCTTCATGACGTCCGGGCGCTGCTGTCCGCCGACGAAGACGCGTAGCGTGGTTTGTGCGAATGCCTGGCTGCTGAGCAGCACGAGACCAATGGCGAGGGCGTGTTTCATGGTTACTCCTGAGTGGGGTGGGGCACCGGAATGTGCCAGACGTGTGGCGGACAATCGGACAAGTTGTTGATCGCTTTGGATTTTAGATCTAATATCTTGCTTTCGTCAAGCCTGCTTCTTATACTGACGGCATGATCACCCTGGATGCGCGTCCAGTCCTGCGCGAGCGCTCCACCCTCAGCGCGGAAGCCTACACCGTCATCCGCGCGGCCATCTTGCGACGGGAACTACATCCCGGTAAAAAACTCAACGTCCGTGAACTCTCCGAACGCCTGGACCTTTCTGCCACGCCCGTCAAGGAAGCCCTTCTCGCTCTCTCCCAGGAAGGACTGGTGCTCTCCATCCCCCGCCGGGGTTATTTCGTGCCCTCCATCGACTCCAGCGAAATCATGGACCTATACCTGCTGCGCAGCGTGATCGAAGGACTCGGCGCACGCCTCGCGACCCAGCACGCCAACCACCAAACCGACCACACCCTGCTTGACATCCTCGGCGAACTCGACAGCGCCGCGAACACCGAACACACCGAGCAGTACGGCAACCTCGACTTCAGACTTCACCAGACCATCTGGGAAGCCAGCGGCAGCAGCCGACTGATCAAAACCGCTGAAACTCTCAGTGGACAAATCCGCCTGCTGATGAGCCACTCGAATGAACTCCCCAACCGCCTCACCACTTCGATAGAGGAGCACCAACGCATCGTCGATGCCATCCTGAACCGTGACGCCGCACGCGCCGAGCAGGAAATGCGCCATCACCTCGAAAATGCCGCCAGGCTCATGAGCGACAGCCCTCCAGGAGCGAACGACCAATGAACACCGCGATTATCAACGGTCAGCCACACCAGGCCCACACGTCCTTCAGCGTCACCAACCCCGCCACCTTCCAAGTCATCGCTGAAGTCAGTGACTGTGGCCCCGAAGAAGCTGCGCGCGCCATTGACGCGGCGGCGGAAGCCTTCACGCGTTGGCGACGCACCACCGCGTACGAGCGCGCGCAGCTGCTGATGGCCTGGCGCGAGCGTATACTGGCGGACCAATCCAACCTCGCGCGCATCATGACAAGCGAAATGGGTAAACCCATCAAGGAATCCGAAGGCGAAATCGCCTTCAGCACCACCTTCCTCGAGTACTACGCCGGGGAAGCCAAACGAATTCCGGGCAGCCTCGTTCCCAGCCAGTTCGCCAACAAACGGCTGATGGTGACCAGTGAACCCGTTGGCATTGTTTATGCGGTAACGCCCTGGAACTTCCCCGCGTCCATGGTCGCCCGCAAAGTTGCCCCCGCGCTTGCCGCCGGGTGCTGCTTCATCCTCAAACCAGCCGACCGCTCACCACTCACCGCGCTGCGTCTTGCTGAACTGTGGCACGAAGTCGGCGGTCCTCAAGGCGTCTTTCAGGTCCTTCCTACCAGCAATGCCGCCGCCCTCAGCGAAGTGATGATGCAAGACGCCCGCGTCCGCAAGCTGACCTTCACCGGCAGCACCCCCGTCGGCCGGCTCCTCGCGCAACAAAGCGCCGCGACCCTCAAACGCGTCAGCCTGGAGCTGGGCGGCCACGCTCCCCTGGTCGTGTTCGAAGATGCGGACATCGACTTGGCGGTAGAAGGCACCATTGCCAGCAAATACCGCAACGCCGGCCAGACCTGCGTCTGCGCCAACCGCATTTACGTCCACGCTGACATCATGAGTGAATTCTCCCGTCGTTTCACGCAGCGCGTCGAACAGCTCGTCGTCGGTGATCCAATGGAACGGACTACTGACATCGGCCCACTCGTCGCGGCCGAAGCCGTCGAGAAAGCGGAGCGACACGTCGAGGATGCCCTGTCACTCGGCGCAACGCTCACCACTGGTGGAAACCGACCGAACCGCACCGGGCACTACTTCACCCCCACCGTTCTGCAAGGCGTACCCGCAAGTGCCCTCATCACCCGCGAAGAAACCTTTGGTCCAGTCGCGCCGCTGATCCCCTTTGAAAGGGAAGCGGACATCATCACACTCGCCAACACCAGTGATTACGGACTCGCCGCGTATTTCTGGACGCACAACCTCGACCGGGTCTTCCGCATCAGCGAAGCACTGGAGTACGGTCTGATCGGCGTCAACGACCCATTGCCCAGCACTGCTCAAGGCCCCTTCGGCGGCGTCAAGCAAAGTGGGTATGGCCGTGAAGGCGGGTCGTGGGGTCTTGACGAGTACATGAGTACGAAATTCGTCAGCATTGGAATCAAACTGTGAACTTCCCACGTCGGCTCGAGCGGCTGCGGCAAGCCATGCACGAAGCGAACATCTCCGCCGTGCACCTTGTCCGCCCAGAGAACCTCGCGTGGCTCACCGGTGCCCGCACGCACATTGCCCTGATGGGTGAGCGCGGCGTGCTGGAAGCCATCATCACGCCCGACCACTGCACCTTCATCAGCAACGCCATCGAAGCCTGCCGCCTCGAAGAAGAAGAAGGTGTCCCGCCCATCCAGGCGTACGGCTGGTGGGAAACCCAAGAGCGCGAACGACTCGTTCAAGAAGCACTCGGTGGGCAGCAAGCCATCCTCGACCTTCCCGCTCTTCCCGCTGCCCTCGAACGTCTCCGGCAACACTTCGAACCCGACGACGACGCAGCGCTGCTCCAACTCGGCCGCGACGCTGGAACGGCCATTGCCCGGGCTGTGCGGGAACTCAGACCGGAACTGACGGAATTCGAAGCGTCCGCCCACCTGGCTAAGGAAGTCATCGCACTGGGCATGACGCCCGTCGTTAACCTGTGCGCCGGCAACGAACGCCTTCAGAGCCGCCGCCACCCCTTACCGACCCATGCGCGCCTGGGATCCAAAGCCCTGCTGGTCCTCTGCGCCCGCCGCAACGGCCCGATTGTCAGCGTGAGCCGCATGGTCAGCTTTACGCCTCCCGACGCCCAAGAGGAACAGCGCTACCGAACCCTGCTGGAAATCGAAGCGCAAGGGCTGAACGCCGCCGAGCGGGGCGGCACGCTCGAAGAGGTGTTCAGGGCCCTTCAGACAGCCTACGGCACGCATCACATGCCCGAGGAAATCACCCTCCACCATCAGGGAGGCCTCGCTGGCTACCGCCCCCGTGAATCACGTGCGGAACCCGGTAACACCCTCACCGTGCAGGATGGACACCTGCTGGCGCTCAACCCCAGCATCAGCGGTTTCAAAGTTGAGGATACCTTTTTGCGTCGAGACGGTCGGCTCCTTGACCTGACCCTGCATGACTGGCCGACCCTGCACATTCAAGGGCGAGCTCGGCCGGGCATTCTGCATCCGACCATGACTTGGTGAACGCATTGACCAGAAGCACCAGTGTGGCGGGATTCGTTGCTCCGTGCGAGACGGAGAACGCTTCCGCAGGGGTGATGGAGAGGATCGGCCATGGCTGAGCAGGGTGACGACGCGCCCCGGGTCGGTTAAGGCGTCCCAGCTTCCTCCCTCGAGCGTCACGAAGCTACGACCCTCGAGCTCCTGATGCGGTTGGGCAGTATTCGCCACCGCGATCGCGGCAGGCCAACGCACAAGCAGAAACACTGATTGGCGACCGGTGTTACAGCTAGTGTTTTGTCCCAGTGATGACCGTGCTTTTCGCGCTGAGCGCGGCTTCAGGGGCAATGGAACGTGGGATAGAGTCGTCGCAACTTGATCCGGGCGTTCTCGGTGCGAAAGTGCTACACGACCTTTGGGCGCTGCCGGTTGCGCGCGTCCTGCCAGGCCGTCACCTGCCGCTCCAACTCGTCCTTACTCGCAATCCGTCGGTTCAGGCACTGCGTCGCCAACGCGGCAAGTTCGATCTCGGCGATATTCAACCAGGAAGCGTGTTCGGGCGTGTAGTGCCACTCCACGCGACGAGCGATGCGCCGGGCCACTTCGGGTTTGAAGGCTTCGTACAGCGCGTTCACACTGTGCGTGCTGAGATTGTCCGTCACGAGGACGACCTTCTCGGCGTGCCGGTACTCCACCTCAACCAGGCGCCGTAGTTCCTGAGCAAAGTCGATGTTGGCCCGCCGATCCTTGACGCGCACGCTGCGCTTACCCGCCAAAGGCTCGACGGCCAGGAAAATATTGGCCGTGCCATTGCGGGTGTACTCGTAGTCTTCGCGCGCTGCTTGACCCGGTGCGACTGGCTGTCCGACCCTCGGCGTACCACGCAACTCTTTGCTCGCCTCGTCCAGGCACACGACGGGAAAGCGAGGATCGTAAGGTCGGGCGTACACGTCCAGCACGTCTTCCATCTTCTCCACGAACTTGGCGCTTGGTTTAGGCACACACCATGACTTCACCTGCCAGGGTTTGATCTGGTTGTGCTTCAGGGTACGCTGCACGGTCATTCGCCCAACCGAATCGAGGTGCCCGAGTTCCACCATTTGGTCGGCCAGCAACCTCACCGTCCAGCGCTTACGGCCCTCGGGTGGATCGCTGCACGCGAGCACGATCAAGTGCGCCTCGGTAACGCCGTCGATCTTCGGTGGACCACCCGGCCGAGGGCGCTCGTAGAGGGCACCCCGGATTCCTTCTTCAGTATAGCGCCGCACCACGGTGCTCACGCGGTTGGTACTGCATCCCAACACCTCCGCGATTGACTTGTGAGTGCGGCGTTCGCCTTGCGAACGATCCGCCAGCAGCAAGATTTGAGCCCGCGTGATCGTTCGCGCTTTCGCAGTGCCCTTGGTGGTGAGGTCACTCAGGTCGAGGCGGTCTTGCGATTTCAGGGAAATATGAGTGTGGCTGGACATGGCCCGCGAGCCTAGCCAGTGGGAGAAGCTCCTTCTGGGCCGGTCATTCCATTGCCCCTGAAGCCGCGCTCAGCGCGAGAAGCACGGTCATCACTGGGACAAAACACTAGTAGCCCTGAAATATGCATCCTCTCGTTCTCCAGCACGAAGGCCCCGTCGTACAACGCGTTCAAGTCACAAAAGGGACAGTCAGGCTGTGGAGTGAACCCATTGTTGCGGCTCTGCGTCAACCTCGGTGCAGCGAGGAGACAAGCTGAGATATGGATGCGCTCCTGCTGGCCCTGCTCCACGCCGTCTTTCCCAGCGGCCTCAAATTTCGTGACCTACAAGTAGAAATCGGGGCTGAACAGGTCCATCTCCAGGCCGCGAGTACCTCAGGCTCGGCACCTTGCCCACAGTGTGGAACAGTCTCAACGCACCGGCACAGCCATTACTGCCGCACACTGCTCGACGTCTCCTGGGCCGGCTTCGGTGTCTTGATCAAGCTCGATGTGCGGCGTTTCCGGTGCCGTGCAGCCCAGTGCTCGTGTCAGTGTCTTCGCCGAACGACTGCCGGCGCTCACGACACCCTACGCCCAGCGCACCACCCGCTGTGCTGACTGCCTACGGCGACTGGGAACGACGCTGAACGCACGAGGTGGTTCCCGGCGCGTTCACGACCTGCACGTGCCCGCCAGTCCCACGACTTTGCTCCGCGTGGTACGTCAAACCCAGGTCGGAACGGGAACAGCGAAGACCATCGGCGTCGACGATTTCGCCTTTCGGCGCGGCCATATTTACGACACGATCATCGTCGACCTCGACACGCACCAGCCGATCGACGTGCTACCTGACCGTTTGGCGGAAACGCTCGCCACCTGGCTGCGGACGCATCCGGAAGTCGAGACGGTGGTCCGCGACTGCTCCACAGATTACGCCGCTGGGATCAATGAAGGGTGCCCTGCGGCGCAGCAGGTGCTGGACCGCCCAACGGGTCGGGCGAAGCCCACCCTCCGACTGGCATGTCCTCAAGAGCCTTCGGAGGCTCTGCCCTTTTCCTTCCAGGGGCGAAGTTCACATGCCAAAAGACGCGGGAGTCTGGCTTAACATGCTGCTCAGTACACGCGTGTAATCGAGAAGTTCGGTGATCGCCACGAATTCTGCAGTCGTGTGCGCTAACGCTGGATCTCCGGGTCCAAGTCCCAGCGTCATGATGCCTTGCGCGTGGGTATAGCGTCCATCAGTGGAAAAGGACCACAGGCCCGGCGACGCAGGATGGTGCAGTACCTGTTCCAGAGTTCGCTGTATCTGCTGTACGGCGATGTGATCAGGCTCAGTGTAGAAACCAGGCAGGTGCATTCCTGTTGGACCCGTGGTCCACAAAGGCGGCACGGCGTACTCGGCAGGCAAACCTTCTGTGAGGCGCGCCATCATGCAGCGCATCTCCGTCTCGCTTTCAGAGGAAGTGCGCCAGTCCAGTATGATCCGCGTGACGTTGGGAGTGAGGTTTCCACTCGCTGTGTCGGCGTTCATGACGGTAGGTGCGATGCTGGACGATCCCAGCACCGGGTGGGATGGTAAGGCCGCATCCCGCAGTCGCACCAGGAATTCCGCAAGGGCGAAGTGCGGATTATCCTGCGAACGCGCAAAACCAGCGTGGTGAGCTACTCCGCGGAAACGCACGGGAAAACGCGCAACACCCCGATGGCCGATCATCAAGCTGTTTTGTGAGGGTTCGCCGACCAGGCAGAGGCCCACGTCCATGTCGAGGTGACGTGTGAAGTGCGCCGCACCGATGCCTCCGATTTCTTCTTTCACCATGGCTGCCACGAGCACGCTGCGTCGCGGTTTCACGGTGATCGCTCCATACACCTGCGCCGCGAGGGAACCTTTGATGTCCACCGCGCCCCGGCCATATAGACGGCCCTCCTCAATCACTGCGCCGTAAGGAGGGTGGGGCCATTCCTCATGGTTTCCTACGTCGACGTGATCGAGGTGCGAGAGCAGCAACCAGCCGGGACCGCTTTCCTGACCGCGGATGACCCCCAGGACGTTTCCGACTTCGTCCACGCGCACGTCATCGTAATTCAGGCGTTCCATTTCCTGTGTGACGCGCGTGGCGATCTCGTCTTCACGACCGCTCAGGGAAGGAATGCGAATGAGGTCTTGAGCGAACTGCACCATGCTGACTTCCAGGTTGCTCATCGGAGTCTTCCTTGTGGCACATCGGAATGGAGCTGCCGGGGCTGGAAAGCTGAAACTCATTTCCGCAAGGAGACGGTTGAATCCTACGAAATTACGGTTTTGCGTTTCACGGGTGCAGCTCACCTCAGGTGGAGGGCGGGTCCGCCCAGGGATCCGCAGTGCGTGCCGGGCAGGGTGGCAGGAGGGGTGTTTCACCGTGAACAACGGCGTGGTAAGCGCACACGTACATGCCAGCAGACCAGGCTTGCAGCGGGTGACCCATGGGGCGTCCGCTCCGTCCATGCAGCCATTCGTTGAATTCCCAGGGTTGAGTGCGACCCAGTTTATTGGCCCTGGCCAGCGAGTGCAGCATGCTCTGCGCGTTGTCATGGTTGCCGGCGCGCTCTAACGCCAGGACATAGAAGCCGCCAAGAAACGGCCAGATGCCGCCGTTGTGGTACTGATCAGGCAGGTTGAGATTCCGGCTGCGGTAGTAGTCACGCCAGTCACGCTCACCCGGGTAGATCGGCGGGTAGAAGGCTTTCAGCGGCGCCGGGTCGTTTGTGCCCGCTGCGTGGGCGTAGTCGAGGATGCTGCGTGTTTGCGTCTCACTGGCAACGCCAAAGAGAATTGCGAGCATGTTGCCAAAGCCGTCGAACGTATCACCGAACTCCCGGAATCCTGCCCACGACAGGAAGTACGGTTTTTCGGTGAGTGTAGCGGTCTGCTGATGCAGCAAGAACCATTCCAGCCGGAGTGCCCGGAGGGTTTCAAGCTGGGCGCCAAAACGCTGTCCATCCCACGGGCGATCGAGCCACAGCAACAGGTTGATTTTGCGGCGCACATCGTTTGCTCGCACCCGGTGTGCTGCGCCGTCCTCACCGAGGGCGGCGCTGAGGTACCCGGCCGCTTCGAGCGTCCCGACGTAGAGTGCGTTGGCGTAGAGGGTGTTGTAGCGCGTGGCGTACAAGTCCGCCCAGTCCGCGGCTTCGGGCGCTTCGAGCAGACCGCAGTCATTCATGTCCTGATAACGCAGCCACAAGAGAGCCGCTTGAATTCGTGGCCACGCTGCCCGGAGAAAGGCGGTGTCATTCGTGCGGCGGTGACAGGCATAATGACCCAGCACGAACCACATGTTTGCGTCGATGGCTCCGGCGTTCTCCGTGGTCACGTTTCCTGTGCGGGTATCGACGTTGAGGGGAAGCATGCCGAGATCGCTTTGGTGATCGCCGAGGGTGATCAGGCTGGCCCGACAGGCCAGCAGCAGCGCCTCGTCTCCGGTAATGAGTGCGCCCAGCGCGGTAATGGGGGCGTCGCGGGCCCATACGTGCGGATACCCTTGATTCAACGCGCTGGCTTTCAACCCAAGGGGTGAAGCGCAGGCTTTCAGGACCTCCAGTGCGGCGTCATACGCTTGCTCGATTTCATTGATGGTCATGGGTGTCCTTGTTCGCTTGAGCGAGCCGTGACGCCAGGTGTAGTCCTCCACGCAACGCGGCATCATCACCGAGTTGGGTCAGTCGTGGGATGGGCATTTCTATTCCGCGTACGCAGGCGTCGGCCCACGCGGAGTGCAGCAAAGGTCCGCACCGCAGACCAACTCCTCCTCCGAAGATCAGATGCTCCGGATCGAAACTCAACGCGATGGTGCTCAACAAGAAACTGAGAGCATCGGTGATCACTTCCCGCGTGCGTAATGCGGCTTCACCAGGGTCGGCGAGCGCCAGGTGTGCGTCCCCGCTGCCCCCATACAGGGCATAAAGTCTCTCAATTCCCGGTCCGGACAAAACCTCCTCGAGGGTTGATCCGACTTCTGACGCGTAAGGCAGTAACCCCAGTTCTCCGGCCCGACCGCGGGATCCGCTCATAATCTTCCCGCCACGAACAAAACCACAGCCGAGACCGGTGCCGAGTGCGATGAAGGCCAGGTCCGGCAGATTTTCACCTAATGCAGCAAGGTTCGCGTCGTTGATGAAGGTAACGGGGCAGGGTAGGGCGTTGCGCAGCTGACCGAGTGCGCCGCTGGTTTGCAAGGCCGTGAGGTTCGGCGCGTCGTAGAGCTGGTCTCCTTGAACGACGCCTGCGACACCGATGACGACGTGCTGCAAGGATTGGCCGAGGTTCCGTTCAGCGTGCTGTACCGTCCGGAGGATTTGCCTGACTGGGTTGTGCTGGTCAATGGATTCGCGGTGCCTCGAGGTAAGCTGGCCGGTCAGGTCACCCAAGGCGAAACGCAGATGCGTTCCTCCGACGTCCATGGCCAGGACCGCTTGGGTATCGGACGTGGGCTGGCCGGTGCTTGGCGTCATTGAGTCACGCTCCTCGGTTGGCAATTCGGTGTGCTGCCCTAACTATAAGCAGTTTTCCAGCAAGATCTCCACTCGTCAGACGGTCTTCTGCGTGGCCTGAGGCAGGAGGAGCCCTTGACGTGTGTGGGTAAAGCAACTACGCTTTAGGTCAATTCAACTAACTAATGCCTGGATGATCTGATCCGCGTCACGCTTTCCCGTAAAGGGGTCGCTTTTGAATACCGCGCAGCAAATCCTGAGTCACCTGTTGACCTGCGGCCCGGCCTCACGCGCGGAACTCGCCCGCAAGCTCCTGCTGTCGAAACCCACCACCTCGGCCGTGATCGAACAACTGATCAGCCGTGGAGTGCTTGCAGAAATTGGTCAGGGGCACAGCACCGTCGGTCGGCCACCCATGCTGATCACCTTGAACGCCCGTCATCGCTTGATTGCCGGGGTCGAAGTAGACGCCGGACGTGTTCAGGTGGCGCTCGGCGATCTTCGAGGTGTCACGATCGATGTACGCGACTACCCCTGGGCTTCAGGCCAACTGGGCCGTCATATTCGTGCGGCTTTGGATGACCTGGCAGCACGTCACGCCACTTCAGGGGTGCACACCGTCGCTCTCGGCCTGCCGGGCGTCGTCGAAGCTGGCAGGGTGCGCTATGCACCGAATCTTCCGGAGTTGGAAACCCCAGGAGTTCTCCAGGAATTGCGAGACGAGCTGGGAGAAGCAACCTTGCTCTACAACGACGTCAACCTCGCTGCGGTGAGTGAAGCCCGGCATGATGAACTGCTGGTTTACGTCGCCATCGGGAGTGGTTTTGGGGTCGGCGTCACGCACGGGAAAACGTTACTGTCCGGCCACCGGGGACGCGCTGGCGAATTGGGCTACCTGCCCACCGGCGTGGGCACCACGCTGGAAGATTTGCTGTCCGAACGCGGGCTGGCCCGCCTGCTGGGCTTGCACACGGAACAACTCACCGAGCAACTGCTACCCAGTGAACCCGTGATTCTTCAACGGCCTGCAGCACAACCTTTCTTCGAGGGCCTCACCCTGGCACTTCAGGTGCTGAGCGTGACGCTCGACCCGGCGCGCATCGTGATTGGCGGGCGAGTCGGCGGGAGGCTCTTCGCTCACCTTCCCGCCTTACGTCGCCAGCTGGAAGCCACTCTTCCCTTCGTGCCGGACCTCACCGTCGCCGCCGATGCCGAGCGGGCAGTCAGCCTCGGTGCGCTGCGTATGGCCGCGAAACACGACGTACAAGACCTGCTGCACGCGCTTGGTACGCGCGATCAGCGTCCCGTGAGCGCCTGACCCACACTTGGTTACCCGTTGTACAGGAGGAAGCTTATGCGTAGATTCTGGTTCACCGTTCTGACCGCCTCGCTCGCCCTCGCCACGCCCGCCCTTGCAAAGACGACCCTGGTGTTTTCGTACTGGGGTGACCCGGCGGAACTTCCGCCATTCCAGGAGATCGCCAGGAACTTCATGGCCGCCAACCCGGACATCGAAATTCAGGTGCAGCACGCGCCCTGGTCGGGGTACTGGACCAAGCTTGACGCTCAACTTGCCGCGAAAGCCGGCCCGGACGTGATGTTCATCACCAACGTTCCCACCTACGCCAGCCGCGGGCAACTCGAACCGCTCGACGCGTACATCGCCCGGGACAAATTCCCGATTCAGGAATTCAACCCGGAGTTCCTGAGAACCCACCAGCTCCAAGGGAAGCTCTACTCCATCCCCCGCGATAACGACACCATGGTGCTGTACTACAACAAGGACGCCTTTGATGCGGCCAAGGTCGCTTACCCGAACGCCAACTGGCGCTGGAACGACCTGCGAGCCGCTGCCATCAAACTCACCGAGCGCAGTGGAAGTCGCGTGACCCGCTACGGTCTGGTACTGGAAAACAACAAGTGGCCCACCTTCGTCTACCAGAACGGTGGCAAAGTCTTCGACGACCCGCTGAGACCCACCAAGTTCATGCTTAACGACGCAAAAGGTGCGCAGGCGATCCAGTTCATCGCGGACCTGATCAACAAGGACAAAGTCGCTCCCGCCTTTCAGGAAATGGCTCAGATCGGCGACAGCACCCAGCTCTTCTCCAGCGGGCAGGCCGCGATGGTCATGACCAACGCCGCGCGTCTCACCACCTTCAAGAACGCGCCGTTTAAATGGGCGGTCGCTCCGCTTCCGTCCGGACCGAGCGGCCAGAAAGCCAACACGGTGGGTGGTGCAGGTTTCGCGATGAACGCGAACAGCAAAAACAAAGCGGAAGCCTGGACGTTCCTCAAGTACCTGGCGGGCGCCGAAGGACAGGCAATCTTTGCCAAAGCCGGCGGCGCGGTTCCGGCCATGAACCGAAACGCGCAGGTACGCACTGCGTTCAATGCCCCCTTCAAGGACATCTTCCTGATGGAAAGTGACCGCAGCGGCGTCTACCCGAACTTCGCGAAGTACGTGCAGATCAACAACACCCTGATCGGTCCCGCCCTGGATACCGTCTGGAACGGGGAAAGCACCGCCGCAGCCGCACTTTCCAAGATCGCTCCGAACGTCAACAACCTGCTCAAATAAAGCGCTGCAACGCCTGCACCACGCTCACGTCAGGGAGGATCCTTTGAAGATCATTGACGCGCATGTGCACTACGGTCACTGGGACCGCCTCAATACCCGGGAGGCGGAAGCCGGGTTTCTTGAGGAGCTCTCGGATGTCTGTGCGCAGGTCGGCATCGTGAAAGTCGGACTGCTCGCCAACCCAGGGCGAGGCAACGACGCACTCGCGCGGGCACTGGAACGTCGACCTGACCTGGTGATCGCGATGGGACGACTCGACCTTGACCGGGACCCGGTCAGTACCGTCGAGGATTTCTATCAGCGTGGCTTTCACGGGATCAAGGTCATCGGCGTGAGCCGCAATTACGATGACGCCGCTTATTACCCTTTTTATGAACAGGCGCAGGCACGCGGTCTGCGGATCTTGTTTCACACCGGCATTCTGGGCGGTCCGGTCGATTACCTGATGGGCAGCCAGGAAGACGCCTGGAAAGCCCCACCGGAAGGAGCAGAAGAAGAAGCGCTGGTGCAGCGCCTCGGCCGTAACATCCGCACCCGCCCGTACGGATTTTCCAGCGCGCGCATGCAGCCCATTTACCTGGACACCATCGCCTTTTACTTCCCCGAGTTATTCATGATCGGCGCGCACCTCGGCTGGCCTGATTACCGTACCGCCTGCGCGATTGCCCGCTGGCGGCCCCGGCTGTATTTCGACGTCAGCGGTGGGGATGTGGTGCATCACCACATCATCGACGGAGGATACATCAACCGCGAAATCTCACCGCGCAAGCTGGTGTACGGGAGCGACAGCGATCTGCGGCGCATTGCGGCGGATGTCAAGCGCTGGCGCGACGCGTTCACGGAGATGGGGTTGAGCGAAGCGGACCAGGAAAGGATCTTCTACCGAAACGCCGCGCACATCTTCGGGCTGGAGGACTGACGTGACCCGCTCAAGCATGGCGGTCGCTGAAGCACGCAGTGCCTGGCTGTTCCTGGCACCCAGCCTGCTGCTCTTCGCGGTGTTCGTGCTGCTGCCCGTGCTGGCGGCTTTTGGTATTTCCTTTACCCGCTGGGATTTGTTCACCGCGCCGCACTTCGCCGGTCTGCAAAACTACAAGGATCTGATCGTCCGTGACGAACTGTTCCACAAAGTCCTGCGCAACACCCTGGTGTATGTGATCGGCACGGTTCCCGTTCAGATGCTGCTGGCGTTACTGGTCGCGCTGCTACTCAACCGTGGTGTCCGCGGCCAGACGGCCCTGCGGGTAATTTACTTCCTGCCGGTGGTGTCTTCTACCGTGGCTGTCGCGCTCATCTGGTCGTGGATCTACAACAGCAACTTTGGTGTGCTGAACGCCTTACTCAGCCAGCTCGGCGTGCAGGACCTGCCTGCCTGGCTCAATTCGTCAAGGTACGCACTTCCCGCGCTGATCATCGTGGCGATCTGGCAGGGGCTGGGGTACTCGATGGTGCTGTTTCTCGCTGGTCTGCAAGGCATTTCCCGGGAAGTATATGAAGCGGGCGCCATTGACGGGGCGGTCGGTTGGCGCAAACACTACCACCTCACTCTGCCGCTGCTGTCCCCCACGACATTCTTCGTGACCATCGTCAGTTTGATCGGTTCTTTTCAAGTCTTCGATCTCGCGTTCGTGATGACACAGGGCGGGCCAGCGAACGCCACCAACACCATCGTCTATTACGTTTATCAGAATGCTTTTCAGTTTTACCGAATGGGTTACGCGAGTGCTGCCGCCATGATTCTCTTCGCGATCATTCTGGTGCTGACCCTGCTTCAGTACCGCCTGCAACACCGCTGGGTACATTATGAGTAAGGCGTTGGGTCAGCCGGACCGCGCACTCGCTGGCAAGGGCCGGAGAAGTGCCCTTCCCAGCATGATCAACTGGACGGTGTTTTTGTTGCTGCTGGCCGGCGCTCTCAGCATGAGCGCACCGTTCGTGTGGATGATCTCCACCAGCCTTAAACCCGCTGCAGAGATTTTTCGTTATCCGCCTACGCTGTTCACCGAGCAACCACAATTCGGCAATTACATTCGACTGTTCGAAGTGGTTCCGTTTGCGCGCATGATGCTCAACAGCCTGATCGTGTCGATCTCGGTGACGCTGCTGCAACTGCTGGTGTGCAGCATGGCCGCCTTCGCCTTTGCGCGCCTGCGCTTCCGCGGTCGTGAGACCCTCTTTTTGCTGTACCTCAGCGCGCTGATGATTCCGTCACAAGTCACGCTGATCCCCAACTTCATCCTGGTGCGCAATCTCGGATGGATTGACAGTTACGCCGCCCTGATCTTACCGTTCGCCTTCAGCAGCTTTGGAACGTTCCTGTTGCGTCAAGCGTTCCTCACGGTGCCTCGTGAGCTGGAAGAAGCAGCCCGGATCGACGGCGCCACGTACGCGCAGGTGTTCTGGCGGGTCATGCTGCCCCTTGCTCGCCCCGCCCTTGGCGCCCTTGGAATCTTCACGTTCGTCGCTCAGTGGAATAACTTCCTGTGGCCGCTCATCACCACCACCAAACCTGAAATGAACACACTCACCGTCGGGCTCAGCAGCCTGCGCGGTCAGTACAACACCGACTGGGGCTTGCTAATGACCGGCAGCGTACTGGCCATCCTGCCGATTTTTATCGTCTTTATCGTCGGCAACCGCTCGTTCATCAAAGGCATCACGTCCGGCGGATTTGGCGGGCGCTGACTGCCAGCACCTCACCTGCGGCTTTTTTCAGCAAAGAAGGTACCGGCACGTGAACTCACGAAGCAATGACACAAACATCCGGATTGTCCCGGACTGAACACCGTCAGCCGTGCGGCTGCTCGCCGGGTAGAGAAGGCTGATGATTACGAGCACCTGCCGGTGAAGCAACCCAGACAGGCAGAGCCATCGACCCAACCATGCAGTTGCAGTTTGGGCGACAATAGAAGATGAGTCTGCGTCCAGCCTGAGCGAAAGCGAGCGACGTGAGACATACTCGAGGAACGGCGCGCACCCAAAGCGGCACATTCACTCCGCACCACTCCAGGAGGACGTATGAGTCACCAGGTCCCCGTCTCGCACCATGATGACCAAGACGAGCTCATTGCGCGCCTTGATCGGGGTGAAGTGCTCGAAACCCCACTCACGCGGCTGCGCGCGGCACGGTTCACGCCGCAGACCCTGATGTTCGTGCGCAGCAGCAACCCTTACCCACCTGGAAAGGACACCCTCGCCCCCGTACCCCTGACGGGCATCCTGCAGGTTGACGGCCTCGTCCGCGACACCTTTGAGTTACCCCTACCTGCAGATCGAATGCGTCACTCAATGTGCCGGGAATGGCCGGGCGTACTACACCAACGCGGGTGACATCGAAGGGTGCCAATGGGAAAAGGGGGCCGTCGCCAACAGCCTGTGGGGTGGGGTGCGCGTACAGCAGCTGCTGGAACGCGCCACGCCAATGCCGGGCGCGCATTACCTGACGGCCACCGGAATCGATGGACGAACACCGTATGAAAAGAGTATCCCGCTCTCCGACGTGCTCGAGCACGGCCTGCTGGCCTACACCCTGAACGGCGAACCACTGGGTGGCGTGCATGGTGGTCCTGTTCGCCTGCTGATGCCGGGCTTCTTCGCGACGGTCAACGTGAAATGGCTGCAGCGCCTGACCCTCACCGCGCACGAGACACACACGAAGCGCAGCAGAAACGCTACCGCGTCCCGGACGGCCATGGCGGGACGCGGCCCTGCTGGAAACAACCCATCAAAAGCATCATCTGGAGCCCCCTGGCAGGCCAGAGCCTTCACAGCGGAACGCTGGAAGTCGCCGGCTGCGCCTGGAATGACGGGGCAGCGCTGCTGGAGCGGGCGGACGTCAGGACGGACGGTGGACTGACGTGGTTGGAGGCGGATCTTGACCAGAGCTCATCATCTTTCGGGTGGAGACGCTGGCGTCTTGAACTGCAGCTTTCGCAGGGTGAGTACACCATCCTGGCGCGCAACGGACACAGCGGGTCGGACACAACCCATGATTGCTGACGTGAAATGCAACCTGGATGGGTACGAGTACAACGGTGTCGATCAGGTTCAAGTGACGGTTACTGACTCCTGAAAGTCCAAGTTGGCTCTCATGCCTTCGGCACGACTTCGAGCTAGGGACGGCGAGCTTTGCCCTCCACTGGTGAAATGCTGCTGACGGACAAGCTCCACTTTGTTGTGCAGTACTTTCGGTGTGATGTTCCGGGCGTGACGCTCGTGGGGACTTCGTTCAATGCCTGTTGCCAGCCGTTCAGCTTTCTGGGTGCAGGTGTTGGACATGGATGTCGGCACGCGTGAAATCCTCGGGCGGGAGGGCTTCTTCTGCAGCTCGACGCAGCAGCGCGAGTTGACCTGCGTGGGTCATAGCGTCTGACAGGGGCCCTTGCAGCAGGTGTTGCGCCTCACCCAGCGTCAGGTTGGTCTGCCGCTGCAAGATCCCATCCAGGGTGGCCAGCACCGAGGTAAAGCGCTGCGACTCCTGCGCCCAGGAAAGATCGTCCAGCGGGGTGTCAGGCCGATCCTCGATTACACGAAGAATGTAAATCAGCAGACCTGTCATGTGCCGCAGCATGGCGTCAGGTGTACGGACGCCGTGACCCAGCTCGAATGCTTCAAAACCGGCAGGTGCGTTATGAAGTGCTTTGCTGGTCCGGTACGCCAAGCAGGCGAGGTAACGACGCAGGAGTTGCTGCGTGTCCTTCAGGTGGTTTCAATGGGTGCTGCTGAAGCAGCGGTGACCTGCTGGCAGAAATTGTGGCAAAGTCAGCACCGGGCGTGGGGAGAGCTGGTGCTCACCGCTGAACCGGATGACAGGTTTCTCTTCGCGCTCGATGTGCCCACGATTTCGAGCTTGCTCCTACGGCTGTACCGCCGTCCGAGCATGATGATCTCTTCCGTTTCGTGCTCAGCCTGCTGGCTGACAGGGCGACGTGTTTTGCTCCACTGTCCGGTCCCAAGAGTTCACTCCAACACGAACGGGTGAAGGGCGCCCGCGTGACGACCCGCACGGAGAGGGAAAGGAGCGCCCCGCTCGACTGTTGGCCGCCAGCACGTATGCTCATCGAGACGTACCTGCGGTATGACTTGGGCCGCCGCTGAGAGTAGTGGGGCCGACTGAACTTCACGAGACACCACACTGGTGAGTCAGATTTTTACCATGAAACAGTTCGCGAGTTGGATCAGCGTGATTCCCTACGAGGAAGCCACCAGCAAGCTCAAAATCCTGTACGACCCCATCAGAGGCCCGGGGAATAATATCGACAACATCATGCTGGCGCACAGCCTGCGTCCTCACACCATGGAAGGGCACATGGCGCTCTACAAGAACGTCCTGCACTATCACGGCCACACCCCGCCGAAGTGGCTGCTGGAAGTGGTTGGGGTGTACGTGAGCCTGCTGAACGGCCGCGAGTACTGCGTGGAGCACCACCACGCCGGACTCACTCGCCTCCTCCGGGATGACGACCGCGCGCCATCCGTGAAGCCCTGGAGAACCAGACGCCAGACCAGGTGTTCGCCGGAAAGGAATTAGCCATTTTGCGCTACGCGAAGGCGCTTACAGAGTCACCCGCTTCGATGAAGCAGACTTCGCTGGCGGACATGCGGGCAGCCGGTGTGGACGACGGTGAAATCCTCGAGGTGAACCAGGTCGTCAGTTACTTTGCGTACGCGAATCGAACGGTGCTCGGTTTCGGCGTCACGACCCAGAGAGACATTCTTGGTCTTTCACCCGGTGACTCGGACGACCCGGACAACTGGAGTTACCAGTAAGCACTTCATAATCGGACTCGAGCACTGTAAATCCGTGTCCCTCAGCCGTTCGACGTCCACGGCTTTCGTCGGTGAATCCCAGCTGTGAATTCCAACTCGGGGCGGTACAACAAACCTGGTTTCAGGTCCTCCTCTGCGGGATACGAGCTTGCCGCTGCAGCGTCCTGATGAACAAAGAGGGGCCTCGGCGATAACAGCACGAGGCCTTCCTAGAGCGTTTGTCCGCTACATTGATGGAGAAAAGCACTCCATCAATTCCGCTCCCACCCGCTCCAGCACTGGGTTTACTCGCTCCGCTCGGTCAGAGACATTGATCAAAAACCGATCAATGTCTCTGACAACCGCTTTAAGCGGCGTCGATGTGACTACGACCCGGACGGATCCTTCGAGCCGTACACGTTCGTGACGTCCACTGCACGGGGACCGAGGTGCTCGCGGCGTTTGGCGTGGAGTGGCCTTTCACTCCACGGCATGTTACCCACAATCAGCTTCGGGACGTTCACGAACACGGTGGTTCCCGCGCGTCTCACCACGGCATCGAGGGGAATGAACATGTCCTTGTGCAGAATCACGCCGCGCGGCACGATTAGATGCGCTTCCGCGTCTTCTGTGGCCGCGATGATTTCCTGCACCGTACCGATCTCCCCGTGGTCCGAGCCCAGGACCGTATCACCCACCTGCACCGTGTTGGACGCACCTTCTGAGGGCGCCAGGGCCAGAAGGAACTCATCGACCTGCATGGTGACATTCCCGATGAGAGGGTAATTGACGTGTACCGCCGCTTCGTACGACGGCATGCTTTCCGAGCCGATGGCGTTCGTCAGGTAGGTCACGTCGTACCCCAACTCGGCCGCGTGTCGTCCGGTGCTTTCCACGCAGAGGTTGGCAGTCATCCCGGCGATGACGAGGTGCGTGATGCCCAGCCGCTCCAGGTGTTCAGGCAAGTCTGTACCGAACACGTCGTTGACTTTGTGGGGCTTGAGGATGATATCGCTCTGCTGGGGTTGCAGCTCAGGATGAAAGTCCGCACCCCAACTGCCCGCCAGGAACATCTTGTGTTCGAACATCACGCGGTTGATGGCGGTGAGGCGTTGCAGATTGTGCTCTGCGTAGTCCTCTTCTGTGAAGGCCATCGGTCCCAGCAGCACCGGCACACCATGCTCCCGCGCTCCCTGAATGGCCCGTTTGAGGTTTTCCACCACGCCCACCGTCTTCACGGTGGATTTGGTCATTTCCCAGGCCGCGCCACCCTCAGAAAGGAAGTCGTTGACGGGGTCGATGACGAGCAGGGCTGTCTGACCACGGGGGAAGCTGAGATCTCGCTGATTGCCGGGCTTGTAGTTCGATTCCGCAGTATTGAATCGGTCGGCTTCCTGTGTCATCTGTTCCTCCCGCGTGACGCGGCTTTGTTGAGTGTTGAACGGCCTGTTGCACCGGTGGTGTTGCTCAGGGAACTGTGCGGGTGATTTTCCAGACGACGCCCGTTTTGGGCGGGAACTCGTAGGGGGGTTTGCCGTCCTTGATGCGTGCCGGATTCACCCGCGCCACGCCGTAGTCCACGATGTACATCGCGCCGTCATTGAATTTCAGGTCAAAGGGCCGCTCCAGCCCCTGGCCCATGGCGCCCTGTCCCGAGGCCGGCCCGGGTTTGGCGTTGCGCGCGAAGGGTACGGCCCGCTTGGTGTTCGGGTCGATGCGGCTGATCTGGTACCCGGTGGGTTTGTCACGCAGCGGATTGGTGGCCGGGCTCAAGTCACCCCACTCGGCGACGAACAGCTGGTTGGCAAAGGGGCCCCAGTTGTCCGGTGAAAAGTGCAGCCCTGACGGCGACGAGTTCCATTCGTGCAGGCCCGCCACCAGATTTTTGTCGGGCGCTGAGAGCTTGCTCGCTTCGTGGTTGATCAAAAACTCCAGTTTGGGAGGCTGCATCACGCCGCCCTGCATGATCGGCGCGAGCTGCGAACCGGGCGGCGTGAACTTTGCGTCGGTGAGGGGTTCCAGGGCGGCCGAGAAGTCCGGCCAGCCGTACCAGGTACCCTGTTTCACGCGGTAGGTGGCGTCCCACTGGTCTTTCACACCACGCGAACCGCGAATGTCGAAGCCGTTCACGGCGACGAACATCTCGCCTTGCTTGTTCCACGCGAGGTCGATGGCGTTGCGCAGACCCGAAACAAAAGGCCGCAGGGTAGCTTCGGCGTTTTTGGGATCGAAAGTCAGAATGGAGCCGCCGCATTTGTTGGTGCCCTTGATGACCTGTCCGGCTTTTGTTTCGGTGCCGAACGGCACGAAGGCGCCGGTGAGGACGGTGTCGCTCTGATCGGGTGTGCGGAAGTCGGGGGTCATGAAGTTGCGTCCGGTGAGCACGATGTCCTGGCAGGGCCTCGCGTGCACCTGGGGGCTGCGCGCCACAAAGGGCCCCAGATCGATGCCGACCACGCCGGCGTTGGTCGCGGGGCCCACGGCGACGTACATTTTTTCGTCCGGGCCCACCTCGATGCCGTTGATCTGGTGTTCGGACTGACTGTCGACGATGCCTTTGAAGAGCTGGGTGACCTGTCCGTTCAGTGTGACGCGCGAGACCGCGCCCGTGCGGTCCTTGCCGTCACGGTGGGTGATGTAAAAGGCCCCGTCATGCCAGACCAGGCCCACCGCAGACGCGCCGATGCCTTTTTGCTGGAGATTGACCACTTCCACGGCCCGGCCATTGTCGATGCGCATGAGGCGCGCGGGAACGGGCTCTTCGACGAAGGCGCCCCCGGCTTCCAGCACGTACATCCGGCCCTGGTTGTCCCAGGCGACAGAGGTGGCGTAGGTCAGGCCACCCACGACTTTCTCGACCTTGTAGCCGGCGGGGACCTGAATGGTCGGGAAACTCTGCGCTCCCTGGCTGCCACCTGCTGACGCGGCCACGGCGCTCGCCATGATGAGGGTGTCCCACCGGAATCTGCGCATATGAACCTCCTTTGAGTGTTGCTGGTGCTTCAAGTGTGGGCTTGACGTTTCGCTTCTGGTTACTTCGTGACGCTTCCGTCAGCCGTGGACGCCTGAACTGGATTGGCCGGACGGGTCGGTCGTTCCTGAGGTGGGGCAAGCGCCGTGATCGTTTTACGCAGTTCAGGTTGAAGAACATGACAACCGGTTTGTGTCGTTCAGCCGACATCAGCCAAAGACGTGAACACTTCGTGAAGACAGGGGTGCTTTATGTTCCTGCACAGCCACCTGAATCAGGAGATGTCGAAATTGTCATCACCTGCGTATCCTCTTGTCATGACGCGGGCATAGTGGTGACCTGGCAGACGCGACATGACGTCGCCTCATCCGCCGGAGGAGAGACCAAGCCAGCTGACGGACCGGTCACGCTCATCAGCTGCTTGCCTCCCGGGTGCGGGTCAAGGTGAGGTTCATTCTTGAGCACTGCGCCATCTGGTCGTGTGCCTGGCACGCTTCACCCTCCGGGCTGCGTAGCCTGGCCGGAGATCAGAGGTGAGCATGAACAATCAGCCAGAAGTGACCGCTATCGCGCTGCCAAAACGACTTCGGCCTGTGATCTCAGCGGGCGGAACTGAACACCGAAGAACCCGTGGAGCCGCAGGTGGGATTTCGTGCACACTGCATGGATTGCCGTAACCATGGACCGGGGTACCGCTCTTCGCTAAGAACAGGGTGATGGCGTTCGGACGCGGTCTTCCCGTCGAACGCGCTTTGTTCTCAACTCCGGGTGTGGCGGGTCACGGCCAGCAGCTTCATGGGCTTTTGTCCTCGGATGTCTCATTCGGAGCGTTCGGTGGTTTCATCGTTCGTGCCGCGGCAGGGTTTTCCGGTCCCAGCCGTCACGATAGAGCAGATGCGCGAGGTGGACCGCTCTCCTCAACGGCGACGCGGTCCACCGCTCCTGCCGATGATGGAAACGCGGGTCGTTCGCTGGCAGAGTTGACGCTGCGAGAACTGGGCGAGTGCTTCGACCGTGTTTGCGTGCTGGTGCTGGCGGGAGGTGGAAGGAACGGAGGAGGGGGCCTCTGCGTGGCGCGTCATCTGCAGACCGGGTGAGTGAAGTGCTCGTGTGCTTCGCTGATCCTGAGCAACTGACGGACGCCACGCGGCAGCAACGCAGCATTTTCAGCCGTACTTGAGGGCGCGAGATCCGTATCCGTGACTTGAGCGCCTTGCTGCCGGTGCTGAGCGTGGACGCATTGATTGGGTATGGCCTGATGTCTTCACCGCGGCCGCTGATGGAGAAGCTGATCGAATGGATGAACGCCTGCGGTGTCCTTGGCCCTTCTTGAGGAGCGAACGCCTCGACTGATGACACACCAGGTGTAGTGATATGTCCGGTGGCCACCTCACCCTGGCCTGGCCTAACACCAGTTAGGCAGTGACACTGACGAGTGCGCTGTACCTCGCGGACTTTGGCATCCCAGAGTAGGTGCACCGCTCGCTGGGCTTACCTTACCGGAATCCGTTTGGTCGACCATTCTGGCTACCGTTGCAGAAGAACGGGGCTTGGATGGAAGAGTCAGCGGCTTCGTGAGCAGCACGGCTTCCGAAGCGAAAGATGCGCTGACGGCAGAGTGTGCCCTGGCGGCCAGACGTCACGCTGGAACAACAGCTGCGTTGTGGTTGGTTATGTATCGATGCGCGGACGAAACCTGCCTTCACGGCGAACGCTGAGGGTTTCACTTGAATGCTTCGAGTTCCAGCTCCTCGACGAGCTGCTGGAGCCCGATAACATTGACTTGGTAGTGTCCGCGGGTGCCTTTGACGAGTTGACGCTTGCGCCACAAGCTCAGTGCGTGCGTAGCGCTGACACGGTTGGTACCGGCGAGGCTGGCGAGTTCGTCGTGACGCAGTTCCACCTGCAGCTGGTACGTGCCGTTCTCCGTGGGCGTACCGAGACGCTGGGCGAGTTCGATCATGACATGAGCCAGCCTCGCCTGCACGGGCTGGCTCATGACGCCGAGTTTCGTTTCGAGCTCTGCATTGCGGTGCGCGAGCGCGGCCGCGAAGGCGAGGGCGGCACTGGGAACTTCACGGACGACGGTCATGAACTGCTCACGGCTGATCGGGCAGATCAGTGCTCGCTCGCTGACTACCAGGGCGTCCGCAGCGCAACTTTCGGCCTGCGTGAGGAAGTTCTCGCCGAAGAAGTCATCCGGACCGCAGACGTGCATGACGCGCTCGCTCCCCAACCAGCTGGGGGTGGAAAGTTTCACGTGTCCTTCGATCAGCACGTAGAGGTACGCGGCGGCATCACCTTGGCGAAAGACGTGCTCACCACGGCGGTAGGGCCGGTGGGGACAGATGGCGCCGACGGCGTGAAGTTCAGTTTCGGTGAGCTGCTCACTCCAGCGAGCGCCCTTCACGGCCCAGGCTCGCACGGGCGGCGGGTCTGCCGGACGGAGGCCCAGCAGGCTGAGCAGGTGGTGGTTGAGGTGTCGCATACGCTCCTGAGTCAGGGTTTGAGGAAATGATCGAAGTACAGCGTCAGAAAGTTCTCCAGTGGTGCATGGTTGCGGCTGGTTTTCATACGCATCAGCGCGCCCTGCCAGGCGTCGAGCAGTGACGCAGCGAGTGCGGAGGCATCAACGTCACGTGTGATGTCGCCGCGTTCCTGACCGTCGAGCAGGCACTGGATGACGAGCTGCTGCTGTGCCTGCAGGGCTTCGCTGCAGGCGTGAGCCAGCGTGTCACTGACGCCACCCATCTCCTGGCTGAAGTGACCGAGCAGACAGCCTCCGTCCTGTTCGAGTTGCGGGCCCAGCGTTCCGAACAGCACCTTCAGCCGTGTCCGCGGCGACAGCGTTTCATCACTCAGATGTGCCTTGAAAACCGTCAGTGCTGCGGCGTTGTAGTGCTGCAACAGCTCCCGGGCAAAATCCTCCTTGCTGCTGAAGTAATGGTAGAAGGAACCTTTCGGTACGCCGGCAGCAGCAAGGACGTCGTTGATCCCGGTGTCGTGATACCCGCGGTTGCGGGCCAGCTGCAAACCGGCCTGAAGGATGTGCTGGTGTGTTTCTCGTCGGGCCATGAAGTCCTCCTGGAGTAGACCAGTTTACTTGATCAGATAATCCTGATGATGACAACCCAGAGATGACAGTTTGACCCGTGACCAGTGCGGTGGAGTCGATCGAACCAGCTCTTTCCCAGGAGCGGTGAGGCACGCAGGGGCGCACCTGTCAGGCAAGGAAAGCGTCATAGACCCGTGTCGTGTGTTTTACACAAGGCCCAAGGGAGGAATGACAAGCTGACCGCCAGATCAGCACATCACCACGCGGCCTGCTTGCCGGCCGTCAGGAGGTTCATATGAAACGATACGCCTTGACCTTGACGCTCACTGGTACCCTCTCGCTCGCCTTGGCAGCACCGCAGACCTTCAAGATCCTCTCCGAGAACGAAGCGCAGAACGTACTGATTGTCGAGAACGAAACGGCGGTGGAGAACTTCACCGGACGGACCAACAAACTCAGCGGAACCCTCAGCTTTGATCCCCAGGCGAAGAGCGGCAGCGGTTCAGTACTGATCGACGCCAGCAGCATCGACACGGGCCTCACCCTGCGCAACGAGCACATGCGCGGCAAAGACTGGTTCAACTTCGATGCCCGCCCGGAAGTCAAATTCACGACGACGAGCGTCCGTCACCTGGAAGGCGACCGGTACCGCGTGCAGGGCAGCGTCACCATGAACGGCGTGACCCGGCCTGTCACGGCGGACGCCACTGTACGCTACACTCCCGCAAACGAGGCCACCAGGGCGGTTGGAGCCAAAGGAGACGTGGTCGCGGTGGTCGCGAAATTCAATGTCAAACTCAGCGATTACGGCGTCAGGAATGCGGCCGTCAACGTGGGACGTGTCAATGACGTCGTCCCGCTCACGGTGAAATTCATCGCCAGCAACAAATAAGGCATGCGCAGATTTCTGCCTCGCTTCGGGTTCGTCATGATGATGACCGCGCTGATACTCGCTGTCAGTATCCTCGTCGGTGCGGTGTTCACCACCCGAGGTGCGCAGCTCGTACAGCGTGTTGAGCCCGGCACGACCGGGAGCGCGTCGCTGTTCGGAGATTCTGGGCAGGGTACCCTGATCGGTTCGCCGCAGCTGCTGATCATCCGTGACGAGCAGGCGTTTCTGCCCGGACGTGGTCCGGCTGGGTCTCGGCTGGTGAGCGAGCAATACCTGCGAGAACACCAGCTTTACCCTTTGCAGGCGAAAACCGTGGGTTTCATTCGAGATCTGCTGTTGCTGGGGACCTTGGGCCTTTTTGTGCTGGGTGCAGCCTTGTGGTGGCCACGGCGAAAAGTCGCGGTGGCCAGAGCAGGCATAAGGTGAGATCGCCTGCCTGATAGTCGCTCCCCAGGTAGGCGACGCCGCGGCGGCCACTCCATGTCCTGCGCATGTCGTATGCGCGACACAAGACCACCCGCTCCTCAGGCAGGCTGCAGATCAGGTGTTCATGGAACGGACCGACCCACATTCAAGTCGACTGGTCTACTTCAAAACCCTCGAGAAGCCTGACAGCCCCGAAAGCCCACCTCCCAAACCGAAAAGGAGCACGACATGCCACGCATCAGCCCCATCAACCCGGAAACGGCCAGCCCTGAACTTCAGCAGACCCTCTACACCGTCAAAAGCAAAATGGGCGGAAAACTCCCCAACCTCGTCACCACCTTCGCGCAATCGCCCGCGGCGCTCAACGGCTACCTCGGCTTCGGGAACGGCGTGCAGAGCGGAACTCTCAGCCCTCAACTGCGTGAACAGATCGCCCTGGTCGTCGCGCAGGCGAACGGTTGCGATTACTGCCTCGCCGCGCACAGCATGCTGGGAAAAATGCGTGGGCTTGACGACCAGAACGTCCGGCAAGCCCGTCAGGGTCAAGCCAGTGACCCGAAAGTTCAGGCGGCCCTGGGTTTCGCCCAGGCCATCGTCGAGCAACGTGGGCGCGTCACCAACATGGATCTTCAGGCAATCCGTGACGCCGGTTATAACGACGAAGAGATCGTCGAGATAACGGTGAATGTCGCCTACAACATCCTCACCAACTACCTCAACAATGTCGCCGACACCGACATCGACTTCCCGCACGCCCCGCCACTCAGCAGCGCCGCCGATTGAGCCCTTCCATGAGGAGCCTGAAGTCATTCGAGGAAAGCGAGCCCTTGAGAAAGGACGATCAGGCGGGAATGGAATGTTGGCGCGTTTTTGGAGCAACCTCTCGCAGCAGCCAGATGAAATCAACATCAGCCTTCACTGATCCCCGCCAGGCGTTAGCCACATCCCTGACTCCCTGAGCAGCGAGCCTCCAGCCGCTGACCCGGAGCGTCCACACTCAGGAGCAACATGCGTGCAATTCATGAATACGACGTGGTGATCATCGGCGGAGGACCGGCCGGATTGACGGCGGCGATCTACACCGGACGGGGCAGCCTGAGCACCCTGATCCTCGAAAAAGGCCAGCCGGGCGGGCAGATCGCCCAGACCGAAGAAGTCGAGAACTACCCGGGCTTCCCGGATCCCATCAGCGGCATGGAACTGTCCCAGCGCATGGTGCAGCAGGCCGAGAAGTTCGGCGCCACCCTGGAGATGGACGAGGTGGAGGGTATCGAGCGCTCCGCCCAGGGCTTTGTGATCAAAGGCTACGAAGCGAACTACACGGCCCGCGCGGTGATCATCGCCACGGGGGCCAATCCCAAACGGCTGGGCATTCCCGGAGAGGAACTCTACTGGGGGCGGGGGGTCAGCACCTGCGCCACCTGCGACGGCTTCTTCTACCGGAGCAAACAGGTGGTGGTAATCGGTGGGGGAGACGCCGCCATCGAAGAAGGCCTCTTTCTGACCAAGTTCGCCGACACCGTGACGGTCATTCACCGCCGTGACACCCTGCGGGCCAACAAGGTGGCGCAGGCGCGGGCCTTTTCCAATCCCAAGATGAAGTTCGTCTGGGACAGTGCCGTGGAGGAAGTGCTGGGTGACCAGGCGGTCACCGGGGTGAGGGTGCGCAACCTCAAGAGCGGTGAAGTGCAGGAGATGGCCACGGACGGGGTATTCGTGTTCATCGGTCATGAGCCGAACACCGGTTTTCTGGGTGAGCTGGTGAAACTGCGTGATGACGGGTATGTGGAGGTCAACGACGAGATCTTCACCTCGGTGCCGGGGGTCTTCGCGGCCGGGGACGTCAGTGACTACTCCTACCGCCAGCTCGCCACCAGCGTCGGTGCCGGAACCCGCGCCGCCATGAGCGCCGAGCGCATGCTTGCCCACCTGGAAGTTCAAGAAGTGGCAACACGAGAAGAGCAAGAGCAAGACGAGGTCACCTTATGAGCGTTACACCCACTGTGCTGTCCGACGATACCTTCAACGACACCACCGCCAACGGCCTGACGCTGGTGGATTTCTGGGCGCCCTGGTGCGGACCCTGCCGCACCGTCGGGCCGATCGTCGAGCAACTCGCCGGGGAGTACGCCGGACGCGTGCAGGTCGCCAAGATCAACGTGGACGAAAACCCACGGATGGCCGCCGAGTTCGGCATCCAGGGCATCCCGACACTGCTGCTGCTGAAAGACGGCCAGCCGGTTGACGCTGTGATCGGCGCTCATCCCAAGCGCGCGATCGCCCAGATGCTCGACCAGCACCTCGGTGCCTCCCCTCAAGGCTGAACACCACACCAGAGCAACGGAAAGGAAAGCGTGAGCAAGCCTTATCACCTTCAGCTTCCCCAGGTTACCCTCGAAAACGCCGAACCCGAAGCGCGCGAAGTGCTCGAGCGCGCCAAGCGACAGGTCGGGCGGCTGCCCAACATGTACCTCTTGATGGCCAACCACCCTGGGCTGCTCGAAACCTACCTGAACGGCTACGACCACTTGCGCAAGTCCTCACGCCTGAACCCGGTCGAGCAGGAAGTCGTCTTTCTGACACTCAGCCGCGAAAATAGCTGCGAGTACTGCACCAGTGTGCACAGTTTCATCGCCGACCAGATGTCCAAGGTTCCCACGGAGGTCACCGACGCCATTCGTGACGGCCGGCCCATCCCGGACGCCCGGCTCGAGGCGCTGCGCACCTTCGTGCGGGTCATGCACGACACGCGTGGCCGACCGGACCAGGCGGCTGCCCAGGCCTTTTTCGACGCCGGGTACAGTGAGCAGCATATCCTCGACGTGATCCTGGCGATTGCCGTGAAGACCATCAGCAACTACGCCAACCATGTCTTTAACACCCCGCTCGACGAGGCGTTCAGTTCGCGCGAGTGGCGTGGTGAGCCCGTTACCTGAGCTGGCTGGAGAGACACAGCGCATCCCTTCAGTCAGGATGAATACAATGTGAAGCCCTTCACGTGCGATGGACGTGAAGGGCTTCATACGGCGAGGCCAGAGGGGCAGTTCCCGGTGTCCCTGCTTGGTGGTCCGAGAGAGCGGTGCCTGTGAGTGGTTCCCGAACAGGTCATTGCGGACCATCCGCCATCTTTCGTGCGCGGGAAGCGGATCGATCGGAAGGACGCTGCGGACCTGACGATACAGGTCGTGACTTGCCAGCGCCAGTCGAGCAGGTCAAGCCAGCTGGAGTTCTCCGCATGCGCGTGATTCGGCTGCGTCATGCCGTTACCCGACGACGCTTCCTTCCGGTGAGCTGTCTTCCCTGACAGCAGGGTGAGCTGCTGTGTGCTTTTGCCCCGCAGGATCCGGTCGGCCCTGACGTGAGTATCCTGACGCTTTCAGAGGGCAGGAGGCGGTTTGTTCGAGGCGCCAAATGTATGTACCCTTTGGGCTCTGATCGTTTCCCGTCTCGTCGTGCTCGTGACTCGCCCGTCTGCCAGAGAGGAGAGCCCTGAACGCGGAGTGCCAAGATACGTTCGCCAGAAATCCGCATTCATGGCGCTTCAGCTTACATCTTCCCTTGAGTGTTCCACCATTTCGTCGTGGACTTGACACGTCCAGGCATCCGTACCCCGTAGCCTGAATGAAGATCAGAGGTCAGCATGAACAACCAGCCAGCAACGAACATGATCAGGTCACGCGAAGGCGAGCTTCAGGGCGCGCTGCCAGACCTTCAGATTCGTGACCTGGGTCTGCTCAGCGACCGCCGCACCAGCGCGCTCGTCACGCCTTTGGGTGAAATCGTCTGGTATTGCCCGGCGCGTTTTGATGCACCGTCACTCTTCGCGCGATTGCTGGATGAGCAGCGCGGCGGCTCATGGCGCATTGATTTGCCGCACAGCGTGCCCGCCGGACGCCGGTACCTGTCGGACAGCGCCATCCTCGAGTCTCGCCTGCAAGTGAGCGACGATGAGTTGGTCATCACGGACTTCCTGCCATTCGGTGAGGGGATTCCACGTGGCCTGTGCCGCGTGTTCTCTCGAGCTCCCCGTCCCTACCAGCTGCTCTTGCACGCCGCTCCCGATTACGCACGGCGCAGCGCGGTGCTGATGCGGGAAGGAAACGCCGTGCGGGTGGACGCGTGTGTCTGGCTGTACGCCTCGCATCCGCTGCAGCTTGAAGGTCAAGCGGTCGTGCTCTGCGTGCCCCAGGATGAACCGGCTTGGGCATTTTTGAGTGACCAGCGGTTGGAGCACGTCGATTGGGAGCTGGTGAGCCGGTGGAAGGCCCACACCCTCGAAGCTTGGGAGGGCGTGACGACGCACGCCACGTATCATGGCCCGTACGAAGAAGCAGTGCGCGCGTCCCTGCGGGCACTGCGGATGCTCACGCACCATGACAGTGGTGGCACGATTGCCGCGCCGCCACCAGCCTTCCCGAAGTGCCGGGCGGGACGCTCAACTGGGATTACCGGTACGTGTGGCTGCGGGACGCAGCGATGGTGGTCGGCGCCTTGACGCGCGTTGGTGGAGAAGGCACGGAAGGACGCGCGTTCCTGAATTTCATCTGCGGGTACGCGCCCCGCGAGAATGGCTTGCCCCTCGTGCCGTTTTTGTCTCTGGACGGGCAGGATCCTCCCGTAGAAGAGGAGCTCGACCTGGCAGGCTTCCTGAACAGCCGCCCGGTGCGGATTGGAAATGGCGCGCGTGGTCAGCTGCAGCTTGACGCGTACGGCAACGTGCTGCTCGCAGCGAAACTGATCTACCAGCGCTTCGGCACACGGGAGCATTGGCCGGTGGTGGAGCGCCTCGCAGATTTCCTCAGCCGGCACTGGCAGGAGGATGATTACGGCATTTGGGAAGAACGAAGCAAGCAGCCGTACGTGGCCGGGAAAGTCCTGGCAGCTTGCGCGCTGGAGTACCTCAGCGAGTACTCGAACACCGCGGAGCAGCGTGACGGCTCGCTGGGCGCGGCGGGTGAGATCCGCGCCTGGGTGCGCAAGCATGGCTTGACCCGTGAAGGAGCGTACGCGTACATGGCGGGAAGCGAGGGCGTGGACGTGACGGCAGCCTTGTTTCCCGTTTGGGGGTACTGCGAGCCGGACGCTCCGGAGTTGCTCGTGACGATGCAGGTCCTGGAGCGTGACTCCTGTCAGGGCCATCTGTACTGGCGTCATCTGAACGGCGAGCAGGCACGCAGGGAAGGCGCTTTCCTGGCGGGAACGTTCTGGGTTGCGCAGTACTGGGTGATGCGTGATGTGGGCAAAGCCCAGGAGATCATGGACGCTGCACTGCGTTACGCCAGCGACCTGGGTCTGCTTGCCGAAGAGGCAGACCCGACGTCGTGTGAGCCGCTCGGAAACTACCCGCAGACCTTCGTGCACGCCGCGTTGATCGGCGCGGCAATCGACTTGCGTGCCGCCCTGCAGCAAGAACAGGATGATCATAAGCAGCCGACATGAAAAAGCGCGTCTGGCCTTCACGGAGCACAGGCCCCACTCCAGCATCCCGCTACGGCGAGCTCAGCAAGGGCAAATCCTTGAAGTTCAGGCAGACTGGTACCTCCGCTGACGTCACGCACCTGAACTCATCATGCAAGGTCACATGAACCTGGCAGCCCGGTCCGCGGAACGACGCTTGGCCCGCGATGGGCTGAGGCTGGTCTTGCGGGCTTCCGCGTCAAAGCAACGGACGCGAGGCCACCTCCCGAGCCTGCTGGGTGACTTGACCGGTCGCGTGACGCCGCCGCATGACCCGATGCTGCGTTGCTCATGACTGCCAGCATCACGAGCGAAGTTGACGAGCACTTCGGTGACGACGACAAGCAGGGATGCGTCCGGGCTTCAGCCGCCAGGCTTTCCGTGCTCCGATCGGGGCCAGTGCCGCCGCACTCACTCCGGCAAGGACTGCCTGGGCTTGAGGGGGTGACGACACGATCGGAAACACGGACCCCCGCTGCACCGTAGCGTCCACCGTGCCACCGCACAATTCCGGGTAGCAGACGGACTCGCCATACCGAGCGGACACCCGACAACCCTCCATGGCGCCGGTGCAGCAATACTGTGCACCTACAGCGGGATCTGTCCCGCACACCTCGCGAGGTGTGCGCGAGGGCAGCCCCACCGCGTGTCTTTGTGACCTCCAGGCCCAGGGGTTCTTTGTGGCTGGTGTGTTCTCTGTACGACACCAGGTTCGCTGGGTGTGAGATACAACCACAACTAAGGCTTCCACTAGGGGAGCCCGAAGAGCTCCGCCAGCAAGCTGACACGCTCCGCTTCCTGCCGGCCACGAGCCTGCCGCGCAGGAGGAGAATCTGAGCAGAGACAGAGGAGGAGTGATGCAAAGACTGATCGTAATGTACCCCCACCCGGATGATCCCGCTGCATTCATGGATGACGACCAGAAACAACACCTTCCACTGGCCGCGAAGATGCCGGGCATCCTCGGAGTCAGCTACGGGCAGGTCAGCCCGGTCGGACCTGCCCCGGCGCCTTATTTCCTGATTGCTGAAATTGACTTCAGCGATGAGGACGCACTCCAGGCTGCCCTGCCGTCCGAAGCGGGCGCTCAGACTGCCGCGGACATTCCTCACTTTCCCCCGAAAGGGGCGACCTTGCTGCACTACCCGGTATAACGTGCGACGCGCGTTGCAAGGTTGTGGTGAAGCTGGTCGTGAAGTGGTGTCGCGTGAGGGCTGTCATGGCCTGAGACCTCAGGGCGCTTCTCCCGGAAAGACGCAACACCCTGTTGGTCGCTGCGGATGACTGAGCCGGATCACGCGCTCGTCTGGCCATTCGAAACGGAGGAGCGCGTACCGGTACCGGCCGTCACGGCTGAGCAGATGCGTGAGGTGGACCGTGTCACCCTGCAGGAGCAAAGCCCCTCGCTCCTGCAGATGATGGAAAACGCGGGCCGTTCACTGGCAGAGGTGACGCTGGGAGAACTGGGTGACCGTTTCGCTGACGCTTCCGTGCTGGTGCTGGCAGGCGGTGGCGGGAACGGCGGAGGAGGCATTTGCGCAGCACGCCACCTGACCGTCCGGGTGCGGGAGGTCCTGCTGTGCATCGCCGATCCTGCCAGGCTGACGGGTGCGGCACACCGGCAACATTAAATGTTTGCGCGCACCTCGGGACGCGAAGTGCGAGCCCCTGACCTTGCTGCCCTGCAGCCGACGCTGATCCTGGATGCCTTGATCGGTTATGGCCTGACGACTTCACCGCGAGGTGTCGTGGAGACGATGATCGACTGGGCGAATGCCTGTGATGCGCCCACGGTGTCACTCGACCTTCCATCAGGAGCGAACGCCACGACTGGCACCACTCCAGGAGCAGTGATTCGTCCTGCCGTGACCCTCACCCTGGCCTTACCGAAAACCGGGCTGGCTGTCGTTCCGACGGGCGTGCTGTTCCTGGCGGACCTGGGAATACCACCGCAGGTGTACAAAGAGGCGATCGGCGTCCCCATCCGCTCTCCGTTCGGCCGGCGCTTCTGGGTGCGGTTACGGCCGCTGCCCCTGAAGCGCGCGTGAAACGACCTGCGTTTACCTGACCGCTCCTGGAGATGCACTCGCGCGGGTATCTGAAGTCCACTTTGGTGGTCAGGGTGACGCAGGCAGAGCACGAAAGGGTCAAGTGGATGGGGCTGAGGACCACTCCTCACCGGTGTCGCGCCAGGATGAGCGAGGCGTCCGGTGCCTTTCAGGTTGGCAGGCTGGAGCCCGCGCCTGCTTTATGGGGTGTGCGTCGCTCACCATGCACCAGGCGTTCCAGGCCTGCGACAGCCACCTGGTTCTTTCCGCGGGAACCGCGCAGGAGACCCTGTTTTCTCAAGCGGCTGATGGTCTCTGTGGTCATCCGGCGGATCATGCGGGCGAGACTGGTAAGGTCGGCCTGGTTCACGTCGAGTTCCAGCCGCTCCAGGCTGCGGTCAACCTGCCTTGATACAGCGGCGCTCACGTTCACCTGCACTGTCCTTCACGTCGCTGAGCCTGCCTTCCTGCTGCTGCCAGGGTGGACCGACCGGCAACGCCAGCACCACGCTCTGGGTGGGCAGCACCTCCTTCCACTCTGCGATGAGTTGCTGATAGGCCTGACCGACCGGGCGGATGTTGCGGTCAAGATCAAACAGACCCAGCGCATTCACCTGCCCGTTATTCTCACGCAGCGCCGTGTCCCAATCCACCTGGTCGGTCAGCGAGTACCACGTGAAGCCCACGATGGGCAAGCCGTCATTACGAACGCGCAACACGTTCGCCCACTGTTTGTGCAGCCAGGTGACTGCTTCCGTGCCCAGCGGTCCTTGCAGCAGGTTCGTTTCGGTGTGCATGACCGGCAGGCGGTAGCGCGCGCAGTACTGACTGGTGATGACCGAATACCCGTAAATCTCACCTGCCCACTCGGTGTGACCGTCCGGGCGTACCAGGTGTTCGTTGGTGGCGTAATAGTCGTTGCCCAGAATGCAGTGATGCTTGAGGTTCTGCTCCAGGAAAAAGTGGTATTCCGCACGCGTCATGCCATGATCGAGCAGGTACTCGTACATGTCGCTACACACCCGGTACCCGTAATTCAGGTCGAGTGAAAGGAAGCGCACGGCGTTCATGAATTCCGCCGGACCGATCGCGGCCGGGTTTTGCGCGTGAAAGTACTCGCTCGACTCACTTTGAATGAAGATGGCATCCGGTCGTACCGTCAGGATTTCACGCATCGCCAGGACGTTCGCCTTCACGATGAACTTGAGGGCCGTGACGAACGCGGCATCACTGCTGAGCTGCTCATTCCACCAGCCGTACTTGGCGCTGAACAACGCGCAGATGTACATCTCATTGACGGGCGTGAACAGCTGCACCCACGGGTAACGAAGCGCGAAGGCCCGCGCGTACTGCTCCGGGAAATCCGGATTCTGGAAGTTGCCCAACCAGTCAGGGACGCCAAAATGGCACAAATCCACGATGGGTGTGATTCGGCGCCGCCGAAGGTCACTGAACGTCTCGTCAGCGAAACTCCAGTCGTACCGGTCCGGTCCAAGCCAGGTGTGATGGATCGGCGGCCCGTAGCGCAGGAAGTCGATGCCGAGTTCCTGCACAAGCTCGAAATCCCGACGCCACAACTCGTAATGACGGCATCTCTCCATCTCATCCATGCGCACTCTGCCACCCTGGATGGTCGGGTAGGAATTCTCGATTCCGGTCGCGAACATGAAGTAGTTCATTCAGACGCACCCGCCCGGAGGGCTTGCGACAGCACAAGACGGTGCTGGCGTCTCCCGTTCATGAGGCGTTGTCCTGCGGCTTCTGAGCGCTCAACTCACGACGCTCCACGCGCAGAATCACATTACGGCCATGTTCTTCTTGCACCCAACCCACGGGAATCAGAAAGGTTTCACCGCAGGCCCCTGCAGCACAGCGCCCCACGACTTCCAGCCACTGAATCCGCCACGAACCAGCGTGCAGGTACACTTCACCGATCACTCCCAGCTCAGCGCCCGCGCGGTCGTACACCCGACGAAACAGCCAGTTCAGAAGGGGCGCCGCGTGCTCGATGGTGCAGGCACTCAACGCCAGCAGGCCCTTGGGAAGGCGAGGAGCGTCCAGCCGCACCACCCTCGGGGGCGCCTGACTGCTGCCTTTCTGCACTTCGTTCCTCACCTGGCCTTCTCGGCTCATACCGCTGCTCACGAGCCACCACCCCGTTCCTTATTCATGAGCGTCGAAGAGCTGGAAGCAGGCTTCCGTCGCGATACCGAAGACCAGGTGCCCTGCCAGTCCGCGCGCGTGCGCCTGCCAGGGAAACGCCTGCGGTGGCTTGGTCAGTCCAAGCGCAGCGCTTCCCACCTCGTCCACCGAAAGCCAGAACACCGCGCCGAACAGCAGTCCTTTCGACCAGCCGGCCAGCGGAACGGCGTCACGCATCACCCCGTACGCCGCGCCGGCTCCCAGGCTGAGCGCCCAGTGAATCGCGGAGCCGTACTGCTGCCGCTGATCTTCGTCGAGTTCCCGGCCCGTCAGTTCCGCGACTTTTTCTGCTGCGACGCCGTACGCCATCTTTCCATCCCGTGCTGCGTCTTCCCGCTCACGGGCCTGCTGGTCTTCGTGCTCATACAAATAGGACGTGACTTTCCCCATCACCCACGCCGCCGCTGCGCCGGCGAGCGCACCCAGGGCCGCTTCGACCAGCACGTTACGCTCCTTGATCATCCGTATCCCTTGTCCTTTCCTCAGCTGCGCTCAAAGCGCACCTTGCCGTCCGAGTTCCTGAAGTCTTTCGCCCATCCGGCACGCGAGCGCCTGAATGGTCAGAGACGGGTTCACCCCGCCACCAGTCGAGAACAGCGCGCCGTCACACACCCACAGATTCGGAATGTCCCATGTTCGACCGTCCGCGTTCACCACGCTGTTCGCTGGTGATGAGCCCATCCGGCAGCCTCCCATCAGGTGAGCGGTGCCGTCCTCGCTCCACACGTTCGATCCACCTGCGGCGGAAAGCGTCTGCCGCATGAAATTCACCGCGTGCCGTGTGAGCTTGCGGTCGTTGTCTGAATACGAGAACGTGACTTTCGGGATGCGCAGGCCGTACTGGTCCACCTCATCCACCACCTCCACGCGGTTCGTGTCCTGCGGCTCGACTTCCCCGACGATCTTCAGGCCCGCCATGTGGTTGTACTTCGTCATCTCCTGACGCAACGCCATGCCCCACAAACCACGATTCGCGGTGACGCTGTGCGCCCAGTCCACTGGCAGAGGTCCCTGGCTGAGAAAGCAGTACCCTCCCGGGAAGTCCTTGCCTTCATCGGTGTAGTTCCAGTGCTCGGTGACGGCCATGCCGGGAGGGCCTTTGTACCAGCGGATTTCCTCGGGCATGGTACCCCACACCGCGTGGTTGCTGTGAACCATCAAACCCTTCCCGACCAGGCCACTGCTGTTGGCCAGTCCATCCGGGAAGTCACTCGTGGCCGAGTTCAGCAGCAGACGTGGCGTCTCGATGCTGTACGCGGCCAGCACCACGTTCCGGGCGCGTTGGTGTCGCCACTCCCCTGAGCGGTGATACTGCACTCCAGTGGCGCGCCCGCCTTGCATCTCGATCCGCCCGACCATCGCGAGGTCACGAATTTCCGCTCCGGCCTCAACGGCCCGGGGAATCCAGGTGACGAGGGCGGACTGCTTGGCGTTGGTGGAGCAGCCGTGCTTGCAGAACCCGCGGTACACGCAGGGGTGCGCCTCCCCGTGCGGGGCGGACAGTGTCGCGAGCGGCGTGGGTGCCCAGGCGATGCCCATGGCTTTCGCACCCCTGGCGAGCACCAGACCCGACGCGTTCACCTCGTGTGGGCGGTACGGGTACGCTCCGCGTTTCGGACCCCACGGGTACCGCACCGGCCCGCTGATTTTCAGCGCGGCCTCCACCTCACGGTAATAGGGCTCCAACTGCTCGTACGTCAAGGGCCAGTCATGACCGTACCCGCGCCGCGTGCGTGACTGGAACCATTCAGGTCGCCAGCGCAACGAGACCATCGTGAAGTGCACGGTGCTTCCCCCGACGCTTTTGCCACTGTTGTTGCTGCCCAACTCGATCGGGTCGTTCCCGCTGGTCAGGCGCTTGTCCGTCCAGAAGAGCTTACGCTGAGATTCTTCATCCGAAGCGAACTCCTCCAGTGGCCGCCAGTACGGTCCCGCGTCGAACGCCACGACCGTGAACCCCACCTCGGCCAGCTTGCACGCGAGCGTCCCCCCACCGGCGCCCGTCCCGACCACCACGAAATCAACCTCTTCATCCTCAGCGTACGAGCGCATGGGAATGAACGCGCCACGGCGGAACACATCCGGCGCCTGGCCATTCACCGCTCGTGGACAGTCACTCATGACGCGCCTTCGCTTCCCATGGGTCGCGTTCGTCCGCGCCGAGGCGCACGTACCCTCGTGGCGAGGCGGGACCGCCGAAACCGATCTCGCTCCACGCGGCCGGGTGCGCGTAGTAGATCGTCACTACCGTCCGCACCAGCACGCTGGTGAAGAACGCCTCGGCCGGCAGGTCCTGCCACGCGCCACCTTGAACATGGCCGTGCTGCACTTCGGTCAGGACCGTGTCCTGCTCCTCCGGCGAGAGGAACACGAAATCCTTTCCGTGCCTGCCGTGGCTGGTCTCGTTGATGCCACGCAGGCCCAACCGCCAGGCTTCCCGTGGAGGTGGCATGTCTGGCTGGCGGTACCCGTCCCACTCGTCCTCGTGCAACTTCCGGTCAATCCATGGGGTAATCGGCACGGGTTGCTGCGGCCGGTCGGGTTGCGGTATTAAGCGTCCGCAGATGGCTTCAAGCGTCACCCACTCGTACTTCGTGAGGTAAAGCCGCTTTGGAACGCTGTTGAGTCGCTGCGAGAGCACCTTGCGGGTCTGATCGTTCCATGACACGCTGTTCCACTTGTCCAGCACGTTGTACCCCACGTACGGACTGGTGAACTCACCGTTCATGCTCATCTCCTTTCAGGAGAGACAGGGCTGCGAGGCCGGCGAGCGCCATGCCCGTGAAGGACGGAGGCGCAGGCACCGGGGGGCCTTGCAGCATCTGGCTCCAGTTGCGCCAGCCGCCCATGTTCCGCTGAACGCCGTACGCGTGAAAGCCCATTCCGGCAAAACCCAGAACGGCGGTCGATTGAAGCAAGACCCGCGCGGCGGATGCCCGGGCGGGGTGCATTGCGGACAGCATCAACGCGGACGCAGCGAGGGGTGGGATGCTCACCGGCAGGTACATGAAAGGATCGTGGAACGCTCCGCGGAAGTGCAGTAATCCCGCTTCTGCCGCCGTACCCATCAGGCCGACGGCCGCACCGACAGCCGTGAGGCGGCCCAAGCGTCCGTCAAGTCGACCGCTGTTTCTGGCCACGGCATTGCTGGCCAGTCCAGCCAGCCCTGCAAACGTCAGGCCGAGCGGCGCGCCGATGGGCGCGCCGTAAAAGGCGTTCAGCCAGCTCAGGCCCCCTTCGCGCTTCACGACGTTGAAGGTGTGAAAGCCCGCGCCGACCAGTCCGGTGACGATGGCGCAAGCGAACACCGGCGCGCGGGCCGCCGACTTCTTGCCACGGAGACCCTCGATACCGGCGAGGAGCGTCAGTGCGGATACGGTCGGCGCGACGTACATCACGCGGTTGCGAAACCCCCCGCGGTAATGCTCCATAGTGCTGTCTGCCAGGATGCTGAATGCCAGCGTTGTCGCGGCGGCAGAGAAGTGCCTGGAAACGCGGTTGGCGCCTGGCCCTTCCTGATTGAGGCTCCGCATGATCAACAGGCCGGCGAGGCCTCCGGTGGCGCCGAAGGTCAATGCGCGCAGCAACACCCCTCGCTTGCGCGCCGTGTGTGCTTCGTGTGGAGCGGGACGCGGGCCAGGACTGGTCTGGAGGTTCGGTCGGGCGTATGGGTCATGACCGCACCCCGGGTCGGTCTCCAGTTCCGTGCGGATTACTTCGTCATGCTTCACCCATCACCTCCTTGGCGAATCGGCATGGGCATCGTGCTGATGCACCAGGAACCGTCGCACGTGGCGTTCCTTGAGGCTCAGCCCATGGCCGGGCTGCGAGAGATCCGGACTCAGCGCGCCATCCAGCGGTGTTCGTACACCGTCGAAGAGCAGCTGCTCAATGCGGACGTGATCATGAAAGTACTCCAGGTGCCGCAGGCCTGGAAGTGCGGTGCACACGTGAAGGCTCAGGGCGGGCGCGGTGTGCGCGGACAGCGGCGTGTTGTGGGCAAAGCAGAGCGCCCCCACCCGCAGGAATTCCGTGATGCCCGCGACTCGGGTCACGTCGGCCTGAAGCACGTCCACCGCACCGGCGGCGAGCATGTCCCGGAAGTAGAAGACGCTGTACCCATACTCGCCCGCGCTGATGTCCATGCCCGCAGGCGCGCGGTCGCGGAGCAGCCGCAAACCCTCCCGGTCATCGGACGACACCGGCTCCTCGAACCAGGTGACGCCCAGCTGCGCGAATTCCTGCGCGAACCGCAACGCCTGTTTGCGGTCGTACGCACCGTTGGCGTCCACGAACAGTTCCGTGTCTTCCCCGATCGCGTCACGGGCCAGTCGCACGCGCCTCAGGTCTTCACTCGGACTGCGGCCTATTTTGATTTTCACTCGCTTGAGGCCCTGTTCCACCCAGCCAGCGAGCTGTCGTTGCAAGCGATCCTCGCTGTATGACGTGAATCCGCCGCTTCCGTACACGGCGACTGTCTCCTGTGCGCGTCCGAGCAGCTGCGCGAGTGGCACGTTCAGCAGGCGCGCCTTGAGGTCCCACAAGGCGGTGTCCACCGCGGCCATCGCCATGGACGCCACGCCAGGCCGGCCGATGTTGCGCACCTGGCGCAGCATCGCCTGCCACGTACCAGGAACGTCGAGTGCGTCACGGGCCAGGACCACCTCGCACAAGTGATGTCGAATCAGGTTCGCCGCCGCCTCTGGCGCGTAGGTGAACCCCAGGCCCCACACCGCACCGGAGCGGACCCGGACCACCACCAGCGTCGTCGAGTCCCACGCGAAGGTCCCGTCGGATTCGGGTTCGTCGGTCGGGACCTCGTACACGCAGACGCGGAGTTCGTGGATGCCCGTGCCTGAGTACATGATATTCACTCCTTGCCGCGGGGCAGAATGTTCGCGAAGGCGTCCTTGGCCGTCTGTACCGCGAAGTGCACCGCGTTCGGGTCACCTGCGCGGGCGGCGGACATGAAGTTCATGGCCTGCTCGAACGTGATGTGCGGAGGGAGGGTCGGTACTTCCGGATCGGTGATGGCTTCAAGCACCACCGGCCGGTCCGACGCGAACGCCTGCGCCCACGCGTCCTCCAGCTGATCCGGGTGATCCACCCGAATGCCGCGCAAACCCAGCATCTCCGCGTACCGGGCGTACGGGAAGTCCGGGACATTCTGCGACGCCTCGAATTTTGGGTTGCCTTCCATCGCGCGCATCTCCCACGTCACCTGGTTCAGGTCTCCGTTATGCAAGACCATCACAATCAGGCGTGGGTCACGCCACTCCCGCCAGTACTTCGAAATGGTGATCAAACCGTTGATGCCCAGCATCTGCATCGCGCCGTCTCCTACGCAGGCGATCACCGCGCGTTCGGGGTAGGCGAACTTCGCGGCGGTCGCGTAGGGCACGCCGGGGCACATGGTCGCGAGGTTCCCGGAGAGGGAGGCCAGCATGCCGTGGCGGATCTTGAGGTCACGCGCGAACCAGTTGGCGCTCGACCCGGAGTCGGCGGCGATGATGCAGTGATCGGGAAGTTGCTTTGATAGTTCCCAGAACACCCTTTGCGGGTTGATGGGATTTGCGTTTTGCATGGCGCGCGCTTCGAGCACCTCCCACCAGTCACGCACGTTCGCTTCGATGCGTTCACGCCAAGCGCGGTCCGCTTTGCGTTTCAGGCGGGGAATCAGGGCGCGTAGCGTCTCCGCGCTGTCTCCGGTGAGGTTCACTTCCATCGGATAGCGGATGGAAAGCATTTTCGCGTCGAGGTCGATCTGCACGCCACGCGCCTGCCCTTCTTCGGGCAGGAACTCGGAGTACGGGAAGCGCGACCCGACCATCAAGAGGGTGTCGCACTCCATCATCATGTCCCAGCTGGGTTTGGTGCCCAGCAGGCCGATGGAGCCCGTCACGAACGGCAGGTCGTCCGGCAGGGCGGCTTTGCCGAGCAGGGCCTTCGCGACGCCCGCGCCCAGCAGTTCCGCCACTTCAATGACTTCCTCCGCGGCGTTCAACGCGCCGGCCCCAACGAGCATCGCGACGCGCTCCCCGGAGTTCAGCACGTCCGCGGCGCGGTCGAGGTCGAAGTCCATGGGAATGACCCGCGGCGCGGAGTACCCGACGCCCGAATGGATGGTGCCGTGCTTGCGTGGCGGCGTCTCCACCGCGTCTTCTTCCTGCACGTCATTCGGGATGATGATGCAAGTGACCGTGCGTTCCGCGCTGGCGATGCGCATCGCGCGGTCCACCAGGTGCCGCATCTGCGCGGGTGAAGCGGCCTGCTGCACGTACTCGTGCGCGACGTCCTTGAACAGGGAGACCAGGTCCACTTCCTGCTGGTACTCTCCTCCGAGCGCGCTGCGAGCCTGCTGCCCGACGATCGCCACGACCGGCTGGTGGTCGAGTTTCGCGTCGTACAAACCGTTGAGCAGGTGAATCGCGCCCGGTCCGCTGGTCGCGAGGCACACCCCGACCTCGCCGGTGAATTTCGCGTGCGCGCACGCCATGAACGCTGCTTCCTCCTCGTGCCGTGCCTGCACGAACTCGAACTGATCGCCGGCACGGTCGAGCGCGCCGAGAATCCCGTTGATGCCGTCACCTGGAAAGCCGTAGATGCGACGCACATCCCACTCGGCGAGGCGTTGCAGCATGAAATCCGCGGTGGTCTTGGTCATGGTGTTCCTCCTGTTGAGGTGATGGGAATGCGCGGAGCGCCCCGGACAGCGCGTACTGAATCAAAAGCGCGTTGCTCTGCTGGTGAAGCGTCCGGGTTCGTCCGGGTTGTCCGGAAGGTGGCGCGTTACCCGGGGTGTGCTCGTGGCGTGCTGAGTTGCCGGTAGGCGGCACCGAACACCACGCCGTACACGACGTGCGTCGCCGTCTGCACCAGCATTCCCTTGGGTGACAACGCGAATGGCGACAACCAGAGTGGGAAGAGGGTGGGCAGCAACCAGAATCCGAAGAAGAACAGCACCGCGGCGGTGACGAGGCCCAGCGCCACGGGTGAAATGGTCAGGTGCGCGGAGAGCCAGGCGAAGACCAAACCGACCGCCGCGGACATCACGAGGTGCAGAAATAACCCCAGCAATACGTCGTTGCCAGCGAACCCTGCGGGTTCCAGCGCGTCCGGACCCACCATGAACACCGCGGGTACGCGGACGACCATCCACGGGCTGTTCCCCTGGAGTGCTGACGCGAGCGCGTTAATGAGGATGAACGCCGTTTCCGCGCTGAGCGATGCCAACAGACCGGCCGTATACCGGGGTTGGTGAAGCGCAGGGCGACTTTTGGCGGTGCTCACGAGGCCTCCGGTACGGTCACGCCGAAAACGGGGGAAGGTTACGCTCGACTGGAAGGGCGCGGCGCTCGCGGCTGAAGGCCGCACCTCAAGAGGTTGTCGCTGGAACGAGCGTCCCCGGCACTCAGTAGGAGTTGCGCCTCAGGCTGGACTGGTACGCCCATGCAGCGATCACGCCGAATACGACATGTGAGAAAATGGAAATCCAGTTGCGGGCCATGGCGAACCAGGGGAACACGGCGGTCATGCCGTAGAAGTTCACCAGGTACAGCAGCAATCCGAACACGGCGCCGACGAGGAGGGCCGCGCCGGCACTCATCCGCTCGATGACCCAGGCCAGCACCAGTGCGAACACCACCGAGAGGAGGAAATGTACGCCCATCGCCGTCATCACAATGCCGAAATCGAAGGTGGCGGGAGGTGGGAGGACACCTTGGCCCAGCGCGATCGCCGCGATCATGCGGGGTGGTCCCCAGGCGCTCCCGCCACCCACGGTCGCGACGAGGAGCATTTCGAGGACCATGAAGATCGCGCCGGCGATCAGCCCGGCGATCACCGCGGCCTTGACGTTCAGCTTGAGTCCGCTTGTGGTTTGGTGGCGTTCCATGACGTTCTCCTTCCATCAACCTTCCGGTTGGCGTTGTTGGCTCTCTTCCTGCTGAGCATGGTCTGCGACCGTCACCTCCTTTCGTGCGGTGAGATGCTGAGCCGTCGTTCGTCTTTATCCTGAACCGCTGCCGTCTGGCTGCGTGTCGGGCAGGCGACACGCGCACTTCATCCATCGCTCAGGTCACTCCCTCCTTCTGGAATTGGCCTGCCATCATCAGGAAGAAGGCGCGGTGCTCATCCCGCACCGGGAAACGCGTACAACCAGCCCAGCACCATCCCGAACAGCAGGTGGCCGATCAGGAACATCAGCACCGCCCCTGGCCGTACCCGCCCGCGAAGACCTTGAGGGCTGGCACCTGGCCGCGCTTGACACACCCGTTCATCGCGTCCATCCCGGGCAGCATCATTCCCCCGATCAGCCAGTGCAGGAGTCCCAACTTCAGTCCCGTTTCAATGGGGCGCGGCACGGCTTCCTGGTCCAGTGCTTTCGCGTACGGGATGGCGATCAACGCGGACAGCAGCAGGTGCATGCCCATCCCGGCCGCCTTGGTACTCATTCCTTGTGTCGTTCCAGTCAGCATGCTGCCTTCGTAGGTGGGCATGCTCAAACGACTGACGCCCAGGCGGTGCATCATCGCCCACGCGCCGATTGCCGCAGCGCCTTTCAGCCCTGATGTCATGGCCTGTTTGGTGTTCATGCGTCCTCCTGAGATCCCTATGAGTGTGCAGTCGCTTCACGCGTATCCGCGTGAAGCAGGTCGGGTTCACTCCGTCTGCGGCTTGCAGTGTGTTCGAGCAGATCCTGGCTCGCCTGCTTCGCTCGTCACGGCATGCTCCGCCTAACCTGACGTCTGCTGGCACCATGCAGCCCGGAGGCCGAATTCACTCGCGGAACTGGCCACCGGGTACAGTGAATTCACGAAGGATGGCGAACGGATCCCGTCTCTGGTTATTTGGTCTTGGTGACTTTCCAGATGACCCCTGTGCCGGCCTTGTAGCTGTAGGGGGGTTTGCCTTTCTCGGTCAGGCTCATGTCGATGGTCACGACACCGTAGTCCACGATGTACATTGCGCCGTCCGGGCCGAACTTCACGTCAAAGGGGCGTTCGAGGCCTCGTCCTTCGGCATTCTGAACGGACGCAGGTCCGGCTTTCTGGTTGCTCACGAAAGGCGTGACGTGACCGGTGGAGGGATCCACGCGCGCGATGCGGAAGCCGGCAGGCTGGTCTCGCAGCGGGTTGGTGGGTGGGGTGAGGTCCCCCCATTCCGCAACAAAGACGTGCCCGGCGAACTCGTTCCAGGAAGCGGGCGCGACGTCGAGCAGCGAGGGTGAGGAGTTGAAGGGGTGCTTGCCGAGCAGCAGGTTCTTGTCGGGCGCGGTCAGACCGCTCGCGGCATGATCAATCAAGAACCCGAGGTTCTTGCCTTGCGAGACGCCGCCAATGAAGACTTCTGCCTGGAATTTGTCGTCCACTTCGAACCTGGGGTCGGTGAGGGGTTCGAGCGCTGCGGAGAAGTCCGGCACGCCGTACCAGGCGCCGGGCTTCACGCGGTACGTGGGGTCGAATTCATCCTGGACGGGTCGTGCGCCACGAATGTCGTACCCGTTCTGAGCGGCGTACATGTCCCCGGTAGTTTTGTTCCAGGCGATGCCGATCAGATTGCGAAAGCCCCAGGCATACGGGGTGAGGGTCGCTTCGGCGTTGTTGGGATCGAAGACCAGGATGGAGCCGCCGCATTTGTTGGTGCCTTTGATGACCTGGCCGGGGGTGGTTTCAGTGCCAAAAGGCACGTACGCGCCGGTCATAACCATGTCGTCGGGGTTGTCTTTGGTGCGGAAGTCCGGAGTCCTGAAGTTCCGGCCTGTCAGCACGATGTCCTGGCAGGCTGTGGGGCGCAGGGTCGGGTTCGCCATGACCCACGGGGCGACGCTGGCGTCGATGACACCGGCGTTCCCGGCGAGGCCGACCGCCACGTACATCCTTCCGTCCGGACCGACTTTGATGTCATTGATCTGGTGTTCCGCCTGACTGTCGATGATGCCTTTGAAGACCTGGGTCACCGCTCCGTCCATGGTGGCTTTGGAGACGGCGCCGGTCAGGTCACCCTGCGCGCGGTGCGTGAAGTAGAAGGCTCCATTGTGAAAGGTCAGGCCCACGACGGACGCGAAGACGCCTTGATCGCTGAGCGTCACGACCGGCGTGGTTTTGCCGGCTTCGACCCGCAGGATTCGGGAGGGGGCGAGTTGTTCGGGGTTGAGGCCACCGCCAGCTTCCGCGACGTACATCTTGCCGGTGTTGTCCCAGGTGAGCGCGGTGGGGTACGTGAGGTTGCCGACGACTTTCTCGACTTTGTATCCCTGCGGGACGCTGAAGACGGTTGCAGGCTCGGTTTTCGCGGGAGCGCAGCCGGTGAGTGCGGCGCCGGTCAGCAGACTCCAGCTGAGGAGCAGGGCGTTCGTTCTGGTCATGGTCATCCTCCGTCGACTTGGGTGAGAAGCTTACCCGGTGTGCTCCTGGGCCTGCTGCGGGGTCAGCGTGCGTGAGGTCAATGGCGAGGAGCGGCTGGCGGGTTTGTCCACCTTTAGCGTGTGCGTAGAGATGGCGCTGTTGTGTCGCCTGGGAGACATCACACTGAGATATAAGAGAGCCTCAAAGACCGATGAGAAAGCGTCAGCCTGGCAACATGCGAATACGACAGCAGTGACCACGACTGCACGTAAAGCAGATGAAAGCGCCGTGAGCCAAAACTCTGGGCAGACTGCGACTCCGCAGTTCTGCATGCCCGCATCTGCTACAACCAAAAGAATGAACAGCGCATGGTTCGTGCGGGACACCGACCTGCTCCTGCGCCTGCGACCCGAGGACGTCAACACCCTTCAGCAGATCTGCCCCTACCACACCTACCAGGCTGGTGACGTCCTGTACCGTCAAGGCGAGCAGGCCACACACCTGCATATCATCCTGGAAGGTCACGTGAAGCTCTGCATGATAGGCGCCGACATGCAGCAGCACGTTCTCGCGACCCTCGGCGAAAACGACTTCGTCGGTGAATCCTTCCTCAGCGCCAACGCCCGCTACCGCGCGGAGGCCATCGTCACCAGTGACCGCGCCGTCACCTGTCCCATCACCCGAGACGACTACCTGCAACTCGCCTTTCGCGCGCCACGCGTCGTCCTCAGCTTCACGGAAGTGCTCGCCAGTCACCTCGCGTCCTGTCACGACCGTCTGGGAGTCACTGCCTACCCCCTGCAGGCTCGCGTTGTGCACGCGTTGCTCGAGGAAGCGCAGCGGTTCGGACGGGACGCGGGCGGCGCCTGGGTGACGCTGGAGCGCAGCCTTTACCATGACGAGCTCGCTGCCCGCGTGAACGCCACGCGCGTCAGCGTCACAGAAGTCATCTCCAATCTGCGCCAGTTAGGACTGATCCAGGGCACGCGAGGCCAATACCAGGTCGACGTGAAAGGTCTCGCTGCCCTGCCACAAGGGCAGTCAAGGACCGCCATCACGAGGGAAACGGCCTTGAGCAAACGGCGCTCCTGAGCGTACTGAGGCATTCCGGACTGAGAAGCCGATCAGACTCACCGACCCGGCCGCGCATACAATAAAGTCATCATGAACGTCAATGAGAAGCTGCTCACACTGCTCGCCACGAGCGCGCAGGCTGCACGGGCCCCTCATGTCTGGACGGTCATCCAGCCCAACTGGGGTGAACCCCTGTCGGGCGAGAACCGTCAGCTGGTCCACACCATCTGCCCACCCCAGCCGTTCAAACGCGGCGAATACGTGTTTCGGCGAGGCGACCCGGCGCAACACGTGCGCATCATCCTGCAGGGACTGGTGAAGCTGAGCGTGTGCGACGGGAATGGCGAAGACCAGACGCTGCTGCTCTGCGGACCGGGGGACATCATCGGCGAGAACTACCTGATCGACGCGACGTGCTGCGAAGCGGACGCGCTTTGCCTCAGTGACACGCTGATGTGCCTCATCACCCATGAAAAGTTTCTGGAAATGGTGGCCTGCGTACCCGAGGCGATACTGAGATTCGCGGCGGTGCTCGCTAAACACAACGCGGACCTGCAACAGCGACTGCGCGAAACAGCACACTGCGCCACCACTCGCGTGGCGTGGACCTTCGTGGATCTCGCCCGGCGTTTCGGCACTCCCGGACACAGCGGCCTGTACCGGCTGCGCCTGGGCGTGAGTCAGGCGGACATTGCCGGTCTGGCGAACACGACCCGCGTCACGACCACCGAGGTGATCAGCCAGTTGCGCGAGCAGAATTTGCTCCATGGCACGCGGGGACGATACCTGGTGGACGTGACGGGTCTGGAGCAGCTGCTTCACGGAGCACCGCTCGAAACGAATGAAACAAGGCCCGTTACTTCCCTGCCTACCTGACAATCCCGGGAAGATAGAAAAAGCGAGTGGCTGTTCAGTAGCGTCGAGCCAGACCAGCAGAAACAGCGTCTCATCCTGCATGAAGCTCAAGTGACGTTGAGGACGAATGAAGTGCGGACCGAAGAAATCGAATAGACATCTGCCCAGGCGCCGCTCGCCTCAATCGCTCGCGCACCGAGAAGTGAGCAATACCACCCTGCGGGCGGTGCTCGCGAGGACGACTTCACTCCAGCTTGGCGAGTTTCTGCGCCGCAGTAATAACGTTCTGCAGCATCTGCGGGTACGGACCGATCAACGCGAAGCGATTACGGCTGCGCGCCAGCAGACCGGCAAGCTGGTCTAGTTCGAGTTTCACGCTCTCCGCTTCACTGACGCGCGTGACATTGCTTTTCCGCGTCGTGTGGCCGGTGAAGGGACCACCGAGCGGCCTGTCGGGTTTCGCATGATCTCCGCTCTCTACCTGGGGTGGTTTAAGGAAGGTGCTATCAACCGCAAAGTGAATTTCTTCACTTACTTCGATCACTTCCAGTCCTCACCACCCGAGCTGAGGAGCGAATGATGCGCGCAGAAGCTCACCCTTCCACACGCACCACCCGGTACCCCCTCTGCCCCTCGGCCCAGCCGAACCGCGATGCACTCGCCGACATAGCGACCGTACAATTCCAATCCCAACTGAACCAGCGCGTTCCCGGCGCCCTCACCGTTGAGGACGCGCCACTTGGACCGCGTCTCACGACCGCGCAATTCGTGGGCGTGTTTCGCCTGGCTGGCCCTGCTGCGCTCTTTGCTGCTCGACGCGGGCGTCACCCCACTCAACCAGCGTCTTGCACGAACCCCCGACTTCAAGCTAAACCGCCTGCATTCCCGCTACCAACCCGCCCTGGACCTCGCGTGGCTGGTACTCGATGGTCTCGGCCCGCTGCAAGACGTGGGTGACCTGCCCGCCCAGACGTTCACCTTCAACATGGACCGTCTGTTCGAAAAGTACCTCGCTTCCGAACAGATGGTCCGTGTCTTCTTCTTATCGTTTCCGGGCAGCTGCTGTTCCACGTGCCTTGGGCCTCTTTTGCTCAGCAGCCTGGCTTCCGTGGCACGCGCCCAGGTCGTCCACGAGTCCCGTCAAATGCAACAGCTTGAACGTCATGATGGACAAGAGGGCAAGTTGCACGAGCGGCGTGACGCCCGCGTTCAGCAGCGGGAGGCGTGGCATGCGTGGCCCGTACGCCCAGAATTCACGCCGAACGGCGATGACCTCTGTCACGACCGCGACAAGGAGCCCGACGATCGCCGCGACTGTCCACGTGGACCGCGAGGGACGCGTGAACCACTGCGGGTCACGCCGCGCCCGCACCAGCCCCAGGTACAGCAGCGTCGTGAAGGATGCGTCGCCCAGCGTGCCGAGCAGGCAGGCCGGCAGGTGCGACCAGAAGGACCGGTACGGGTGGTACAGGGGCGCTTGGACGTTCTCCCACACGAGATTGAGCACGAATGACACCGCGAACACACGGCGTGCGGTGCGGCGGGTAATTGCGGTGCCGTTCATGACGTCAGCTGGCTGCGGCGAGCGGCCGCACTGGTGGGAATTCAACGTCGGGTTTCGTGGTGTTGCTGATGTAGTTCGTGAACACGCTCAAAGCGACATGCGCGATGATCTCCAGCACTTCTTGTTCGCTGTAACCGGCGAGCAGCACGGCGCGCAGGTCATCCTCGCGGATCTGCCCGCGTTCCAGCGTCACGATGCGCGCGAATTGAAGGGCTGCCTTGGTTTTCGCGTCGCCGGAGTCCGCCTGGTAGTTCGCCTGCAGTTCACTCTCGTCAATCCCAGCGCGTTTCGCGGCGGCGGTGTGCGCGGCGAGGCAGTACCCGCAGTTGTTGAGTTGCGCGACGAGCACCGCGATCTGCTCACGCAGGCGTGGACTGAGCGTCTGGCCGAGCGCGCCGGTGAACTTCAGGTAGGCGTCCAGGACGTTGGGGGAGAGCGCCATCACCTGAAGGATGTTCGGCGTCATGCCCCTCTGGTTCTGAACGGCGTCGAGGAGTTGCTTGGCGCGGCCGGTGGCTTGTTCAGGGGTGACCTGGTCGATTCGGGCCACCAGGGCCTCCTTTGTGGTGCGGTGAGCGACCACCTGGATGGTGGCTGCCTCCAGTTCACGGGATGGTTCACGGGTGTCCGGTCAGGCTTGCTGGACTTCGTAACCCATTTTTTCGAGGCGGGCGCGGACGTCCTCGGGCTTCACCTGGTCCGGGTCGATGGTGACCTTGATGCCCTGGGTTCGGGAGCTGGCCTGCACGTTCTGCACGCCGGGCAGGCGGTGCAGGGCAGTGTCGATGCGTTGTTCGCAGCTCGCGCAGTGGATGGTCTCCTCACCAGTGACTTTGAAGTCGAGTTGCGTCGGCATGTGGGTCCTCCTTCGCGCGGCGGGATTTCCGCCACCTGCATGTTGACGTTACACTCTCCACTCGGACGGAAGGTCAAGGGGCCGCGCGTGAAGCCGAAGAAAGCCTGAAGGACGCCTGAGCCACGCCGGGCATCCCGTCCGCGGCGCGTTCAAGGACGCCTCACACCGCGCTCAGCCAGCCCAGTTCAAGTCCCCGAGCAGTCCCTGAACGGCGTCCGCTACGCGGTCCGGGTGGTCCTCAGGAACGAAGTGCTTGCCTCCTTCGATGCGGTCGAGCGGTGCGCGCAACTCGTAGGCGAGGCGGTACCCGTACCCGATCTCCTGAAACTGATCCGCGGCGCCCCACACCAGGCGCGCGGGTACGCCGAGACGGGGAATCTGGTCGCTGATCTCCAGCGTGTCCCGCACGTTCAGCGACCGCACCTGGCGGATGAACGCCGCTGCTCCCCCGTGCCGCTGGTAATGCGGCCAGTGGTGCTTGAACGCCTCGCGCGCCTTGCTCCCCTGGTCATGACCCATCATCAGGAACGACTGCATGACCAGCTTGAATACCGCGTCCGGCAGGCGCTCGACGACGCCACTCGCCGCCCGCATGGCCTTCACCATCGGGATCGGCCAGGAGTCGTACGAAATGGCGTTCATCAGCACCAGGCCGGCGACCAGGTCCGGGTGACGCACCGCCAGGATCTGCGCGACCCCGCCGCCCAAATCGTGCCCGACCACCACGGCGCGCCCCAGGCCGAGTTCACGCATCCACGACGCGAGGTACTCGGCTTGCCGCGCCACGGAGATGTCACGCCCCTGTCCTTCCGGGATGCTTTCCCCGTACCCGACCATTTCCCACGCCAGGGTCCGCGCGCCGTGAACGCGCGGCATCACGTGGCGCCACAAGCTCGGGTCGGTGGGGATGCCGTGCAGGAAGACCACGGGCTGACCTTGCCCTTGTTCCTCCCAGCGCCTGCGAATGCCGTTCACCGTTGTGACATTGCTTTCCATGATTCCTCCTCGCTCGTGACGGCGTGTGGCGCTGAGTTTCAGTTCGCCTGCCTTATTTGGGGTTCTTCTCGCCCGCCCTGACCGGGAACGGCAACCAGTTCTCGCTTGGTGGCAGCGGGCAGCTCCAGGTGTCCGCGTACGCGCAGTAGGGGTCGTAGGCGAGGTTGAAATCGAGGATCACCCCGTTCCCCTGGACGGCCGCTTCCAGGTACCGCCCGGCGCCATACGTTTCCGGACCGCTGGTCGCGTCGCGAAAGGGCACGAACAGGCGTACGGGCGTCTTGTCGTCGGGGTGCGCGTACAAGTTCAACTCGGCTTCCCCGGCGGGCAGCGTCACTCGCGCCGTGCCGTACAGCCTGAATTCCTGTGTTTCTCCGGTGCTGGTGGTGATCACGGCGCTCTCTCCAGCCGCGCGCTTCAGTGGAGCCACCACGCGGTACGCGGGGTCAGGCGGGTAGTATGACAGGCCCTCAAAGGACGCACGCGCGTCCTGCGGGATCGGGGAGCTGCGGGTGCGGAAGAGATCGTCCTTCTGCTGGCGGTACTTCAGGATCTCGGCGACGTCATCCACGCTTGACCTTCCCGGCGACCATGTGTGACGCCCGGTCAGGCCGCTCGTACGCCAGCGCGCTGACTACGCCGTACACCAAGTGCGCGATGATCGGCATCGGCCACTTTCTCGGTGGTTTCTGCGTAGCGGCTTTGTCCATGCCGGTCGCGGGCATCACACCTTCGAAATTCACGCCCCACACCGCGAGGCCGAACAACGCACCTGCGAGCGGTGCGGGAAGCCCAGGAAGCCGGTTGCGCAGCGAGCCGTACAGGGCGCCTATGCTCGACCCGTACCCAAAATGCACCCCGTAGGATGCTTTCAGTTCCTGATTCTCGTTGAGCGCGTCGGGTCGTCCTGCCTGCCTTTCCATCCACTCGACGACCTTCTTCGGCACGAATTCGTCAGGCCGCATCTCTTTTGGTGCCACCTTGGGACCGACCACGCGCATCAGCATGGTCATGACGACCGTTCCTGCGGCTCCCGCGAGCGCGCCACGGGCAATGCCTGCGGTAACGTTCATGTTTCCTCCTTAAACTTCAACCGTGGTAACGCGTGCCGGTTTTCGCTCCGGCAGGTTGCGCATGACGTCCGGCTCAGCCGCTCGCTGATGGGTTCAGGTGCTGTTCGAGCATCCGGGCAATCGCGGCTTTCGGGTGCGCGCCAACCATGCTGTCAACCGATTGGCCGTTCTTGAGGAGCAGCAGGGTGGGAATGCTCTGAATGCGGAACTGCGCGGCGAGTTCGGGATTCTCGTCGACGTTGACTTTCGCGACCTTCACCCGGCCAGCGTACGCAGTGCCGAGTTCCTCCACCACCGGGCCCACCACGCGGCACGGACCGCACCAGGGCGCCCAGAAGTCCACCAGGGTGAGGCCGCTGGCTGTGGCTTCGCTGAAGGTTTCGTCGGTCAGCGGGGTCGTCGTGGGATTCATGTCATACCTCCTTGTGGGAGCACTTCATAAGGACCAGGGTTGTTTCAGGGGCAGGTCAACGTGAGGGACTCCCGGTGTGTTCCGCCTGTTGGCAGGGACCTTAAAGGATTTCAGACGTTACAGCAACCAGTACACGAACGTCTCCTGGAGTCCGGCGCTGAGCATCACGATGCCCGCCAGGTACGTTCCCGCGCGGTTCCATGAGCGCCAGCCGCGCAGGTACCGTTTACACCGGCTGGCCTCGCCGTCCTCCCGGGAAAGAGACCACAGGGACGCCAGTCCCAGCAGTGGCACGCTCATACCGAGCGCGAACACCGCCGGGTACAGCGAACCGAACGGCGATGTGGCTGCCAGCGGCAACGTCAGCCCGAAAAACAGGAAAAACAAGGTCGGGCAGAACGCCAGGCTGAGCGCTACGCTCAGCGCGTACGCGCCCAGGAACCCGCCGCGCGCCTCCCCGAGCGCCTGCATTTTGCTGCTGAGCTTCACGCCCAGCGCGAAGTGCAGGCGAATCACCCCGAGGATCACCAGGCCGACCAGCAGCATCATCGGTCCCAGCACCCGCCGTAAACCGAGCAGGAATTCTCCTGGCGCTTGAACTGGCCCGGACACACAAGCGCGACGATCAGGCCAAGCAGCACGAACAGCGTGACGCGGCCCAGCAGGAACGCTCCCGCGCGCCGCGTCACGCTGCCGGGCTGCGGGTCGTGGACGACGAACGCCAGCGAAGCCGCGCCCGACGAGAGCTGGCAGGGCGCGGTGGCGGCCAGCAAGCCCAGCAGGAACGGTGCTACGAACGGGAACGCCGAGTACGCCTGCTGCTGTACGGGCTCCACGAGGTTCGCGAACAGCTGGCCGTACCAGTGTTGCGATCCTAGCACCACCTCGCGCACGACGGGATACACGCTTCCCCAGTTGAACACCAGCAGCACCGCGAGTAACGCGATGAAGCCCCAGGCGAGGTGAGAGGACTTGAGCACAGGGGAGGGGCGGGAAGTGGGTTCACTCATAGACGTTCGGCCGTTGCCTTTCTGCCTTCATCATTTGGACTTGACTTTGACGGTGTAGTGAATGGTCTGCGCGTGGATTTTCCCGTCACGGATCAGATATGAGTCGGCGCCGTCATCCACGAACGCGTGCTCGCTGTCCGCCTTCCACTCCAGCAGGCCCATCTCACCTTCCACCAGCACCGTCGTGTACTCGAAGCGTGGGTTCGGCAGCTCTTTGAACAGCCGCTCGGCGAGTTGCCTCAAGCCGTCATGCCCGTGGTACACGCCATCCGCGATCAGGACGACCAGGTTCTGGGAGTAGTTTCTCTTCAGGTCGTTCTCGACGGTCCCTTCCCTGGATTCACGCAGGTGGTCGTCGAGCACTTCCCGGGCGCTTCGCGTGGACTCGGTCATGGTTCACCTTAAGTACCTCCCGGTTAAGTTTTAGGTGTTCTTCCTAAAACTTAACCCGACCGGAGGGAGCAGGGACAGCGTAGCTCCCGCTGGAATTGGAGAGCTGAAGTGAAGCGGAAGATCGGAAATGCAAGCGGGAGCTACTTAGCGGTGCCCGCCCTGTGGCCAGGTGACAAACGGCGTGTTCACCACGATGCCCGTGCGTTTGAGGGTGACTTCTCCACGCTGGGCGTCCTGCTGGACTGCCTCAGCGGACTTCAGCACGCGCGCCCGGCCCGGGTTCTTCCAGGTGACCTGGTTCAGGGCGCGCAGCGGTGAGTAGCCTTTCTCGCCCGGGGGCCGGTCGAACACGTCCGGCTGAAAGCCGAGAGGCCCGCCGCCCTTCAGGCCGTTGGTGAACACGTAGAGGTCGGCGAGGGCTTCCTTGGGAACTTTTGCGAGGGCCGGGACGACCAGCACTGGGGAGCCCATCATGCTGGTGAGCATCTCCGCGACCTGCGGGTCGGACGTTTCGGTGTGCAGGAAGAAAATCTTCTCGCCTGCCGCGTACCCCTGCACGGGTGGGATGGTGTGCTCGCTGGTGGTCATGCCGCCCATGTCCCCCATGCCGCCTTGCGCGGCCGCGGGGTTGAGCGCGAGGTACGCGAGGACGAAGCCCGCCATGAGAACGGCAACGATGGTGGTGACGATCAGGTTACGCGCCATGAGCTTTCCTTTCAGAGTGTGATGGCCGGGGAGAGGAATTCCTTCGCTTTGGGAGCAATCTCCCGCCGAAAGAGTTGAGGAGGACGGTGCTGACACTGGCGAGCATCGCCGCCATGGCCCAGGCGGGGTGTACCAGGCCGGTCATCGCGAGCGGCACGCCAATTCCGTTGAACAGGAAGGCCAGGGTGAGGTTCTGCACCGTTTTGCGGAAGGACGCGCGGCCGATGTGATAAGCGTCCACGACGGCGGTGAGGCGCTCACCGATCAACACGACGTCCGCGGACTCGATGGCAATGTCGGTGCCGGCGCCAGTCGCGATGCCGACATCCGCCTGCATCAGGGCGGGCGCGTCGTTGATGCCGTCGCCCACCATGGCGACGCGGTGCCCCTGGCGTTGCAGTTCTCGCACGGCGTCCGCTTTGTCCTGCGGGAGGACTTCCGCCTGGAACTCCTGAATGCCGACCTGCTCGGCGACGGCTCGGGCGGTGAGGTGGTTGTCACCGGTGATCATGATGGGTGCGAGCCCTGCGTCGTACAGGCGCTCGATGGCCTCATGCGCGTCGGGCTTGATCTGGTCGGCGATGGCGATCAGCGCTTCGGGCTGCCCGTTCACTTCCAGGGCGATAACGGTCTTCGCTCGGGCTTGCAGTGCCTCGATGGTGGACGTGGCCCGCTCCAGCGCGCCGCCCTCCCCGACGAAGCGGGGACTGCCAACGCGGACCCGCTGCCCGTTCATGGTGCCGGTGACGCCCTTGCCCGCGACGGAATGGAAGTCCTGCACGGGGGGAAGTTCGGTGTGCTCCGCTTCCGCAGCGTTCACGACGGCGCGGGCGAGGGGATGCTCGGACGAGCTTTCCAGCGCCGCGGCGAAACGCAGGATGTCGGCGCGGTCGAACTTGCCGAGCGGCACGACGTCCACCACGGCGGGCTGGCCGAGCGTGATGGTGCCGGTCTTGTCGAGCACGACGCGCTTCACGTCCTTGAGCGCCTGGAAGGCTTCGGCGGAGCGCATCAGGATGCCCCGCTCGGCGGCCATGCCGCCCCCGCGGATCATCGCGAGTGGCGTCGCCATGCCGAGCGCGCAGGGGTACCCCATCACCAGCACCGCGAGGGCCGCGAAGATCGCGCGCGTCCACAAGGGTTCGCCCGCGAACAGCCAGGCTCCGGCGGACCAGATGACGAACGCCAGCAGGGAGAGGCTCAGCACGACGGGGACGTACACGACCAGGATGCGGTCGACCAGCGCGAGGATGGCGGGCTTGAGGGCGCGGGCTTCCTCGACCTGCCGCGCGACCTGCTGCAAGAAACTCTCTGCGCCGACCCGCGTGACGCGCACCAGCAGCGCGCCCGACTGGTTGATCGACCCGCCGATCACTTCATCACCGGGGCGTTTCTCGACGGGAATACTCTCACCGGTGACGAGGCTCTGGTCGACGCCGGACGCGCCCTCAGTGATGACGCCGTCGACGGGAATGCTTTCGCCGGGCCTCACGCGGACGCGTTCGTCCGGGCGGACGTCCGCGAGGGGCACTTCGACTTCTCGTCCGTCGCGGATGACGCGCGCGGTGGGCGGGACGAGCGCCAGCAATTGACGGACCGCTTGCGACGCGCGGGTGCGGACGCGCAGGGACACGTAACCGGACAGCAGGTGATAGGTGGTGATGAACACCGCGACCCCGAAGAAGTCGACGAGGGGGAAGTTCGGGATGAGGTACCCGAGGAAGCCGCCGGTCAGGCCGGCGAAGGCGCCGAATTCCAGCAGTACGTGCTGGTTGAGGATGCCGCGCCGGATGCTCGCCCAGGCCATGGTGAGGATGTGCCAGCCAGGTCCGAACACCGTGGCGAGCGCCAGGGTCGGCATCAGCCAGTACATGAACGTGACGAGTTCCGGGGTCATCGGCATGCCCATGAAGCGGCCCATCACTGCGATCAGGGAGAGGATGGTGAACACCGCGGCGAGCAGCAGGTTGTTGCGTTCGGCGCGGATTTCTGCTTCCTCTTCCTCGATGGTGCGCACCTGCTGGGCGTCCCGGACGGTGTAGCCGAGGTCGAGCAGCGTCTCCTTGAGGGTTTCGGGGGTGACCTGGCCGGGGCGGTACTCGATCAGGGCTTCCTCGTGCGCGAGGTTCACGTTGACGTCCTGCACGCCGTCCATGCGGCCGACCGCCTTGGTGATGCTGCTGACGCAGAAGGAGCAGCTCATCCCGCCGATCTTGAGTTGCAGTTTCTCGGTGTCGTGCTGATGCGCGAACGCGTCCGGTTCGTTGGTTCGTGCGTTCCGGTTGGGGCCGGGGGGGGCGGCCATGTGCTGCGCTCCTGGGTGACGTCGTATCCCATGCGTTCCAGCCGTTCGCGGACGTCTTCCGGGGTGGCTTGGGTGGGGTCGTGGGTGACGTTCACTTGTTGCGTCTGGGTGTTGGCGAAGACTTTCTCCACGCCGGGCAGCCGGTGCAGGGCGGTGTCGATGCGCTGCACGCAGCCGGCGCAGTGGATGGTCTGTTCGCCGGTGATGTTGAAGGTCAGTTTCTCCGACATGGTTCCTCCTTGCCGGGGTGTGGCCCAGCACGTCACCCTTACGGTAGAACCTCCTCTCGACTGGAACTTCAAGTGCCTGAGGAACGATTCGCCGAGCGAGCCGTCATTTCAAGGGCAGTGCGAACATGAGAGGTAAGCCGCAGTGAACGGTGAAGCCCGGTGAAATTGACTCTCCATTCGAGTGGAACGTGTAGCTTGAGCATGGCCACCTGCACGTTCACTGGAAGGAGCCTGAACATGCCCGAAGTTCGTAACAACACCGATCAGCAGCGGTACGAGCTGGTTCACGACGGGGAGCTGGCTGGCTTCCTCGAGTACCAGCTGATCAGCAACGTTGTCGTGCTGCCACACGCGGAAATCGACGATCGGTTCGAAGGCCAGGGGCTGGGCAGCACCCTGGCTCGGCACGTGCTGGATGACGCCCGCACTCAAGGCCAACGCGTGGTTCCAGCCTGTCCGTTCATGGCGGCGTTCATTCAGCGTCACCGTGAGTACGTGGAGCTCGTCCACCCACGGCAACGCGCCGAGTACGGCCTGAGCGACGGGTAACCCAGGAGTTCCACACGGGAAACTCCTGGGAGCGCTTGAGGCGGCGTGACTTACGCGGCCATCTGACGGCAAAGGTCGGCGCAGCGACGGCAGGCCTCGGCGCACTGGCGCATGATGTCGTCGTCACCCATGCGCTCGCACTGCTCAGCGCAGGCGTCACACACTTCGGCGCAGACGCCGCAGGCGCGAGGAGCGAACTGGGAGCCGCGGATCATCATTTCCGCGCAGGCGGTCGTGATCGCCGCGGAGTCATGGCAGAGGCGGATGCAGGCTTTCATGTCCTGCACGTTCTGCGCCTCAAGGCAGTGTTCGGCGCAGCGGGTGGCGAGCTGCGCGACGTTGTAGCACTCCTGGATGCACTGTTCCATCGTTGCTTGGTTCGTCATTGGGTCCTCCTGTGGATGTGATTGAGGGGCTGTCGGTCAACCTCCTGACAACAGGTTGGCCGGCCGCGTACCTCACGGCCGGCCTGAACTTACCCCTTCCATTCGAATGGAAGGTCAAGTTGAGGGAACGTTAAGACTCGCGATTGAAGTTCAACAAAGCCCGCTCATGGCTGCTCACGCCGTCATTTCCTCGCGGGGCTTCGTAGCGCTCCACGATGGCGCAGATTTTCCCGTCGCATTCGTCGGCGATGACGCTCTCGTCACGCAGGCGGATCAGCTCGTGGCGGAACTCGGTCATGGTGCGGATCTGATGGTCGAGGAGTTTTACTTTATGGTCGAGCAGGCCGAGCAGGTGCTTACAGGGCTTGCCACCGGACTTGCGCACCGAGAGCAGCTCGGCAATTTCCTCCAGGCTGAGTCCGATCGCTTTGGCTTTGTTGATGAAGATCAGGCGTTCACGGTCGGCGTGGCCGTACAGGCGGAAGCCGCCCTTGCTGCGCTCGGGTGTGGGCAGCAGGCCGATGTCCTCGTAGTAGCGGATGGTTTTCGGGTTCAGGTGGAATTCGCGGGCGAGTTCCCCGATGCGCAGGCATTCTGGTCGTGTGGTGCTCATGCTGTCCTCCCTGGGATGCAAGCCTCTTGACTTTCCACTTTACTGGAAGGTGTAGCGTGTCGGTGTGCGCCGCGTCACAGGAGGAGCACCCGTGAACAAACCCCTGCGTTTCCCGCACCCTGGAGCAAATCAGCGAATGAGACACTCCGATGATGCCGAGCCGACCATCCAGGTGGAGGACGAGCCCTTGAGCTCCCCGATCATTCACGCCGAGCACCTGAAGCGCACCTACCGCGTTCCCAAGAAACGCCCGGGGCTGGGTGGAGCCTTCAGGGATCTGCTCAACCCCGAGTATCGCATGGTGCACGCCGTGAAAGACGTGACCTTCAGCATCCAGCCGGGCGAGAGCGTCGCGTACCTCGGCCCGAACGGCGCCGGGAAAAGCACCACCGTGAAAATACTCGCCGGCTGGTCTTGCTAGGGTTTTGTGGAGGGGAAGTTCAGTGTGATCCACACTGGAGACGGATATGGTAACCCCGAAGCAGCAGTACACAGCCGAGTTCAAGCAGGAAGCCGTCCGACTGGTTCAAACTACAGGGAAAAGCTGTGCCGAGATCGCCCGCGACCTGGGTGTTCCCCCGAATTACGTGGCCCGCTGGAAAAAGCAGCAGGAGACCCAGGCTGCTACAGGACGCCCGGCGTTCACAGGGCGTGGTGTCATGGCTCTTTCTGAACAGGAAGCCCGGACCAAGCAGCTCGAACGTGAGCTGGAAATCACCCGTCAGGAACGGGACATCCTGAAAAAAGCACTGGCCTGTCTTGGGCAGAACGGACGCCCCCCTGGACGCCTGCCCGCTTCTTCGCCAAACAAAGCTGATCTTTGCGTTTATCCATCAGCACCAGGAGGCGTTCCCAGTGGAACTGATGTGCGAGGTGCTGGAGGTCAGTCTGAGCGGCTATTACGCCTGGCGGAGAAGGCCGGAGTGCAATCGAGTGCAAAAAGACCGTGTATTGACGGCAAAAATCATCACTTACCATCAGCGGAGCCGGGAAACGTACGGGACACCCCGGATCAAGGAAGACCTGGCCGAAGAGGGACTCATGGTCAGCCGCCAACGAATCGGGCGCCTGATGAAGGCAGCCAAACTCCAGGTTCGCTGCAAGCGAAAGTTCCGCACCACCACGAAGTCAAAACACACCCACCCAGTCGCGGAGAACGTGTTGGACCGCGATTTCAAGGCGAACGGCCCGAACCAGAAGTGGGTGACGGACATCACCTACCTTCCCACGACAGAGAGCTGGTTGTATTTGGCCACCGTGATGGATCTGTACTCAAGGCGAATTGTCGGTTGGTCTCTGAACGAGCGTCTCCACACGCCGCTGGTCATCGACGCGCTCAACATGGCCAGACAGCGGAGGAACCCTGGGGCAGGGTTGCTCCACCACTCGACCGGGGGAGTCAATACGCCAGCGACGCGTACTGGCAAGCCTTGGAGCGCTTGGCAGCCGTGCAGAGCATGAGCAACAAAGGGGAGTGTTGGGATAATGCTGTGCAGGAAAGCTTTTTCGCCACCTTGAAGACGGAACTTGATCTTCGGCAGGCCCGTGGAACTCGCGCCCAGACGCGCAGTGAGGTGTTCGAGTGGATTGAGGTGTTTTATAACCGGCTACGTCGTCATTCATCGCTCGGCTACCGCTCGCCGGTGGCCTTCGAGGAGCAAGCCCTCAGCATGAACTGACCCTCCACCAAACCCTTGCAACTTCAGAGCACGAGGTCCACGTCGTGCTGTGTGACGCGGTCACGTAACCGATCGAGGCCAGGGCGGTTGAGGCGGGCGCCGCTCAGTCCATCGTCACGGAAGATGTGGTCGGCGTCGACATGGTGGCCGCGCTCGTTCGCTGTGTTCTGAAGGCGTTCGAGTTGCTGTTCAATGGTCTGCGTCTGGACTTGGCGGCTGCTTGACACTCGGGCGTACAGGGCTACTCGCATCATTGACCTCCCGTTGGGGAGGCTGGGTTGCCCACTGCGTCAGGAACTGATAGGCCCGGTCGAGTTTCCGCAGGTCGGGGTGCTCGACAATGGTCCGTTGGATCTGGATGGGCTGCTTGATCGACGCTTGGCGTGGCATAACCACCTCCTTGTGTCGATCTTCTTCTTGCCGGCTGCCAGGCGCGCAACTTGAGGCGGGCAGGCCGAACAAAACAGAAAATGTCGTTTGTAATCAGGCCATCGAGTCCTTGAATTTTCAGCTGCGCAAGGTCACCAAGACCAGGGGGTCGTTCCCGAATGAGGAAAGCGCTTTGAAGGTGCTGTTCCTGGCGATTCAACGAGCGTCGAGCGAGTGGTCGATGCCCGTGAAGGATTGGCGATCAGCGCTAAACGTGTTTACGATTGTCTTCGAAGGGCGCGTGCCCGTCCGGTGACTCCCGGACCCCCGGCCCACAAACGCCCGTACACCTCCTTAAATTCAGCCTCAACGCAGCCCGACGGAGCCCAACGTTCATGCCGAAACTCGCTCCCCTCCAGACGCACCTGGCGCTCACCATCGCCTTGATCACGCTGCTCCTCACCTTCCTCCTTTCCGCAGCCGTGGGAACCCTTGCCGCCCGGCAAGTCGAGCAGGACGTCCACAACTCCCTGAAGCAACTCGCGTACCAGCTCAGCTTGACGCTCGACCGCGGAATGCACGAACGCTACCGCGAACTGCAAGTCATCAGTACCCTCGAAGTCATCCGTCAACCCTCCGCGAATCCAAGGTTCCAGCGTGCCCTGCTCGATAAACTGCAGGTCACTTACCCTGCGTACGCCTGGATTGGTTTGACCGATCCCGACGGTCGAGTCCGTGTCGCGACCGGCGCGCTGCTCGAAGGAGCGAACGTCTCCGCCCGACCCTGGTTCCAGCAAGGAAAACAACGCGCCAGCGTGAGTGACGTGCACGAAGCGTTGCTGCTCGCCAAACACATTGCCAGCCATGACGGCTCTCCACCTCGCTTCGTGGATGTCAGCACACCCGTATACGACCTGCAAGGCCGCTTCGTGGGTGTGCTCGGCTCTCACCTCAGCTGGTCCTGGGCGCAGAACGCCCAGCGGGCCCTGCTGGAGTCCACCCCGAGAGAACATCACGTCGAAGCGCTGGTCCTCGCTCAGGATGGCACGGTGCTTCTCGGACCGTCAGCACTGGTCGGACGCGCTTACCCTCAGCCACCAGGGTCCGGTGACCGGTGGACGGCTGACGCTGTGGAGCGGCTGGACGGCCAGGAGTACCTGGTTGGGCATAGCGCCACACGTGGCCACTTGGATTATCCAGGTCTCGGCTGGCAGGTCCTCGTCCGAGAAAACAAGCAGACCGCCCTCGCGCCCGTCCGGGCGCTCCAGCAGCGAATTGTCCTCCTGGGGATCCTCGCTGCCGTGGCCTTCACGCTGCTTGGCGTCCTCGCCGCGGGCTACCTGGCGCGCCCTTTACGCCTTATGTCCGTGGCAGCGAACCGCCTGCGTTCCGGGGAAGGCGTACAGATTCCAGTCACGAGGCATTACACCGAAGCGGCGGTGCTTTCGCTGGCCTTGCGTGAGCTGCTCGACGAGCGCGACCGGCAACGACAGGAGATGCAGGAGCTGAATGCCACGCTGGAACAACGCGTCGCGCAGCGTACCGAAGAGCTCGAACGCATCAATGAGGAACTCGACGCTTTTTCGTATTCGGTCTCGCATGATCTGCGCACCCCACTCCGGCACGTGAGTGGATTCGCCGAGATGCTCGAAAAGCGCCTCGGGGAAACCGATGACGGTACAGCCCGTCGGTACCTGAGTGTTATTCGCTCTTCCACCATTCGCATGAACCAGCTGATTGACGACCTGCTCGCCTTCTCGCGTCTCAGTCGGGAGCAGTTGAACGTCACGGCAGTCGACCTGAATGAGTTGGTGGAAACCGTGATCCTTGAACTCGAACCTGACATGGTGGGTCGTGATGTCGATTGGAGGGTGTCTGTCCTGCCTGTGGTTCGCGGGGACAAGGCGCTGCTGAAGGCCGTGATGACCAACCTGCTCTCGAACGCTTTGAAGTACTCAGGGAAGCGTGACCGTGCTGTCATCGAAGTGCGGGCGGAGGAAGGCGCGGAGGCTGTGGTGGTGACGGTCCGCGATAACGGGGTTGGTTTTGATCCGAAGTATGCCGATAAGCTGTTCGGGGTGTTTCAGCGTCTCCACCGGGCCGATGAGTTTGAAGGAACGGGAATTGGGCTGGCGAACGTACGGAGGATTGTGGAACGCCATGGGGGAAGGGTGTGGGCGCACAGCCAGCCAGGTCAGGGCGCGGCGTTCTCGTTTTCGCTGCCAGACTCCTGATGAGGTTGTACCGGTTTTGCGCACTTGAGGTTAAGCGGCGGCCAGCTGCTTGGCAAGATGGAGGGCTTCAAATTCCACTGGGCTGAGATAACCAAGCGTGGAGTGGCGGCGTTGGCGGTTGTACCAAACCTCCAGAAAGACAAAATCCGCTGCTGCGCAACATGCCGGGACGCATAGTCAGCGCCATCCGTTTCCTCCCGCTTCGAGCAGGCGAAGAAGCTTTCGACTACGGCATTGTATGCCGCCGTGCCGGCGTCAGTTACAAAGGCTTCCACGCCCTGCGGCACCACGCTGGCACCCGCCTCGTTCGGGAAGGCTTCAGCCTGGACGACGCTGCACGGCACCTGGGACACAGCACCCTCGAAACCACACGCATTTACGCCAAATGATCTGATGACAACCTCAAGCGCGGCATCGGGCGCTGGTAGCTGTCATACAGCCACGTAAACAGCCTGAAGTTCATTCCTGGCGACCGCTCGAACGGAGGTATTCTTGAGCGCCCTCCTCAGCGTCGTCCTTCAATTCAGCAATCCAAAGGTGAACTTCAAAGCAGGAGCAAAATCAGTCCGAGTGCAAAAGCTCAAGGAGCTGAATCGCTATCGCTCAGTTGGGGTGCGCGTTCGTGCTGACGTACGAGGCGCTCTGCCAGTCCTATCACAGCAGCTGATGGCTCTCACTTGCGGACTAACCACTAACAGCCATAACCCCATCAGGATCATCACCGGAAGCTCCAAGCCATCACACCCATTTCAAATGAAATTAGATTGGTGAAGTCTGGAGCAACTGCCCGACTTACCCCGGACTCTTCAATGGTGCCGTTCAATCATTTTCCGCGCTTGTTGCTCTAAAAAAGCGAGTATTTCCCCTGGTGGTAATGGCCGCGCAAAGTGGTACCCTTGCGCGAAATCGCAGCCCACGTCCAGCAGCAGCTGCAACTCGCTGTCCGTCTCGACACCTTCCGCAAGGGTACTCAAGCCGAGGTGATTGGCGAGTCCAACGATGGCTTTCACTACCGGAAGAGCGTTCTCTGCGTCCCTCAAGTTCTGTACGAACGAACGATCGATCTTCAGGACGTTCAATGGCAGGCGTTGCAGGTAACTCAAGCTCGAGTAACCCGTGCCGAAGTCATCGACTGCGATAGACACCCCAAGCTGACGAAGGTGTTCCATCCGGATCGTGGTTTCGCGCACGTCGCGCATCACGATACTTTCGGTGAGCTCCAACTCCAGGCGCTCAGAAGCGAAGCCCGTCGAAGCGAGGGATGCAGAAACTGTGCTCACGAAGTCATCCCGTTCGAATTGCAGCGCGGAGACGTTTACAGCTATCCGGAAGGAAGCGTGCCCCTGATTTGCCCACTCCACGCCTTGTCGGCACGCCTCTTGCAGCACCCACGCTCCAAGCGGCACGATCAATCCCGTTTCCTCTGCGAGGGGGATGAACTGCGCAGGGGAAATCATGCCGCGTTCAGGGTGGCGCCAACGCAGTAAAGCTTCCACACCGATCAACTCACCGTCACGCAACCGCACTTGCGGTTGGTAATGCAGTTCGAGTTCCTGCCGTTCAACGGCCCTGCGGAGGTCACTGGCCAGTTGCAGGCGTTCAAGAGTACGCCGGTTCATGTCCGGTTCGAAGACCTCGTACCCGGTCTTGCGATGCTTTGCTCGGTACATCGCCATGTCCGCGTGCCGTTGCAGTGTACCAGCATTCAGCCCAGCTTCCTGGGAGACGCTGATGCCGATGGAAGCGCCCAGATAAAACTGACGGTTTCCCACCTCGAACGGCACAGCGAACGCGGAGAGTATCCGCTGCGCGACGGCGGTCGCCTCGCCCACCCCGGACAACGGAAGGATCACCGTGAACTCGTCGCCTCCGACGCGGGCGACCAAGTCCTCTTGGCGTACACAGCCCTGCAGGCGCTGCGCGACGGTGATGAGTACCTTGTCCCCCACGTCATGCCCGAGGGTGTCATTTATGCCTTTGAAATCATCAAGGTCCACGAAGAGTAACGAGGTGAAGTAGCCGCTCACCTCCGCTTGTCTAATGGCGTAGGCGAGCCGTTCAGTAAAGAAGGTGCGGTTCGGAAGTCCCGTGAGGGGATCGTGGTTCGCTTGGTGGTCCAATCGCCGGGCCAACATCTGGTGCTCCAAAATTTCATCTTCCAGCTGCCGAGTGCGCGCCTTCACTTCCTGTTCCAGGATGTCCGAATGATGCTCAAGTTTCTGAGCGTACTGCTTCACCGCCGTTCTCTCGTTGAAGTGCGCTAAAGCGTTGATCACGGTCCGTAACGGTGTCTCATCATCGAAGTACACCTGGTTTGGTCGTTCGTAGACCACATACCCGTAATGCACGTCATAGGTGTAAAGTGGCGCCACCATCAGGTTCCTGCGAGCCAGTTCGGCACGCATGACATCAGGGAGCATGCCGCGCGGGTTGAACATCCCCACGGCAGGCGGAGACGGCATTCCGCGCGCAAGCACCACCCGCGCAGCGTTCGCCGGGGTAGGTCCAAAAGGCTCGTAGAAGACCAGCGCGAAACTCTGCATCCCGTAGTGCGTCAGGTACTCGTCCACGCCCTTCAGCAGTTCTTCAAATGTGGGAGCAGCGGACATCTGACTGATCAGGTAGGCGCGGCTGGACTCCCTGGCGCGCCTACTCGTGAGCGTCCCTTTGAGGGCGCTGTACAGCATACTGAGTGCGGACGCGTGTAAGTCATCGAAATCCGCGCGGGTGTCTCCGGACAGTGTGGGTCTGAGTTTCTCCCTGACGGACTGCAGGATGTCGAACCAGGAGTTAACGTCAGAATGAGCTTGAAGCGAGGTAGTGATGCTGTTCTTCCAGAATAGGAGGAACTCTGCTCGTTTGCTCGGGTCGAGTGTGGCCTGGTAAAGGGATTCGAACACTTGCTGTTGTTCGCGCGGCGCATGACTCCACCCTTGTGTATCCAAGGACGGCGCTACGTGCTGTGGCTTGAGGGCGGTTCTCGATGACGTGCCACAGGATTGCCGGATGATCAACTGCGTGTCGAGGCGCACCTCGAGAGGAGTGCTGCCGTGGTCGATCAGGGCGAGGAGCGCCTCGGCAGCTGCGCGTCCTTGCTCGAAGAAAGGCTGCCGTACAGTCGTGAGCGGAGGAACGGCGCTGCGGAAGTCATCACTGTCGTCGAACCCGACAACGGCGACATCTTCAGGAATCCGGAGGTTCCGCTCGCGTAAAGCCCGCGTGATTCCTTCGGTCATTTCATCGTTCGCGGAAACGATCACGTCCACCTGAGCTCCGCTGCTCAGGAATCGCGTGACTTCGGCGTACGCATGTTGCGGGTCGTAGTCCCCGTTGAGAATCAACCCTGGGTGGAAGGGCAGTTGGTGCTTGGCGAGTGCGTCCTTGAAAATCCACTCGCGCTCGTCGGAATCGAGATTCCCGACAACCCCGCGGACAAATGCGAAGTTCCGGTGATCACGTTCCTTGATGAGGTGTTCCATCAAGGCTTGCATTCCAGGAGTGTTGTCGATGGACACGCTCGGCACGCCGGGTATGGAGCGGCCGATACTTACCATTGGGAGGTCCGCGAAAGGCTCAATGAACTGGAGGAGTTCATCTGACGTGTCTTTGCGACTGAGCGTTTGGGAAAAGAGGATCAGTCCCTGGTGCTGCTCGCGTCGTATGAGTTGGTAGATGTCGTTGGCTTTCCGGTAGAGATGCCCCTCCGACCGCAGTTCGCCACCTTGGTAGATGGTACTTGTGATCCCCCGTTGCTTCAGAACCGACTGGATGCCGGCGAGGAGGCGCGTCGGGTAGTAGTAGAACACGAAGTCCGAGATGATGGCGATGCTGGTAGGCTGGGTTCCCATGGGCTGTACGCCAGTCAATCGTAGTCCCGTTAACGTCACACGGCTCTTACACCGGGCTCCCTGGAGGTAGTGGCTTTAAGAGGATGACGGGTGTTGAATGGAGTATGAACACGACGTGCTGTGCCCGCTGTCAGTCGGTCTCCGTCGTCAAGAACGGCCACGTCAAGAGTGGCAAGCAGCGCTTTCTCTGCCGAGCCTGCGGCTATCAATTCACTTTCGAAGCCAGCTGGCATCGCATTTCCCCTGAACAAGAAGCCCTGGTCGATCGCCTGCTCAGCGAACGCCTCTCCCATCGGGGCATCTGCCGGGTGAGCAGTGTCAGTCGCAGCTGGTTACGCCTGCACCTCAAGAAACTCCAGAAGCTCGTGGTGCACAGGGTCGAGGATGAGGTGGTCAGCGCAAAAAAAGCCTGACGCAGGCCCATACTCCGCAACGGGTGCTGGAGTGCGACGAATGATGCACCTTCGTCGGTCGGCGTTCACGTGACCTTTGGATTTGGTTGGCCATGGACCGGGCGACACGCCAGATCGTCGGTTGCTTTGTGGGCCAGCGGGACGTCCTGGGGGCTTACGGGTTGTGGCAAAGCCTGCCCACAGCGTACTTGAGCGCGGAGTGTCGCACGGACCGTCTGGCCGCCTACCAGAGTGTGGTCTTTGGTGGGCTGCATAGAATTGGTGGGACCCAGCATATTGAGCGCTTCAACGCCACGCTGAGGGCGAGGTTGGCCCATCTGGTGCGCAAATCCTTGTCCTTCAGCCGTAACCAGCATCATCTCGAAACCCTGGTCTGGCTCTTCATTCACCGCTACAACGCGTCATTACCTTGAACCCACTACCAGCTGAGATGCGGACAAAACGATGAATACCCACAGTGTCGCTGAGCCAGTGCGCATGTGAACCAAGCGTCAAACGGCCTTCCCACCGTCAGGCTTCCCCTCGGAACTTGACCGTCTGGCGATGCCGTACGGGATGACGTAGGGTCTGCCGGTGTCGGGATCCTCAAGGAGGTGGGCTTCGAGGCCGAACACGTCGCGCAGCAGCTGCTTGTTCATGATGCTGGCGGGGTGGCCCTGAGCGTAGACTTTCCCGCCTTGGACGGCGACGAGTTCGTCGCTGTAGCGGACGGCCTGATTGAGGTCGTGGAGGACCATGATGATGGTTTTGCCTTCCTCCTCGTTGAGGCGCCGGACGAGGTGAAGGACTTCGAGTTGGTGGCTGAGGTCGAGGTACGTGGTGGGTTCATCCAGCAGCAGGGTGCTGGTGCCCTGGGCGAGGCTCATGGCGATCCAGGCGCGTTGGCGTTGCCCGCCGCTGAGGTTTTCAAGCGGGCGGGTGGCGAAGACGCGCATGCCGGTGTGGTCAAGCGCCCACGCGACGATGTCACGGTCTTCTTTGCTGCGCTGCGCGAACATGCCCTGGTGGGGGTGACGCCCGAACCACACGAGCTCCTCGACGGTGAGGCCCTCGGGCGCGCTGGGACCCTGGGGGAGGATAGCGAGTTTCTGCGCGACGACCTTCGTGGGGAGGCGGTGCAGGTCGTGCCCGTCGAGGAGGACGCTGCCTCTCTCGGGGTTGAGGAGTCGGGAGAGGGAGCGCAGCAGGGTGCTTTTCCCACAGCCGTTCGCGCCGATGATGGTGGTGACGCCGCCGGGCAGGGTGAGATCAAGGTCCTCGATGACGCGCCGAGTGCCGTAGCGGAGGCTGAGGGTGCGGGTGCTGAGCGCTCCGGGCCGGGTGGGAGTGAACGGAGCGAACTCTGACACGGTAGAAGACACCATAACCCCCTCGTCTGTGAGGAACACTCTTGGAAACCGGAATGCAAGCGCGAGCGCGTTCCGTGTGTTGTGCTTTTCACTGCACTCGCAGCGGCCCAGCGAAATGGGTGCGCGAGTAACTGCCAGTGCGCCCACAGCTTGTCGTTCTCAGCGTTTTCCGAGGTGTTGTTCGAGGTCGTCGAGGACTTTGTTTGCGGCGATCACACCGATGCCGAGGAACCAGTAATCGTCATTTACCGCATGCACCCGGCCTTCCTTCACGACGTTCAGGCGCTTCCACAAGGGGTGCTGCAGGTACAGCTGCTGATCGGTCTGCTGCGCCGGTCCGTACGTGCTGTAGAACAGCACGCCGCCGTCCATGTCCGGAATGCGTTCGGGCGTGGCGACTTCCATGAAAGCGTCCTTGTCCTGCGATTTCGGGCGCTTGAGGCCGGCGTCCTCCAGAATGGTGCCGATAAAACTGGCTTTCTGTTGCAGGCGGGTCTGGCCGGGCACGAAGCGCACAATGGACACCTCGGTGTTGAGTCGGTCCCGACCGAGGCCTGCCTGGAGTTTCTTCGCGCGCGCGTAGTAATTGCTGAGGAGTTTGTTCGCCTGGGCTTCGCGGTTAAGGGCTTTCGCGTTGAGTTTGAGGTTGTCCTTCCAGACGACGCCGACGGTTTCTGCCATGACAGTTGGGGCGATTTTGCTGAGTTGCTCGTAGATGTTGCCGTGGCGAATTTTGCTGGTGAGGATCAGGTCGGGTTTCAGGGCGAGGATTTTTTCGAGGTTGGGTTGGGCGATGGTACCGACGTCGGTGATGCCGTCGGTTTTGCCTTTGAGGTAGCTGGGGAAGCCGGCGCCGAGGGCGGTGACGGCGCCGATGGGTTTCACGCCGAGGGCGAGGGTGCTGTCGAGTTCACCGGTGTCGAGCACAACGACGCGTTTGGGGGTTTGCGGGACGCAGGTGTCGCCCATCGCGTGCTTGATCAGGCGGCCTTCGCAGTTCGCGTCTTGGGCGAGGGCGCCACCGGGAAGGGCGAGCAGGGTGGTCACGAGCAGTTTGTGCATCAGAGGGTTCTTTCGTTCAGGTGGCTTACTTGGCTTGATCGACGAAGTTTGCTTTGGCGGGCTGGTCTTGCAGGTACCCGCTGGCGGTGGCTTGCGCGAGCATTTTGTTGAAGGCGATCACGCCGCGCCCCTTGGCCCAAAGGTCCCGGTTGAACTCGTATACCTGCCCGGCTTTCACGGCGGGCAGGCTTTGCCACAACGGGTTGGTCTTCCACTGGTCGAGGGGGGTAACTTCTCCGGGATTGCGCAGCAGGATGATCGAGGCGGGGTTGGTGGCGACGAGGCCTTCGAGGCTCATCACGAACTGCGTATCCTTTTGCGGGCTGACCGGATTGTCGCGCCCCAGGTCCTTGATCAACGTGCCGAGGAAGCTTTTGTCGGAGTGCACCCAGAAGCCGTTGGGGGCGAGAACACCAATGACGGTCGGACCGGCCTTCTTGCTGGTGAGGAGCTTCGTTTTCGCGAAGAGCCGCTGATGCTCTTCGCGGAGGGTTTTGCCTTGCGCGTCCTTGTTGGTGAGGTCCGCGATCAGGGAGAACTGGTCGAGGAGTTCGTCGCGTGAACCACGGTAGGAGTTCAGGACGAGGGTGGGGGCGATTTTCGCGAGTTGCGGGTAGATGTTTTTGTGTCGTTCGAGGTCGGCGAGGATCAAGTCGGGTTTGAGGGCAAGGATCGCTTCGAGGCTGGGTTGGTTGCGCGTGCCGACGGTGGGGACGCCTTTGACGTACGCCGCGAGGTGCGGAAGGGGGGAGCCGTCGTCAGCGACCCCGGCGGGCTTTACGTTGAGCTGCGCGAGGGCGTCGATAAAGGAGTTTTCCAGGGCGATGATGCGTTTGGGGGTACCTCTGATGTCGGTGCTGCCCAGTTCGTGCTTGACGGTCTGGCTGCTCTGCGCGAAGGCCGTGGTGAGGGTCAGGCTGGCGGTGAGGATCAATTGGTGTTTCATGGCTCCTGCTTTCGTGAAGCGGGTGGGTCAAGTCGGTTGGACTTGGGGAGGTGCTGTCGAGTTCGCCGGTGTTGAGCACAACGCGTTTTGGGTTTGTGGGACGCAGGTGTCGCCCATCGCGTGCTTGATCAGGCGGCCTTCGTAGTTCGCGTCTTGGGCGAGAGCGCCACCGGGAAGGGCGGCCGGAACCACGAGCAGTTTTCGGATTAGAGAGTCCTTTCGTTCACATGGCGTCGCAGATCTTATAAAGCCGAGCGGATTACTCGGTTTTTCCGAATTGTAATGACTACTCGATTGAAGGTCAAGCCTGCGCGAGCCTGATTCGCTCATTTATCTTGACGTCACGGCTTCAACTGTTAAGCCTGAGTAAGTCAATTCCTCGCGCCGCCACGCCCGGTACTTCAGGAATTCGACTTACGAAGTGCGGGCGGAGCGGCGCAGCAACCACAGGAAGTACGGCGCGCCAATCAGGGTGGTGAGGATCCCAGCGGGAATCTCGATGGGTGGGAGGAGAGCACGACCCAGGGTATCCGCACCGATCACAAGAATCGCGCCGAGCAGCAGGGCGACGGGCAGCAGGCGGGCATGCAGTCCGCCGACGAGGAGACGCGCGAGGTGCGGGGCGAGCAGCCCGACGAAGCCGAGAATGCCGCTACCGGTGACGGCGGCGCCAGCGAGGCCGACAGCGATGGTGAGGGCGAGGCCGCGCGCGAGTTCGACGCGGATGCCGAGGCTGGTGGCGACCTGCTCGCCGAACGCGAGGACGTCGAGGCGGCGCGTGATGAGCAGGCTGAGTGGGAGCAGGATAAGCGCCCAGGGAAGGACGCGCGTGAGGCGTTCCCAGTCGGCGCCGTAGATAGTACCGGTGAGAAACGCGAGGGCGCCGCCGATCCCATCGGGAGCGCGAATGAGGATGAGGTTCTGCGTGGCGCCGAGGGCGGCGGCGACGGCGACGCCGATCAAGGCGAGGCGGACGGGGGCAACGCGGCCACCCTTGCGGGCGAGGAGGTACACGGCGGCGAAGCCGAGCCATGCACCGAGGAACGCGCCCCAAGGGAGCGCCCAGGTGGGTGCGCTCGGTACGAGCAGTAGCAAAATGGTCGCGGCAAGTCCGGCACCGGCGCTGACACCGACCAGGTCGGGGCTGGCGAGCGGGTTGCGGATGACGCCCTGCATGACGGTGCCACTCGCGGCGAACATCGCCCCGGTGAGGGCGCCGACGAGGATGCGCGGCAGGCGCAATTCGAGCAGGATGCGCGTGGTGAGTTCATCGCCGCCGCCCGTGAGGACGCGCAGCACCTCGGTGGGTGGGGTGCGGACCGCGCCGAGCCCGAGCGCGAGGACGCTCACGCTGAGCAGCAGGACGCTGAGCAAAGGCAGCAGCGCGATGGTGCGCCTTAGTTGGTCGAGTGGGGTGCTTTTCATGATGTCCTGAGGGTGCGCGCCGTTCAGTCACTCTTTCCGAGGCGGCGGGCGAGATACACGAAGAACGGCGCGCCAAGGGCGGTGATGAGGATGCCGACCGGAGTTTCGTTTGGTCGGTCGACGAGACGGGCGGCGACGTCACCCCAGACGAGCAGGGCGCTGCCGAGCAGCGCACTGAGGGGGAGCACGACGCGGTAATCTGGTCCGGCGAGGCCGCGCGCAACGTGTGGCGCAACGAGGCCGACGAAACCGATGGGGCCGACGACGCTGACGGCGCTCGCGGCGAGCAGTACCGCGAGCGCGGTGAGGACGAGGGTGTTCCGGGCGGCGTTCACGCCGAGGCTGCGTGCGACGTCTTCACCGAGGGACAGCAGGTTCACGCGGCCTGCCGCGAGGAACGCGGTGAGCAAGCCGGTCAGCACCCACGGAGCGCTGAGTTGCACGTGTTCCCAGGTGCGGTTCGCGACGGACCCGGCGAGGCTGAACAGCGCGGCTTGCGCGCGGTCCTCGAAGAGGATCTGGACCGCACGTGACGCGGCAGCGGTGAACGCGGCGACGGCCACCCCGGACAGCGCGAGACGCAGCGGAGTGAGACCGACACCGGTGGCGATGCTGAAGGTAAGGACAGCAGCGGCGGCGCCACCAGCGAAGGCGAGCGGGACGAACGCGGCGGCGCCGAGGGTGGGGAAGAACACGACCATCAGCAGGATGGCGAGGGCGGCGCCGGCTTCCACGCCGAGAATGCCGGGGTCCGCGAGGGGGTTGCGCGTCACGCCTTGCAGCAGTGCGCCGGCGACGCCGAGGGCGCCGCCGGCAAGCAGCGCGATCAGGGCGCGTGGAAGGCGCAGGGTCCAGATGATGAGGCTTTCGCTGGTGTCGTTCGGGTGTACGAGGAGTTCGGCGACGTGGCCGAAGGGGATGCTGGCGGCACCAAGGGCGATGGAGGCGATCAGGCCGAGGACAAGGACGATCAGGCTGATGGTAAAGGCGAGGGTGCGGGCCGTCCAGCGGCGTGTGGGAATCGGTTGGGCGACGCTCACGACGGGCGGCCGCGCAATTCCTGAACACCGGAGCGCTGAGGGATACGGGTGTGGGATGTCGGCGTCTTGTTCGGTCTGGGCAACTCATCCACCTTCCAGTCGTGTCGGCGTGGCATCAGGCCGGCGGGGCTGTGGTTTGGTCAGCAGGGCAGTTGCCGCAGCGTTCAAAGTCGAGGTAGTGGTAGCAGCACGAGGAGCGCACCATCACGTTTCCGTCTTCTTCCTGGCGGACGCGGGTCCGGTGAGGGACTGGCCACTCCTCCGTGAGGCGCGTCGCCCATTCGGCCGCTCGTTCAGGCTGCCCGGTTGCCTGGCCGAGGACCAGCAGGGCCTGCACGGCGCGGTCACAGGCGACGTGGACTACAAGGCGTTCGCGAAGTTGGGTGGCGGGCGTGACGGCTTGGCTCGCACGAAAAATCTGACCGGTTGCGTGGCCGAGTGGGTCACCGGATTGCACCAACGTGGTGGTGATGAGGTTCAGCTGGCCGAATGGCCGTGGTTCGTCATGCGGCCAGTCCAGTCGCACCTCGCCTTGGACGTGGAAGCCGTGGATGAAGGCCGTGGCGAGGTGGAGCATGCTCACCGGCCAGAAGAGGGCGTTGAGCAGCAGGACATCCGCGGTCGCGGGGCGGTGCTGAGGACGCAGGGCCAGCAGACGCGCCCGCCACGACGGCCAGGACGCGACGCACTCATCGAGTGTTCGTCCTGCCACCGTGGGCTGTACGTTCAGGTACAGCTGGCGCGCGTTCAGTTCAATCAGCAGCTTTGCGGTGTTCACGATCAGAACTGTTTGAGGATGCTGCTGGTCAGGTCGCGTGAGACTTTCTGGTCGACCAGGGGGCCGGTCCAGGGGCTGAAGGGCTCCATCTGGTAGGTGATGGTTCGGTCCTTGAGGCGTTGCCCGACGCTGGACTTGCTGAAGGCGTTCCCGTCGCCCCAGGGAACGTTGATGACGAGGGTGTCAGGAGTGATTTGCAGCAAGGCTTCTTGCGAGATGACCTGCCAGCCGCCCGGGTCGACCTTGGTGCCTCTGGGGTAGCCGTCCTTGAAGCCAAGCTCCCAAGCGATGTTCGCGACGCGGTCCCCGGTGTAGAGGTACACCTCACCGGATGGGAAAGGGGAGAGCACCACGGCTTTCGGGTACTTTTTGAAGATGCCGGCCTGCTGGAGTTTGTCTTTGTTCTTTTGGTGTTCGAGTGCGACGTTCTGGATGATTTGCTCGGCTTTGTCCTGCTGGCCGAACACCTTGGCGGTTTCCCGAAGGGACGTTTTCCAGAAGTCGGGTTTGTTCTGATTGAACGACAAGGTGGGGGCGATGGCGCTGAGCTTGTCGTAGCCGGTGTTGCCGTTCCAGGTGCTGCGGAGGATCAGTTCGGGTTTGAGCGCGAGGATGGTTTCGAGGTTCGGGGCGGTCCAGTTGCCGGTATAGGTGACGCCTGTGAGGTCACGGCGGGCGAGGAAACCCTGCTTGAGTGCTTCGAAGTTGATGCGTGTGCCGCTCACGTCAGTGGGGGCGAGGCGTCCGCTGCCGAGTCCGATGATGTCGAAGCCGAGGGCGAGGGCGAGTTCGAGGCTTTCCTCGTCGAGGACGATGACGCGTTTAGGTTGGACCGGGGCTTTGGTGGTGCCTTCATCGTGCTGAACCATAATGGTCTTGTTTGACTGGGCGTGGGCGAGCGTGGCTGTGAGGGTCAGGATGGCGAGCGGGACGATGGCGCGTTTGGTGTTCATGGGGCTCCTTGTAGCCAGTGGAATCAATTGCTATCACTATTCCGATTGGACTAATCGGGATTACGGTAGCGGACTACACCTGGGGAATCAAGTGAGGCCCCATCCTGGACGAAGGCCGAAGGTGCAGCCTTCACCGCCCTGCGTCGCGGCGCGTTGATTCGGGCGACCTCATCGCCGCTACGGTGCCAATCCTGCCATGGTCGCGTGTTCTCAAGCGCACTGAAACGTTCGCACCGGGCACAGACACCAAGGTCGGCCTCGCCCATCGTACGGCGTGGTGGCGAGCGAAAGAGGGGTTCGAACACGTTCCACTGCTGATCGGTCAGGAGCATGGGCCTACCTTGCCGTGCTCAGGGCTGACGAGGTTACCGGACCGCTTCTATCTGGACTCTGCCACTTTTTCTTGTCGTCCAGGTAGTACGGAACAAGCGAACGCAGCACCGATGTATGCGTGACTTGCGCTTATGGAGTACAGCAATGATTGCTACCGTGATGCTGATATGCCATCCGCTCGATTCGCATTTCTGACCCTCATGACGCTTTCCTTATTCGCCTGTGGTGCCAGCGTACCCAATACCACCACACCCGGTGAAACCAAAGCGCCAGTTGAAACCACCGATCCTTCCACGCCCCCGGAAGAAGTGAGCAATATGACAGCCCTGAGCGGGACGATCGTTGACTGGGTTGCTTACCCAGGCCGGACACGTCGGGTATTCCTCGACGTTGACATGAACCTTCAGTTGACCTTAGCAGTCGTGCAGACCAACGGTCAGTTCAATCTCCCGCTGCCCAGCGCGCAGCAACTTCAGCCTTACCTGAAAGACTTCAACGCCATGCCCGCCAATCCCGACTGCACCTATACGCTCAAGTCCAGCAATGCTACGTCACGCGTGTTTTTTACTTCGAACCTGGAAGTGTACGACGTGCAAGAGGAGTCTGTGTCAGGGAACGTCCGACTGTACGGCGAGGCATCGGGTGGGGCCCAGCAGATGGCGTTGTGGACCTATGCGACTGAAGCAACCACACTGAGTGGATCGGAGCGTTGTGTCAGGGACGGTTACACGTACAACATGACGTTTGACGCGCGAATTCCGAAGGGCTGGAGCGCCATGACTCAGGAGATTGTGGAGAGTTCGTTGACGCTGATGTCGAGCACCGTCCGGTCCGGTCGGCCAGACGGGGAAGTCTGGAAGTACTTTTAGCCTTTCCACTTCTTTGCGTCGTCTCAACGGAGTTTTCTTGACGCAGGCGGGGTGAGGCGTCAATGCGCTCACGTCCAATCGACTACGACGGACACGGGCCGAGGCAGTACACGCAGCCGATCAAAAGTGTTCACCAGATCGGCAGGCGCAACCGAGGACTCGAATACCCTTGTCAGGAGAGGCTCCGGATGCTGCCACAACCACTCGGCATAGGTCCGGTAGTCCTCACCGTCACTGGATGCGACAACCAAAAGTTCCCGGTCGTGAAAAGCGCGAGGCAACACCAAACTGCCCCAGTTTCCGTCGCTGAGCACACACGCCCGCCCGTGAGGCCGCAAGGACGACAGCAACTCCACGAACCCATCCGGACTGGCACTGCACTCAAACCCGGCGTCGAACTCCTGATTTCCAAGTTCTCCAGGGGCAACGACTACGACACCAAACTGTTCGGCAAGCTGTCGCCGCTCGGCATCTGGCTCGATCGCAGTCACGTCAGCTGCTCCACGACGGGTCAAGTTGAAGATGGTCAACAAACCGAGCAGCCCCGCACCAGCAACCAAAATTCGGTCATGCGTTTGCGGCATGATTTTCCGGATGCCTTTATGCGTCTCTTCGCCCAGAATGGCTGCGAGCGCCACGCGGTCAGGTACGTCGTCTGGTACGACAACACACCGTTCGTACGTCACCACCCCCTCGCTGACGTGACCAAGCGTCGTGACGATCCTTGTCCCTGGTGGGATGGGAACACCCTCGCTGATTTCAGTGACGCAACCAAGCGTTTGATACCCGACAGCACGAGGGGAAGCATTGGAGTCGTGGTTTTCGATCAAGCTCAACTCCGAGGCGACGCTGATTGCGCTGAGCTTCGTCGTAAAGCGGACCTGGCCGGGCTGGAGTTCAACCCTCGGCTGAACATCCCATTGCAGCTTCCGTGGCCCGTATAGCCGCAGTACTTGAGCGTGCATGGGTTCAGTCTGACTAACCGGCCGGGGCTGAACAATGACCGCAGGTCGGACAACACCAGCCTGGAATCAGCCAAATGAATACGCGTCCAACGACCCGAGCGAGTTTAGGAATGGTCATCAACGCGTTTGGTAGGTGGGAATAAGCCCGAAGATAGGGGGCACCACTGACATGCTCCCAGGAAACTGGTCCAAAGGCACTTCCGAATTACAGTTCGGGAGGTCGTATGACGAAGACGAGAACACAGCAGAAATACAGTGAGGAGAAGATCCTCGAAATCCTCAACCTCATCGAGGGCGGCAAGAGCGTGTCCGAGGTCGGGCGCACCTACGGCATCAGCACCAAGACCATCTACTTCTGGCGCAACAAGTACAGCGGCATGCAACCAGACGAGATGAAGCGTCTCAAGTACTTGGAGGATGAAAATGCCCGCCTCAAGAAGCTCGTAGCAGATATGGCGCTTGACAACGCCATGCTCAAGGACGCGCTGGGAAAGAGGCCGAAGGCCGAGCGAAGCTCGGCCAGTCGGTGGTAGCACCCGCTCAGCGGCGGAACGTGGTGCGGCACTACCAGGCCGTGTTCAAAGTCAGCGAACGGCGCGCCCTGCGCGTATTTGGATTTGGGCGATCCACACACCGTTACCAGGGGTGCAAGGACGACTGCCGCCTCGCCGACCAGCCTGGGGAGCTGGCGGCTCAGCGGCCTCGGTACGGTTACCGGCGATTGCACGTGTTGCTGCGACGTCAGGGCGAACTGGTGAACCACAAACGGGTGTACCGCGTGTATCGCGCTGAGGGGTGAGCGGTACGCAGAAAAGGTAGAAAGCGCGTGGTCGCTGAGGGCCGTGTTCCAAGCGAGAAGCCCACGGGTGCAAATCAACGATTGAGCATGGACTTCGTGACGGACAAGCTTGCCAATGGGCAGCGGTTTCGCGTGTTCAACGTAGTCGATGACTTTACGCGGGAGTGCTTGGTGTGCCACGCGGATGTGTCGATCACGGGCGAGAAAGTGGCGCAGCTTCTCAGCTCGGTGGTGGCCGAGCGGGGCAAGCCGCAGGTGATCGTCAGCGACAACGGTCCGGAGTTCATCAGCAAGGCTTTGGATCAATGGACGAGGGTCGGGCTTCGCCCGTCCCGTTGGGGCACACGAGCAGGGCGTTAAGCTGCACTTCATCGCGCCGGGAAAGCCTGTGCAGAATGCGTTCGTGGAGAGTTTCAACGGTCGGTTTCGGGATGAATGCCTCAACACCCACTGGTTCGTGAGCTTGCCTCAGGCTCGGTTCGTTATCGGGGTATGGCGCCGGGAGTACAACTCCGTGCGGCCTCACAGCTCGCTTGGCAACTTGTCACCATGGGAGTTTGCCCGCCGGACGGCGGGCTGAAGTACAGTCTGTTTTGGAAGTTCCTTCTGGACCAGCAATTGGGTGAACCTCACGAACGTGCACTCAATCGAAAATCGCTTCCGATACTCGGCCAAGGTGTCGAACAGAGACAGGTCAGAGGCGATGACCACTCGCTCCCCCGCAGGTGAAAGAGTGGCCACGACCTGCATGGGCGTTCCGTATACCGGCTCGCGTTCGACGACTCCCCGAAGCTGCCCCTGCTTGAGGTCTGTAAATGCTTCTCGCACGGGTACGTCGTCCAGTAATGTGTCATCTCGAATCCTGATACACCGTCTGATCCGGCGTTTTTTCAGGGCGGCAAACCACTGCGCTCCAACAAACTCACGGTCAGCCAGGAAGACCCGAACACGCTTTCGAGGTACGAATTGAAGCAGGCGGTCCAGTAAAGCGATGCGCGTGCTGGTTGAGCTGGCCCCACCATGTTCAAGGAGGTCCCACACCAGGGGTATCGCGTAGCCAGCGTAAAGGACAGCGATGACCAGAATGTTGTGCTCGCACTGCCCGAAACGCCAGTTTGTTCGGTCCATGATCAGGGTGACCCGCTTGGAGCCAACGAGCGACAGGATCAGCTGAGCGACCTCAGTTTGCGTCAGGGCTTCTGAGGCGAAGAAGCGAGCCACCCGCTTTTCTTTGCTTTCAGGCTGGGCGTGTCCAGGGAGGTGCTGGGCGAGCTTTCGGTGACTGACATGCTGGGCCTGGATGGTGGCGAGCAGCATGTCGGCGAAGCGTTGTCGTTGGTCGCTGCGTAGACCTGGAAGGTGTTGCGCAAGGAGCTGAGCGAGGCTCGTGTGCGGCGAGCCGGGAAGCCGTGAGTTCATCCTCCACAGCTTCCCCTGGTTCTTTTAGATTTTCCTGTGCTGCACAGCACCCAGCTCAACCTGTCCGGTACTGAGGGTCGCCACACTCGTTACCAGGTGAGGCCTTTCGTCGTCGCATGACTCGCTCACATGAACCTTGAAGCCCGTCCAGCGGGTCTGGCGCTTGATGGAGTAGCGCGCTGCCGGGTCGTACGGACTTTCGATGCGCGCTGCACCTGGAGGAAGTTCGTCGAGGCGTTTGGGACGAACACCCTTCCGCGTGTGTCGGCACTGTTGGTCCCACACTTGCTGCAACACGGCGACCAACGGTAAGGCCAGCACCTCAGCCCGCCTTGGGTGGGTGTTGAGTGCTGCGAGCAGCGCGTAGCCGTCCTCGGTCGCTTGCTGAAGGTAGGCATTGCGCTGGACTTCGGCGCGTGGCAAGCGGTAGTCCTCTACCCGGTGGGCGTATCGGTCAAGCCACTCTGGCGCCACAATTGTGCGCAACCATGCGCCATCGTACTCAGCAAGTTCGTTGAGGGCGGCGCGTACCGTCTCGCCGAGCAATTCCAGCCGGTTGAGCTGCCGCACGGCACCCAGCACGTGAGTAGAGTCTGTGCGCTGCTTGCCTCCGGCTCGCAACAGGTTGCGGGCCTGGCACAGCTCCAACAGGCGATTGAGGGCGAACTCCTCGACCTCTCCCGTGACCAATCGGGTTCGGAACTCGCTGAGCACTGAGGCGTCGAAGCCGGTGTCTGTCAGTTCGAGCCCGAGCGCATACTTCCAGTCGATGCGGCTCCGCACGGCGTTGGCAGCCTGTCGGTCAGTGAGATTTTCCAGGAACTGCAAGGCCGTGACGAACATCAAGCGCCAGGGGCTGAGTGCGGGCTGGCCACGCACCGCGTAGAGGGCGGCGAAGTCAGGGTCAGCAAAGAGCGTGCCCAGTTCGTTACGGATGAGCATGGGCGCCGTCGGCTTGGGGAAGCAGGCGTGTGCGACCTGTTGGGTAAGCTCAGGAATATCGTTGACTGGTTCGGGGTGCAGGCTCATGCCTCATCTTGCACCTCCCCAACACCTTCGAATTCGCCAGCAAAGTCCTTTCCTTGGCAAAGAAGGCCACGGCTTTTTTCAGCACGTCACGCTCCTGACACGCAATTTCGAGGTCGCGTTCGAGCTGAGCCCTGCGGAGCTCCTGCGCGGAGCGCGCTGGAACACCCCGGCCGGTGAAGCTGGGTTTCCCTGACGCTTCGCGCGCCTCACGCTGTCGCTTCCAACGGACCAGCAGGTAGTAATCGGCGATCTCGAGGTCGCGGCCACTTCGGCACAGCTCTTCCCGCTGGTGAGGACCAGCCGGACGGCCTCCTGCTTGAACTCCGCGCTATGCGTGACACTTTGTCTTGGCATCTCAGTCCCCATTCTGGACGAGACTCAACTCCCCCTCCACCAAACCCGAGCAAGACCAGGATCTGGCCGATGTTGCTTCCGTGTTGCCGAAGTGAAGCGGCTGGGCTTCAACCTGTGAGTAACGTCAATTCGGTGGGGGCGCATGCTCCCGGCACGTTCATCAACGCAGGTGAAGGCGGACAGGAATTGACCCTGCTCACCTCGGTCATCGGTGATGTCTGCCAAGGGGGTAACAGGAATGGTATATCGGAAGACTTGGGCCATTGTGTAGACGGGTCGCCGAAAATGCCCGGCCACTGCTTCTATCTAACGCGCGATCAGGCTGGGACAAACCAGTGCCATTCCACCCAAAACGCTGTTCATTGCGAAAACAACCTGCTTGATGCGCCAGCAAGTCACGCTGGGACCCTCGCGAACACTACCGAACGACCACTGCCGGGCATATCGGAAGACTTGGCCCAAATGCAATCGTGCACTCGGAGTAGACACGGAAGACTTGGGCCGAATTGCCCACTCCGCTCCGTAAAATCGGGCCGTTTCCGTCCTCGTACTTCTCTCCAGCGTCACATCGGAAGACTTGGGCCGTTTGCTCGCCCCAGGACGAAGCAGACACGGAAGACTTGGGCCGTTTGCTCGCCCCAGGACGAAGTAGACACGGAAGACTTGGGCCGAAGCTATCGGAAGACTTGGGCCGGGACTATCGGTATACTTGGGCCAAACGTATCGGAAGACTTGGGCCAAAACATGTGGTGCATCGGAAGACTTGGGCCGAGAGGGCCACGAAGTATCGGAAGACTTGGGCCAAACGTATCGGAAGACTTGGGCCAAAACATCCTTGGTCAGACGCTCCAGAGGGCGTCCCGTGATTCTGCTTGATGTTGACATCAAGTATTCAAATACAAATAAAAGAACATCCAACAAGAAGTCAACATCACCAGTACAATTCAAAGCAACGGCATGCCACGAAAACGTCCGGCCACACCCGAAAGCACTGAACTGAAACGCTACGACGAGGCGAATGTCGCTCGTCTTGGATTGATCTCGATTCAGGAGCGCGTTCCTGTTGGGCACAATACCTGGGCTATCGAGTTCGTCGTTGACGGTCGACCGGCGCGCCTGTCATGCGACGCACTCCCCCGGCACGGTGGTGTTCCGCACGGACTCGACAATGACATCAGCCTGGCGCTCATCACCCTGTACCTCGAGGCTGGCAGCCCGGATAATGGAACGTTTGACACCAGCGCGTATCAGGTGCTCAAGGTCACCGGCCTGGATACCAGCGGTTACTACTACAAAGCCCTCAAGGAATCCCTTGACCGCCTCTCTACGGCCACCTACACCGCCAGTGAGGCCTGGCGTGCGGGTGGCCGCTGGACTACCGTGCGCTTTCGCTACATCGAACGGCTGGAGTACACCAGCGACAACGATCGGCTGAACCTGTCGGGAGGAAGTGTCCTGCGCCTCACCCTGGCGCAGGAGATTGTCAAGTCCGTGCGCGCGCAGTACATCAAACCCCTCAACCTGCAGTTCCTGGCGAGTTTGGAGCGACCGCTGACCCGTGCGCTGTACCGCTTGCTCGACGCGCAGCGTTACCAGCCGGACGCTGAACACGACCCTGCTACCACGTACCACGTCAATATCATCGAATGGGCGGACGCCTGCAAGATCGTTGACAAGAAACCCGCGAAGATCCGCCGTACGCTGGAAGGCGCGCATGCGGAACTGATCGAGCGAGGTTACCTTCGCCGCGTCGACTATGACGGGCGAGGCGAAAAGCAATCCGTGCGGTACGAATTTACCCGCCAGACCACCTTGAAGGTCGCTGACCCAGAGTTGGTCGGCAAGCTCGTCCGCCACGGCGTTGCGCCCGGAGTGGCACGGAAACTCGTCGATGAATATGGTCAGGCACGCATCACCGAGCGAATCACAAAATTCGATGCGATTGTGGCGTCAGGGTATCAGGCGCGGAGCAAAGCGGCATTACTGGTTGACATCATCCGAGACGACCAGGAAAAGTATGCCGATCCACAGGGTTTTGTCAGTCAGGACCGACGGGCCGAGCTCGAAGTGCAACGTGCCGAGCAGACCCGGGGTCTCGAAGCGAAGATCGCTGAGGAAGACCAGCAACGAGAGCGGGCCTGGCGGCAACTTCCACTGGAGGACCAGGCGGAAGAAGCACTCAAGACCGTCTCCGCGTTGTTTGGCAGGCGGCTTTCGACCTCCACTCTGGCGGCCCTGCGCAGCGCCATCGTGAACGGGGAGCTGGACGCTGCTGATCTGGTGAAACGTACGACCCAGGCGGCGATGAACATGCAGCTGCAGGATCTTTCGCAGGAACTCAGCGTGTACGCGCAGCGCTTTGGATGACCGGTGTTGCCGTTTTTCGGCAGTGCCGACAGGGTGATGGCACAAGGCATGGGTCGGAAATGGTGATGGGTCACTGGAGCCGACGTGAACGGGCGCTGGTATTCAGCGCTGCCGTGCTGAAATGGGGCACACTTGGCGTCCGCGAGGATGTTCTGGCCCTCGCGGACGTCCCCCTCTGGTTCCGGTCTGCAGTCGTGAAACCGCCCCGGACCTGCGTCAGGTGGCGGTATCCTGCCGGGCTCGTGCGGCCGCGAACTGCACCTGATTCCCCCAGGCGCCGCGCGCGGAGGTACAAACCAATCTTTGGCCTTCACCGGCGTGGGGTGTCCTCACTCTGTTCGTGTGGCAGTCGCGGAGAAGGCTGGAGGTGAGCCGCACTACGTGACGGCTGCGGACAGCCGGGGTCGAACTTGCGACGGAACGCCCAGCGGTTACGTTCAGTTGGACGTGTGTCACAGGCGACTTTCAGGAAGCACGGCTCGACGGCCGACAGAAGAAACACGGATGTCGCGGGTTGTCCATGTTTCTTCTGCATCTGAGTGACCTTCAGGATTTGCTGTTGCACGCTGTGATCGCGTCGGCGCGTACCTTGGCGCGCTCGAGGTCGGACATCGAAGCGCAGTTCGTATTCAGCACTGTTTCAAGAACGCCACCACACGTCGCATAACGAGTGAGGCGGCGCCTGCATCGTACGAGGGCAAGCTGCTGTCCGTGAACAAGTGCTGATTTCCCGGATACAGGAACAGTTCCGCCTGAGCGGTCGACTCGACGAGCGATTTGGCCGCCTCGTGGTCTTCCTCGAAAAAGGGGTCGGCTTCCATCGCGTGCACTTGGGCTGGGAGGTCTCTTGGCCACGCCTCTCCGAATTCCGAGATTGGCAAACAGGCATGGAACAGCAGCGCTCCCCGCGCACCTGGGCGCATCTGAGCCAGTTTCTGTGCGGGCATGACCCCGAGCGAGAATCCAGCGTAGATCAGCTCAGGAGGCAGATTGTCCGCTGCGCGCACGCCGTTTGCAACGATACAGTCAAACCCGAGTTCCTTCGCGAAGGCAATGCCGGCTTCGAGGGTGTCGAAAGTTCGGCCATGGTAGAGGTCGGGCGTATGGACCACGTGTCCGGCCTGCCGGAGTTCATCGGCGAATGCGAGAAAACCGGAGGTTTGACCTTGGGCGTGATGGAACAAAAGGATATCAGCCATACGCCTGTAGCGTAACGCGAATTGCCGTCATTCTATGACGCATTGACGGAGCGACGGATGGCTGCCCTGAAGTGCGGCCGGCGGTGCGCGCCTTCCCTGACTCAGCGTTGTGAAGGGGAGGCAGGGTGCGCCACGGGACGTTCGGGCTCCGCTCCTGCATGTTCGGGTATGGAGTGCCGCGCCTGATCCAGGGTCATGTGGCCCGAATGGCACACTTGTTTCCAGCAGGGCCTCCGGCAAACACCGTGAGGTTCATCAGCGGAGCTCGGCATCACCGTCAGTCTAGCGAGCGGGGACCCCAGGGGCCGCCCTTCGCATACGCCGAGCACGGGTCAGCTTTGCTGACCAAACCATCACCCTGACGCGAAGGCAGGCGTACGCGAAGCTTTCGGGTGCCGTGCGGAAAGTGCAAGGGAGCGGCATCAAGGGAATCTGACTGCCCTTGATGCCGCAGTGGTGATCGGAAACCTGTTACCGGCAGGTGTTGTAGACCCAGGCGGTGTTCTGAACCGCGCCTTGCCGGATCACCTGCGCGAGCATCGAACCTGCCGGAATACGCTCCGGGCTGCTGCTGGTCAACACGCCGAAGTCGCAGTTGCTGGTGTCCAGCTGCACTTTGGTGACGCTGCGCTGTGCACTCGCCACGCCGAAGTACTGCGCGGACATCTGCCCGACCGCAAACGCAAGGGCGAGAAGCGCACCGAGTTTCCAGCGTTGCAGCTGCTTTTTGAGTTGTTCAGTCTCCATGCGGCCGATTCTAGAAAGCAAGTGGAGTCCAGACCCATGACTCACCTTGCGCGGACCTTGACGAATCAGTTCTGGAGCACACGGGTGATTTGCCGGGCGGACCGTCCGGCGAGTATGAGAACCCAGGAAGACGAGGGGCAGCGATTTGCTTCTCGTCGTCAACACGGTGTTTCAGCGTCGGTTCATCATCTTGGAGCCGATCATCGCCGCAAGACTGACCAATCCTGCGCGCGCCATGGGATTCTCCAGCAACTGACCCAACCCGCCCGAAGCGCCTTGTTGTGGCTGGCCGAAGCCACCCATCGGGCTTTGCTGCTGGCCGAAACCGCCTTGTTGAGCGCCCGCGCCACCCATCATGCCGCCGAACATACCGAAGAGCTCCCCGAGCCCCTGCCCTGGACGGTTGCCCTGCTGGCCCGTCAGGGACTGACCGGAACGCTGAAAAGCTTGAATCATGTCGTCGTCATCGTCGTCACGGACGTTCTGTACTGGAGTGCCGTTGTGCTGGATCATGGCTTGCGCGAGCGCCTGACGCTGGCGGGGATCGAGTTGTGCAATGTATTGCTGAAGGACCTGTTGTTGCGTTTCCGGCGGCGCCTGCTGCATGAACTGACCGACGTACTCGGCAGCCTCATGCGGGTCCACGTCGTTGTGGTTGTTTTGCGCGCGCGCGAAGCGCTCGTTGCGGCCTGAGTTTCCGAAGAGTTCTTCAAACATCGTCAAGCTCCTTTCGTCTTCCCATGCTCAACATACGCAACGCACAGGAGAAGACCCTGGCAGCAGAGTTCAGGTTTCATCACAAAGGCACGCAAGCGTGACAGCGCTTGTGGGCGTTGATGACTCACCCTGCTCGGGACCCGAGGATTTGAGGCAAGATCCTCAAGAGCGGGTGCGGCACCACGGAACGTTTCCCCGCGTGCAGCCCACCTCGGTGCCCGTCGCCCTGTTCCGCGTGCCAGACACCCTGCGCCCTCAGTTTGGTGCCTGTCCTGTCCATACGTTTGATTCTGGTGTTTCGTGTCTGATCAAGGCCATCGCGTGCAGCCGCGCGTCGTGCCGAGCGGGAAGATGGGAACGCCAGTGCGTTCCGCGCGTATATGGAAGTGAGATGAGTCAGGTTGTCCGTGCGACTCCCAGGCTTTCCCTTGATATTCCTCGTCGGTACGGATGGCAGGGCTGACGGCAATCCTACGTGCACAAGAAGCAGGAGGCACCGACCGTGAATTCGATTCATACCTCTGAAGAAATCAAGGATGGACTTTCTGAACCAGTAGTAATTGCGGTCGCACGTCCAGTGAGCACCGTGTTTTCATGGCTGGTCTGGCTGGTCCCTGTTTTGTTGCTGCTGGTGGCGCTCCTTCCGAAGGCAGACCTGCCGGTCGCAGGAAAGGTGACCCTCAGCCTGCTGCATCTGGTTGAGGCAGCCGTCATCACCGCCGTCCTGTGGTTGGCTCCACGGCGTTTGAAGTACACCCTCACGCGGGACGCCCTGATGATTCAGTGTTTGTCGGGGGTGCAACGCATTCCCCTGCGTGGTCTGAAGGCTCGGCTGACCGCGGGCCAGCTTGGCACACGGACGTTCGGGATGGGGTTGCCGGGCTACCTGAGCGGACATTTTCGCTTGCGAGGTGACGCGCTCGGCGTCACGGGCGTTCAGGCGGTAACGAGCAACCCGAATCAGGGGGTGTTGCTGTTCGGGCACGGAAAAGCGCCATTCTTCGTATCTCCCGCGAATGCGCCTTCCTTCCTGCATGCCCTGGCGGAACGAGGAGTTCAGGTCGAGTCAAACCTGTGACGATATGGCCGTCATTCATGCCACCCCGGCGTTTTGCTGACATGGCACGACGGTTCGGCAGCACTGTGATGCCGGCGGTGTTCGACCAGAGGCCGGAACACTGCGGGCCGCTCGCCGGGCGGCAGGCTGAGGTAGCCTGAATCGAGGGATCCGACCTGGACCAGAGCCTGGGCGAGGCCCGCGGAACTGAAACGCAGGGATGCGTCCCAGACGCGACTGGTTTCTGGAGACCCCAAAATAGTCGGCTGAAGTTGACATGGAACACCAGGGCTGACCCCGGGGTCAGCCCTGGTGTTGTGGCCTCCGTTTATCACGGCGAACGCATGGCGAATTGACCGAAGTCTAACTCCTTCCTTTTCAGCACCATTGCCTGGCCGTCGATGTGCGTCACACCATTCGCTTCGGCGAACATGGCGTCGGTATCCTCCGCTTCCATCCATTGTGCGTAGACTGACGTGCACTCGTGAGGCGGCAAGAGATCGCACGATGACATCATGTGGTTGAATTTCAAAACAATGCTCTTGCGGTTGTACGTGAGGATCGCGTCCCCATCTGCGGTGCAGGCGGTCTTGTCACCGCCGGAGCAGCTGAAGGCATCCCCGGTGATGACCGTACTGCTATCCCCCATGACGGCCACACCTGTCCAGGTCACGTACCCGTCGTAATCGTCACCGTCACTCACTTCACGGACCTGGTACCACCAGTCACCACGGAAAGAATTGGTGTCAATGCCATCAATCGGGGTGGGTGTGACCGTCTTGGCTGCACCGGCGCCTTCGTTTCCCGCTTCGTCAATCGCGACGGCACTAAACGCCACCGTTCCAGCATCCGCCGCCGTAACCGTGGCGTTCACTTCGAAGGGGGCGTCCTCGTCAATCGCGATGAGCATCTCGCCTTTGTAGAACTTCACCATGGTGACTTTGCGGTCATCTTGGGCGTCCGCTTTGAGATTCACCGTCCCGGGCGCGCTCACTTGCGCCGGACCTGCCGTGAGGGTCACGGTGGGTTTCACGGTGTCCGGTGGGAGCGGGATGTTCACGGTGATGGTGATCGCTTCGCTGGTCTTGACGTTCCCGACCTTGTCGTACGCGCGTGCTTCAAACTGGTGTACGCCGTTCTGGCGTGAGCTTGCGAAATCGATGTGGTGATCGTACGGCGCCTGAGTCTCCTGATGTACGTACTTGCTGTTCTGGTAGAATTCCGCCCGGTCGATGCCGCTGGCGTCTATGGCCCTGGCGGTGAGCAGCACTTCGCGGGCAGCGGTGACGGTCGATACGGGCGCGCTGAGGCTCACCGTCGGTGGAACCGACTTGGTGCGAGCGGAAATGTTCACGTTGAAGCTGACACTGACGCTGGTACCGACATTACCTGCCGCGTCGTACGCTTTGGCGCTCAGGGAGCGGGCACCGTTCTTTGCGCCACACTGGCGGTGGAAGAAAATCTCGACTTCTGCGGATTCTTCATCCCAGTCGACAACACAGTGCTGAACATCGTGAAGGGCGGCTCGGCTGTGCCGGTGTAATTCAAGCTCGGGGGCGACAAGGGCCCGAAGGTCTTTGCAGCGAACTACCCGAAGGTGCTGCCGATTGCCTGCTCGAGTGCGACAACCAGCAGTGCAGTCGAGGAGACCGTGTCAGCCTCCAGCAGCAGCCTGACCTTTGACCCACCGTCCGGTCAGTACACCTACACCTGGAAGACCAGCAAGGTCAGCCAGAACACCTGCCTGAAACTGGCGATGAAGTTCCGTGACGGCTCCGACCAGGCTACACTTTTCGAGTTGCACCGCTGATCAGCACGTCGAGGCCCGAGATCTCACCCGCAGCTCAGCAACGGGAGCTCTGGCCTCAGGACAAAACCTTTCAAAGACCTCCCCGCCTTCGATTTCAATGTGCAAGAAGCACGTCGTCTGCCGGGTATCCTGGGGTACATCTCCACGAACAGCGATGGCTGGCGGGTGAACGGCCACGGACGGGTGCTGAAGTTCGACTTGATCACCAACTCCAGGGGCGCCGCACGAGAAGCCACATGCGCATCTCCGCTGAAGGCGCCTTGCAAGCTGGCGAGCAGGTCGACACCCAGGCGCTGGATTTCAATGCGGTGTCACCCCTGTGCGGGGCCCTGAAGCCCAGGGGTGCTGAGATTACCCGTGTACTTCAGGGATCGGCGACCGCCTGCTTCCTGTACGATCAACACATTTAGAGGTGGTACAGCTCGTCGATCTCGCGCATCAATTGCTCCAGGCGCTGCCGTTTTTGTGGATCGAGGGCCTCGAAACGGCGGCGGTTTCCCAGAGTCTTGCTCATCTTTTCCACCCGGGCAAACGCATCTACTTTTTGAAAAGTAGAACTCTTGAGCCGGGTCAGCTCGGTTCGCAGCCTGGCTTGGCTGGCGCCCCCAAGAGCCATCTCCAGCAGGGCCGCGCGGTGTTCCTGCGGGGCGGCGGCGACAATTCCCGCCAGGCTGTAGCCAAGCTGGTGCTCGCGAATGGCGTTCAGCACCGGTTCTGGCCACCCCAGGATGCGCAGGCGGTTTTTCGTGAAACTGAGCCAACTGCCACCAAGCTCCCGGAACAGCTCCTCGAGTTCCTGAACCTGCCCAGGGTTGCTTTCCGGCTTGTACTGTAAAGCGTTGAGCACGCCGGGCACCTGCGCACGGGTGAGCCCCAGCCGGTGCCCGATGATGGTCACCGTGGCATCGACCTCGTCGATCACCGAGAGATCTTCGCGCTGCAGATTCTCCACGGCTGCCGCCACGGCCACCTGCTCGTCGCTCAGTTCGCGCACCTCGACGGGTACCGTCTGGAGACCAGCCAGTGTGGCAGCCCGCCAGCGGCGCTCTCCGGCGACGATTTCTGGTCCGCGGGGCGTTTCGCGGACCAGCAGGGGTTGAAGCACTCCTTGCGCCTTGATGCTCGCCGCCAGCGATTCGAGCGCTGCAGCGTCCATGTGCCGCCGAGGCTGATGGGGGCTGGGGCGCAGGTCGTCGACCCGCATCTGCCGCGTTGCGCCCCGGGCGGGTTTGGCCGCTTCGAGCTGATCGCGGGTCACCACGGTGCTCAAGGCGGCTGACACCGGAGCACGTCGGGTCCGGCGGGCAGGTGCCCCGTCCTTTTCCAGGCCGGCGTTCTTGTCCTTAGTCGGCGGACGTTTGCGGGGAATCCCTCCCGGTTTACTGGCCATGCACGACCCCCAGGTCCAATGCAGCCAGCAGTTCGGTCGTCGCGCGTTTGACCTCCAGGTCGGCCGGACTGCCCGGCTGGTAGGCGCCCACCGGCAGGCTCTGGGCGTGCGCGTCCGGATAGATCGCCGGACGGTAACTGATTGGGCTGCCCAGCGGGGAAAGGTTGCCTTGCATCCAGGCCAACGCTTCGCGGTGGTGCAGCGTATGAGGATTGTGCTGCGTTGGCAGGTACCACGCCACGTGCAGGCCGGGATTGAGTTTGCGGTACGTCTCAATCATTTTCAAGACGCCCGCGATGCCGCCGACGCCTTTGTGGGTCGTCGGTACCGGCACGACCAGACCGTCGGCCGCCACGGCCGCCGCGAGCGACAGCTGACCGAGCGATGGGGGAGAGTCGATCAGCACCAGGTCGTACTGGTCGTGCAGCCGGCGGACCTGCTGACGAAGGTGCGCGAAACCCCCGACCACGCCGGGCAGCTGGGCCTCGGCGGACGCCAGCCACAGGTTGCTGGCAATCAGCCGTAAACCGTGGACCGCGTACGGTTCGGGCAGGGGTTCATCGCGCAGCAGGGTTCCCAGCACGGTGCGCTCGTCCGGCACCTGCGGCACTCCCAACCAGCTTGACAGGTTGGCCTGCGGATCGACGTCGATCAGCAACACACGCAGTTGATGATCGCGGGCCAGGGTGTAACCGATATCGCGCGTCGACGAGGTTTTCGAAACACCTCCCGCGTGATTGAAGAAAACTAGGGTCCTCACTGCTCCTCCTGGAGTTGAGGCCGGTGGGCGGTTCTCAGCGCTTCTCGTCTCAACATGGATTCATCCTACCGAACATGCCCTCGATGCGGCGCAGAGCGACAGGCACAAGAGATAACGTCTCGATGGAAGGCCCGGTAATTCGCCTGGGCCTACAAGGTCAACCGTGAAGCCGGGAGGGAGAGGGAAGTCCTGAGCGCACAGCAAAGCGAGCAGCGTGGACGGCACCATCCGCACCTGAAGCTGCTGCCCGGTCGCCTCACCCGATTTTGAGTGGTATGCCTGGATCTCGAACCGGGGGCAACGTCACTCACCACAGCCGACCGCGCGCTGGTGTTCACCCTGGAAAGTCTCAGTGTCGTCCATCGTGACCGGCGGGCGAGGCATGGCGACCACGACCGGTGCATGGACCACCCGGATCGTGGAGAAAGTAACTTCTCTTTTGGGACCAGGGCCACGCGGTCAGTTCCGAATTCGGCTGAGGCGGCAATTCTCAGCGCACACCCGAACCCTGCGGCGGCAGGACAGCCGTACATTGCACCGATACCAACATGCACCGAGGGCGAAAAGTTCTTCAGAGATCAATACGCCGTCAATGCTGCTGCCTCCTCCGGCACGCTAGACTGCAAGCCATGCCGGACGCACCCGACGAAGCTCGCCGCGACTCCCGATCTGCCACCGAACGCGCTGCCTTCAGTGCAGCGCGCGAGCACGTCGGTGCGGCCGGCTTCGCCCAGCGAGACACACTGGAACAGCTCATCAGCGCCGGACGTGAGCAGATCGAATTCACCCACTCCCTTCGCCAGGTGATGAAGTCCACCTTGGAACAACTGCACGCCCTCCCTCCGGCGGACCTTCACCATGCTGCCGGAACGCAAGTCACCGCCCTGGAGAACATCGTGCAGGCCTCGCGGGCGCAGCTGGAGACCGCTCACCGCTTACGTGAAGCGATCCAGCGCACCATGGCCGAGATTTGCGGAACACCGGTCGAGGACATCAGCGCGCACCTGCTGCGCAACCTGAGCCAGGTGGTGCAGCGACAGGCGGCGGATCTGGACGGGCTGATCAAGCTCGCGCTTCATGAAGCCAGCACTGTTCAGCAGATCGACACCCTCAGCCGGATGAGCGCGGAAGCACAGACGCAACTGCTGCGAACGGACCGGGAGCAGGTCGAAGGGGAGATCCTGGAGCTCACCCGACTCGGTCAAGACGCCCTGGAGCGTATTCGGGCCCTGGAGGCCAGCGGCATCACGTATGCCGCGCAGAGGGAACAGCTGGAATGCGAGGACGCAGCGGCCCGGGCCCACATTGCCGGGCTGGAAGCGAACGCGGCACGGGACGCGCACACGATCACCCGGATGGAAGGGCAACTGGAAGCGTCCCGGGCACACACCGCCGAGCTGGAGGCGGCTGCCCGCAAGACCCAGGAGAAGATCGCGCGCCTCCGTGAGCAGCTCGAAGCGCAGCATAATCACGACCATGAACTGATTCAGCGTGCCGAGGAGATTCACCGCCCCGACGGATCGGATCAGTAAGGCCCATGGGAACCGCATTCCCCGCTCTACAGGAACGAGGCCGTATTCGGCGTTGCGTGCGTTGATGAATTCCAGCGGTGTCGGCTGACGCTGCTTTTGCTGGTGAGGTGGCAAGTGCGTGCACTCCCCCAAGCGCCGCCTCCACCAGAACACTGTGCTCTGCCTGACGCGACAGCACCTCTCCTGATCCTCGATGATGCCGGTTCGTGAACACTGAGCCCACCTCTCATGGTGTGAGTTCGGCGTTTTCCGCGACGCGTTCCTCGCATGGGCCGCTGCCCTCGAGGTTCCCGTATAAACCATCACCAGGTGCACTCAGCGCGCTTTGGACTGATAGGTGCGCGTCACGACGACGCCGTACAGCAGGTGTCCGAGGAGGAACATCACCACGCTCCCTCGCCCGTACCCTCTGGCAAAAGTTCTCAGCCGTGGTGTCTGTCCGTCTCGCACGGTCGAATTCAGAGCGTCCAAGCCTGGCAGGGCCAAGCCGGCGACCAGCCAGTGCACCAGGCCCAGCTGCGCGCCCACAGTGTTCGTACGGGACCGGGAGCGTTCCAGTACCGCCGCGTACGGCAAGGCAATCAGCGTGGAGAGCAACACGTGCGCACCAATACCCGCTGCCCGACTGCCCACGCCATCGGTTCGGCCCGTGACGATGCTGCCTTCATAGCGGGACATGCTCAGCGCACTGACCTTCGACTGGTGCGCCACGAATGCGAGCGCTTCCATGGCTGCGGCTCCCAACACGCCGGCCAACGCGGCTCTTCCAGTCTTGATCATGCTGCCCTCCGGCGTCTCG